>QHSQ01000233.1 GCA_003221615.1 Candidatus Rokuibacteriota bacterium | reverse complement strand
AGGGGGAAAACATCGTCATTGAGTGGCGATCTGCCGACGGAAAAGTCGATCGCCTCCCAGCGCTCGCGGCCGAACTAGTGCGTCTCAAGGTAGCCGTCATCGTCACGAGCGGTGGGGCCCTAACCCGCCGCGCCAAGGAAGCAACTTCTACGATTCCTATTGTCATGACGAACGATCCCGATCCTGTTGGCGACGGTTTCGTCGCCAGCCTGGCGCGCCCTGGCGGAAACATCACAGGACTGTCCACCTTTGTCCCGGAGCTAAGCGGCAAACGACTGGAGATTCTGAGAGAGGTCGTCCCTAAGCTCTCCCGCGTGGCCGTCCTCGGGTCTTCAACCGCCACGGGCTACGCGCAAACGCTAAAAGAGATCGAACCCGCCGCAAAGGCGTTCAAGATGCAGCTTCAATTCCTAGACGTTTTACATGCCAAGGATATGGAGACTGTATTTCGAGCCGCGAGCGAGGGGCGGGCTCAGGGAGTCCTCACGCTAAACAGCGCCATCCTCGGTTCTCAGCGAGCACAGATTGTAGAACTTGCGGCAAAGAAGCGGCTCCCCGTCATGTACCACCAGAGCGAATTTGTAGAAGCCGGGGGGCTTATGTTTTACGGCGTGAACGTTCCGGACTTGAGCCGGCGCGCCGCCACGTATGTGGACAAGATTCTGAAAGGTGCCAAGCCTGGCGATATTCCGGTCGAGCAGCCGACGAAGTTCGAGCTGGTCATCAACCTCAAGACCGCGAAGGCCCTCGGCCTGAGGATCCCGCAGTCACTGCTGCTGCGGGCCGATCAGGTGATCGAATAGCCCGTGCTCGACCAACGCGGCCAACTCCTACTCGCACCTGTCGGCCCCGCGCTGGTGCGCGTCGCGGCGTTCGGCTAGACTCCCCGGTGACGGCTGCTCGCGACCCAAGCGAAGACGCGCCGTACTGGAGCGTGGCGCGCAGGCAACGACGCGCTAGATGCATTTCGCCAACCCCAAGGAGGAGGGCCTATGTGTCGTCTTAGCTTCGTGATCTGCCTACTGTCCTTATGGCTGGCACCGTCATTCGCCAGTGCGCAAAGAATCGTCGCCGAGACCTTCACGATCCCGGCGTCCGACCCAGGTATTCAACTGCACGTGCGCAACAAGTGGCTTGAGGGCCACGACAGTTTTTCGGCCGAACGCATCGTGCTCTTTGTACACGGCGCGACGTACCCATCCGAAACGGTTTTCGACATCAATCTGCCGGGCGGTTCATGGGTGGAGTACGTCGCGCGCAGCGGTTACGACGTTTACTTCGTCGACGTACGCGGTTATGGTCGCTCCACTCGGCCCACGGCGATGGATGCGCCGGCCACAGAGAATCCGCCTTTCGCCACGACAGCCGACGCGGTCAAGGATGTCGGCTCGGCAGTCGATTTCATACTGAAGCGCCGCAACATTTCGAAGCTGAATCTGATCGGCTGGTCGTGGGGCACAGCAATCATGGTGGCTCCCGCGTCCTGCGTGTCATGCTGCAGACGCGATGGAGTGCTGAGGCTTGGCTCATCGTCCGCGTCGAGTTCAGGCGGGCGCTCGCGCTGCGGAGCGAGATCCGGCGCGCGCGCCACGTTGGATCTCCTCCTCCCACTTACGCCGAGCTATCTCGTTCGCGATTCGGAGGGTGTTGTTGGGTCCCAGGCGGGAACGGCGGCTCCGGGAGACGCGGCACTTCGGGAGGGTCAACGTGCGGCGGATGCTGGCCGCTGACCCCACACGTACGACCGCCTCCCCGGATGCGCTGGGGAGGCCGCCTCATCTGCTACCCTGGGCCGGGTGTGCCTGAGGCGGCGCCTTCCGGTTAATGCTACCTTCTGGCCCTGGTGGTCTCACCCTCGAACACGCACTCGAACCACCGGCTGACTTCTGTGTTGCGAGGCCTCTCGAGGCCCCCCATGTAGTTAATCCTAAACAACCCCGCGCTTCGTGAGATCCGCGATCTGTTCTTTGGTGTAGCCGAGCGACGTGAGGACCTCCTCGTTGGCCTCGCCGAGCTCGGGCGCCGCGCTTCTCAGCGGCAGGCGCGTTTCGCCGTGCGAGACCGGATGCCCGAGGATCGTCAGGTCGCCGAGCGCTGGCGAGTGGACCGGCTGCGCCATCGCCAGGTGCTGCACCTGAGGGTCGGCGAACGACTCGTTGATCTTGTAGATCGGACCGCAGGGCACGCCGGCGTCGTTCAGAAGCTTGATCCACTCGGCGCTCGTCTTCTGCCGCGTCACCGGCATGATGACTTCCATGATCGTGTCGCGGTTCGTCGAGCGCGCCTTGGAGGTCGAGAAGCGCGGGTCGGTCAGCAAGTCCGGCCGCTCGATCGCGCGACAGAACCGGTCGTAGATGTCGTCGCCGGCGGCGGCGATGTTGATGTGGCCGTCCTTCGTCTCGAACACACCGGTCGGAATACCGGTGGGATGGTTGTTGCCCGCTTGCGGCGGCACTTCGTGACTCATCAGCCATCGCGAGGCCTGGAAGTCGAGCATGGAGAGCATCGCCTCCAGGAGCGAGGTGTGCACCCACTTGCCCTCGCCGGTGGTCTCGCGCTCGATGATCGCGACCAGGATGCCTTGAGCCAGGAAAATGCCGGAGCAAAGATCGGCGATCGGAATCCCCACGCGTACCGGCCCCTGGCCCGGGATACCCGTGATCGACATCAGCCCGCCCATACCCTGGGCGATCTGGTCGACACCCGGGCGGTCCCGGTACGGGCCGCTCTGGCCGAAGCCGGAGATGCTGCCGTAGATGATGCGCGGGTTGATCGTTCTCAATGTCTTGTAGTCGATGCCCAGCCGTTCCTTCACACCCGGGCGGTAGTTCTCCACGACGATGTCGGCGTCGCGCGCGAGCTTCTTGAAGATCGCCACCCCCTCAGGATCCCTGAGGTTCAAAGTCATGCTCCGCTTGTTGCGGTGGAGATTCTGGAAATCGAAGCCGTGGCGATTACCGCCCATGCCGTCGCCGGTGCGCCCGCCGGGCATCTCGATCTTGATGGCCTGGGCTCCCCAGTCGACCAGCTGTCTCACGCACGTGGGGCCGGCCCGGGCCCGGGTCAAGTCGAGGACCTTGAAGCGCGCCAGGGGGAAAGAGTTGGTCGTCATGGTGCCGGCTATAATACCGCTTCACCGCGCTGGATGGCGCCGGAGCTTCCGCGCTCCTGTAGAATCGCCCCATGCCCAGAGACGAGACGCTCCCCAAGCTCGAGATCGTGACCGAGATTCCCGACAAGGCGCTGGTGATCTTCGCGCACCCCGACGATGCTGAGATCGGGTCCGGGGGCGTCGTGGCCAAGTGGGCGGCCGCGGGGTGCGAGGTGACCTACGTTCTCTGCACGAACGGTGCGGCCGGCACCGCGGACCGCGCGTTGACGCCGGCCGCGCTCACCCGAAAGCGCGCCGACGAGCAGCGCGCCGCCGCCGACTTCATGGGCGTGCGTCACGTCGTCATGCTGGGCTACCCCGACGGCGGCCTCGAGGACACCCGGGAATTCCTCGGCGACATCGTCGGCGCGATCCGGCGATATCGCCCGCACACGGTCTTCGTGCACGACCCGTACCGGATCCGTGGATTCCAGCATCGCGACCATCGCAAGGCCGGCATCACCGCGACCGACGCGGTCTATCCGTACGCGCGTGATCATCTGCACTTCCCCGAGCAGATCACGCGGGACGGGCTCGAGCCGCACAAGGTGCGCGAGCTCTGGTACTGGGGCGCCGACGAGCCCGACGTCATCGTCGACGTCACCGACTCGATCGATCGCCAGATCGCCGGATTGATTCGTCACGAGAGCCAGGTGCCCGGCTTCAACGTGCCGGAGGGTCATACGATCGGCGAGCGCGTGAAGAAGAACGCCGCCGAGCACGCTGAGGGCTACGGGTTCCAGTACGGCGCAGTCTTCAGGCGCCTCACGGCGCGGAGGTAGCAACCGATGGCAGCCACGATCGCACCGGCCGCACTCAAGAGTCTGCTCACGGGCAAGGAGCCGTTCGCCCTGATCGACGTCAGGGAGGCCGGCGAGTACAACAGTAGCCACATCCCCGGCGCGAGCCTGATCGCGCGCCGGCAGCTGGAGCTTCAGGCGCCGCAGGCGATGCCCTTCAAGGGCACGCCCATCGTGGTGTGTGACGACGACGGCCGGCGCGCCCGGCTCGCCGCGGGAACCCTGGAGCGCATGGGCTATCGCCAGGTCTCGGTGCTCGACGGCGGAATCAACCGCTGGGTCACGGACGGATTCGAGACCGAGTGGGGGATGAACGTTCCGAGCAAGGACTTCGGCGAGAAGGTCGAGGTGGTCGACCACGTGCCCGAGGTCGAGTGCAAGGACCTCGCGGCGCGCATCCAGAAGGGCGAGAAGTTCGTCATCCTCGATTCGCGCACGCCCGAGGAGTTCCGGCGCTTCTGCATCCCCGGCGGCCGCAGCGTGCCCGGGGGCGAGCTGGCGCTGCGCATCACCGACATCGCCGGGGATATCGACAAGGACACGACCATCATCGTGAATTGCGCGGGACGCACGCGCAGCATCATCGGCGCCCGGGTCCTGCAACGCATGGGGATTCCCAGGGTATACGGCCTGAAGAACGGAACCGCCGGCTGGGTGCTCGCCGGGCACAAGCTCGAGACCGGCGCCGATCGCGTGCAGCTTCCCGAGCCGTCGGCGGCGGGAGTCGCTGCGGCCGAAGCCTACGCCGCCAAGCTGGCCGCTGAGGACGGCGTCCGCTATCTCGACATCCCAGCCCTGAAGAGCGTGATGGCGCGCCGCGACCAGGCGACGATCTACCTGATCGACGTGCGGACCGCCGAGGAATACTCGGCCGGTCACATCCCGGGCTTCAGGTGGTTCCCCGGCGGCCAGGCGGTGCAGCGCTCCGACGACGTGGCCGTCGTCAAGAACTGTCAGATCGTCTTCGCGTGCGACAAGAAGGCGCGCGCCACCTTGATCGCCTCGTGGTATCGGCAGATGGGATTTCGCGAGGTCTTCGCCGTCGACGGCGGCACGACCGCCTGGGCGGCGAGCGGCGGCGCGCTCGAGCGAGGGCTGACGGAGGAGACCCTCGCCGGCTATCAGGAGGCGCGCGCGAAGGTGAAGTCGATCTCGCCGCGCGACCTGCAGGCCTCGCCACCGGCGACCGTGATCTTCGTCGATACGAGCCAGGACTTCGCGCGCGGTCACGTGCCCGGTGCGCGCTGGGCGCCGCGCGGGTGGCTCGAGCTCTGGATCGGCGACATCGCTCCGTCGAAGAGCGCGCCGATCGCGGTCACCTGCGCGGACGGCCGCGGCTCGGCGCTCGCCGCCGCGACCCTCGGCGAGCTCGGCTATCAGAATGTCTCGATTCTCGAGGGCGGGATGGCCGCGTGGCGCGAGGCGGGCCTGCCGGTGGAAAAAGGCCTCGCCGGAGTAATGGCGCCGCCCACCGACGTCGTGCCGGCCGGGCCGGACCGGAACTTCGCCGACATGCAGAACTATCTCAGGTGGGAAGAGGCGCTGGGACACAAGTACGCGCCGTCGCAGCCTCTAGCGTAAGGAGTCGACCCACGGTCGCGACCACGCGGCTCTACCTCGAGCCCGAGCACGGCTTCGAGGCCGACGCTCGGGTGGTCGAGGTGAGCGAGCGCGCTCTGGCGTTCGACCGCACCTGCTTCTATCCGGGCGGCGGGGGCCAGCCCGCCGACGATGGCACCGTGCGAATCGGTGACGATGAGCCACTGGCGATCGTCTCCACCCACGCCGACGCCGACGAGATCGTCTGGCACGTCACGCAGAGCTCGCCCCCAGCGGATCTCCTCGGCCGGCCGGCGAAGCTGATCGTGAACAAGGCCAGGCGGCTCGCGCTCACGCGCTACCACACGGTGCTGCACGTCCTGAACACGATCGCGCTCCGCGACTACGGCGGCTGGATCACCGGCGTACAGATCGGCGTGGACCAGTCGAGGATCGACTTCAAGCTGGACGCGCTGTCCGCGGCGCTGTGCGCGGAGCTCGAGGGCAAGGTCAACGCCGTGGTCGCCCGCGACCACGCGGTCACGGCGTACTACGTCTCGGAAGAGGAGTTTCGGGCGCGCGACGATTTGCGGCGGACGCTCGGGGCCAAGCCGCCCGTGTCCAACGGCCGCGTCCGGGTGGTCGAGATCGAGGGATTCGACGCTCAGGCGTGCGGAGGAACGCACGTCGAGACGACGTCGCAAGTCGGGCGCTTCGCGATCGTCCGCACCGAGAACAAGGGCAGGATCAACAAGCGACTGTACGTCCGGCTCGACGACACGAGGCCGCGAGCCGAGGGGAGGTAGCGATGGCTGTCGAGTTCGGTGTGCTGATACCCACGCGCGAGGCCGTCATGTCCGGTCATCCGGAGACGGCGCCGCTCCTGACCATGGCCGAGCGCGCGGAGGCGGCAGGCTTCGACTCCGTGTGGATCGGGGACTCGCTGATCGCCCGGCCCCGACACGAGCCGCTCACGTTGATGGCGGCGATCGCCGGGCGCACCCGGCGCGTGCGCCTCGGCACCGGTGTGCTCCTGCCGGCGCTGCGCAATCCGGTGGTGCTGGCCCATATCGTCGGCACGCTCGATCGCGCGGCGGAGGGCCGCGTCATCCTGGGCGTCGGCTTCGCCGCCGACAACCCGTCGATCCGCAAGGAGTTCGCCGCCGCCGGCGTGCCCTTCGAGCGGCGGATCGGCCGCTTTCTCGAGACGCTCGAGATCTGTCAGGCGCTCTGGCGTCGCGATCACGTGAGCTTTCAGGGCAAGCACTTCACGCTCGACGACGTGACGATGGAGCCCAAGCCCCACCGGCCGGGCGGCCCGCCGATCTGGATCGGCGGCAGCGGACCGACGGCGCTGCGCGAGGCGGCGCGCTTCGACGCGTGGTTCCCGACCGGGCCCAGCGTGGAGTTCTTCGCCGAGCACTTCCCGGGCGTACAGAAGGCGGCGCGCGCCGCCGGGCGCTCGCCCGACGCGGTGACCGGCGCGGCGTACGTTACCCTGGCGCTCGATTCGAACCGCGCGGCCGCCGAGCAGCGGCTCAACACGTTTCTCGAGACGTACTACTCGGCGCCGGCGCGGACGATCCTGGCCCGCCAGGCGGCGTACGCGGGGCCGATCGAGGGCTGCGCGGAATGGCTCCAGCGCTGGATCGACGCCGGCGCGCGCCATTTCACGCTGCGCTTCGCCGGAGGCGATCAGCTCCAGCAGGTGGACGAGGCGGCGTCGAAGCTCTTGCCGAGGCTCAAGCGCGGCTAGCCTCGCCGCGGCAGGGGCGCGGGGCGCGAGCCGAGTTACGCGAGCTCGACCTCGGCGCTCATCGCGATGGTCCCCTCGGGCGTGACGGCCCAGAGCTCGCAGCCGCCGCCGGCCGCCGTCGGCCGCCCGCGCAGCTCGAACGGCGCCGTGTCGAAGAGGGGCGCCCGCGCCTGCGTCGTGTAGGCGGCGATCCGGCGGCCGGGATTCCGATCGCGCGCGAAATCGATGAGCAGGGTCGTCGTCAGCGGGCCGTGCACGACCAGACCGGGATAGCCTTCGACGTCCATCGCCCAGGCCCGGTCGTAGTGGATCCGGTGGCTGTTCTGCTCGGTCGGCTGGGGCCACAACTACGCCACCACCAAGCCCGACGGCCTCCTGTGGGCGGGCACGACCGAGGAGGAGGCCGGCTTCGACGAGGAGACGACGCGCGAGGCGCGCGACGAGATCGGCGCCGCGCTGGTGACGATGCTGCCCGCGATGGCCGACGCCCAGGTCGTCCACCAGACCGCCTGCCTGCGGCCGGTGGCCTCCGACGGCCTCCTGCTGCTCGGGCGGGTGCCGGGCTTCGACTCCGTCTACATGGCGACGGGCGCCGGCCGCAAGGGCATCCTGCTCGGCCCGGCCATGGGCCGCGCGGTGGCCGACCTCATCCTGACCGGCAAGAGCCCGCTCGCCCTCGAGGCCTTCTCGCCCGCGCGCTTCGCCCGGACGACGGGCTGATCAGCGGAAG
>QHSQ01000232.1 GCA_003221615.1 Candidatus Rokuibacteriota bacterium | reverse complement strand
GAGCGCGATGAACTCGCAATCGTACGCCGAGCACCTGGATCGAATCGAAAGCTGAAGCACCTGCTGCGACGCCACGCTGAACTCCGCGCCGCCCATCCGGCGCTCCGCGTCGTGGCTGATCCGCAGCGCATCGTCGAGGTCGATCTCGCGGGCGCGGACCAGGCCCACCAGGGTGCTGCGAAACTCGGACCGCCAGAGAAGCGGTGCCATCCACACCGGATCCCGTATCAGCACGGCCTCGGCCTGCATCGTCCGCTGGCCGCGGATATAGAGGTAGACGAGGAGGTTGGTGTCGGCGACGATCACGCCCGCCCGGCGGTCTTGAGACGGGTCAGCACCCGGTCGGTGAGCCGCGTGCGCGCAGGCGTCCGTCGAATCTCCCGGACGTGAGCGAGGAGCTTGTCCGTGTCCATCGGGGCCGCCTGGACGAGGGCTTCCAGGCAGGCGATCACCTCGAGGTTGAGGCTGCGGCGATGCGTGGCGGCGCGCTCCGCCTGTTCGAGGCGGAAGCGATGCGTGAGCAGGCGCCCGAGCTCGACCTTCCGATCCGCGACGAAGCGCGCGCACTCGGCCTGGCCCACGCTCGAGAAGGTCCACGAGGCGTGGATCGTGAGCTGCCGGCGGATCATGTCCTGGCTGATGTCGAACGTCGTCGTGTTGCCCTCGCCGACGAAGGCCACGCGGCCCCACGTGGTGGCGCTCCGCACCGCGGCCACGCGCGCATCCGGATTCCCCGTGCAGTCCATCGCGGTCTCGACACCCTCGCCGTGCGTGAGCTCGCGCAGCGCCGCGACCGGATCCGTCTCCTTCGCGTTCACGACCGTTTCGGCGCCGAAGTCGCGCGCGAGCGCCAGCCGCTCGGGGGCGACGTCGATCGCGATCACGCGCGCGCCCATCGCGCGGCCGAGCAGGGTGGCGCTGAGCCCCACCGGCCCCTGGCCGAAGACCGCGAGCGTGTCGCGACCCGAGACGTCCAGGCGCTTGAGCGCGCCGTAGGCGGTCCCGGTGCCGCACGAGATCGCCGCGCCTTCCTCGAAGCTGAGCGAGTCGGGCAGGGGGACGAGCGTGTACGCCGGCACCGTCATGTAGGCCGCATGCCCGCCGTGGCCGGTCATACCGTAGACGACGATGCCCTGACGGCAGAGCTGCGCCCAGCCGACCTTGCAGTGCTTGCAGCGCCCGCAGCCCTTGTAGTGATGGACCATCACGCGCTGGCCCGTCGGCGCGTCGGCCTCGCTCACGCCGGCGCCGCGCGCGGCGACGACGCCGCAGGGCTCGTGGCCGGCCACGATGGGACCACCGCCGCCGCCGAGGCCCAGCGCGGCGGCCGCGTTGCCGACCGCGCGATAGGGATGGAGATCGCTCCCGCACATCCCCGAGGCTTTCATGGCGACGACGACCTCGCCGGCGCCCGGTGTCGGGTCGGGGAACTCACGCAGCTCGAGCTTCCGGCCACCGAGGAAAACTACGCCACGCATACGGCCTCCTTTGCGGCTACCCTATCACCAATTTATTGGGGAGGAGCGCGATGCAGACGATGAAGCTCGGCGAGGTGACGATTGCTCGCGTGATCGAGATCGACCGCTCGTCGTTCCCGACCGCATCCATGCTGCCCGACTCGCGGGCCGACGTGATCGCCGGCCATCACCGCTGGCTCAAGCCGCACTTCTTCGACGAGCGCACGGGCGATCTCGCCTCGCGCATCCAGACCTACGTCGTGCGGACGCCGCGCCACACGATCCTGATCGACACCGGCGTCGGCAACGACAAGGCGCGCACCGGGGCACCGGCCTGGAACATGCGGACGGGCTCATATCTCGACGACCTCGCCGCGGTCGGCGTCACGCCCGAGCAGGTTGACTTCGTCGTGTGCACCCATCTGCACGTCGATCACGTCGGCTGGAACACGCGCTGGAAGGACGGGCGCTGGGTGCCGACCTTTCCGAACGCCAAGTACGTGATCGCCGGCGCCGAGTGGGAGTTCTGGAAGCACGAGAACGAATCCGGCCAGGAAGAGTCGGGCTGTATCGCCGACAGCGTCGTGCCGATCGTCGACGCGGGCCAGGCGCTGCTCGTCGACAGCGACTTCAAGATCGGCGAGCACCTTCGCTTCGAGCCGTGGGTCGGCCACACGCCGGGCCACGTGTGCGTGCGCCTGACGACCTCGGCCGGCAACGCCGTCTTCTCCGGCGATCTCATGCACCGGACGGTGCAGGTCGCCGAGCCGCAGTGGTCGAGCCGCTTCTGCTACGACCCCGCGCAGGCGCGCGTCACACGGCGCGCGTTCGTCGAGCGCCACGCCGATTCGGGCACGTTGATCCTGGCCGGGCACTTCCCGCGGCCGGGCTACATCGTGCGCGAGAACGGCGGTCACCGCTTCACCCCGGCGGCGTAGGCGCGCGTCGACTGGTACTCGAAATCGTAAGGAGCGCGCGTCGTGATCGACTCGACGCGAAAGCCCGCCTGCTCCATCGCGGCCGCCATGTCGGTCGGTCGATAGAGGGCGGCGTCGATCGACACGCCGCACCCGAACCAGTCGTCGGCGTGGGCCTCGCCGTCGCCGCCGTGGAAGGCGATGAGGATCGGACCCGCGTGGACAAGGACGCGGGCCAGCTCGGTGAGCGCGCTCACGATTTCGGTCCGCTCCAGGTGGATCAGGGAGTAGAAGGCGACAATACCGGCCAACGAGGCGTCCGGTAGCCGCTGGGCGCGCAGGTCGCCCTGCTCGAACCGCATCGACGGGTTCAGCCTTCGGGCGAGGGCGACCATGCCCGGCGACAGATCGAGCCCGAAAACGTCCACGCCTCGCTCGGCCAGGTACCGGCCGACGTGGCCGGGACCGCAGCCCACGTCGCACACCAGGCCGCGTCCGCTCAGACGCGCCGCGAAACGATCGAGCAGCTCACGATCGAACGGCTTTCGAGCGAGCTCGTCGAAGAACTGCTCGCCGTACGGCGCGGCGACCCTGTCGTAGGTCCCGGCCAGGTCCGGATTCCAGCGCGGCGCTTCCACCTCAGGCGGCGAGCGCCGGCTTCCTCTCGAACCACGGACGCGCGGCTTCGAGCTGCGCGGCGAGGCGAAACAAGGTCGCTTCGTCGCCATAGCGCGCGACAATCTGCACGGCGACGGGCAGCCCTTCCTGCGAGCGGCCGAGCGGCAGCATCATCGCGGGCTGGCCGGTGAGGTTGAACCAGACGGTGAAAGGCGAGAAGGCGAAGACGCGGCGCCAGTACTCGTCGACGTCGCCCATCATCATGTCGATCCAGCCGAGCTTCACGGGCACGGTCGCGAGGCCCGGCGTGAGCAGCACGTCCCAGTCACCATGAAACGCGGCCATCTGGCGCCCGAGCCGATGGGCCGCCTGCGTGGCGCGAACGTAGTCGGCGCCGTTTACCTTCTCACCGAGCTTGGCCGTGGCCCACGTCACCGTCTCGACCTCGTCCTCCCGGGCCGCGCGGCCCTTCGTCGGGTGGCTCGCCAGGTTCACCACGGTGTTCGCCGCGGCGAGTGTGAGGAACGTCGGCACGACCACCGACCGATCGATCGCCGGGTCGTTTTGCTCGACCCGGTGCCCGAGCTCGGCGCAGAGCCTGGCCGTCTCGGTGAGCGCGCGCAGGCTCTCCGTCTCGATCTTCGCGCCGTTCGGCGCCAGGCTCGTGAACGCGATGCGTAGCGCGCCCGGATCGGCGCCGATTTCCTGCCGGTAGGGTCGAGCCGGCGGGGGCGCGACGTAGGGGTCGCCCACGCCCGCACCACACGTCGCGTCGAGCAGCGCCGCGGAGTCGCGCACGGACAGGGTCACCGCGTGCTCCACAGAGCAGCCTCCGAGCCCTTCGCCCAGAACCGGCGCCATGGTGTTCCGCCCGCGCGTGGGCTTGAGCCCGACGACGCCGCAGCACGCCGCCGGCGCGCGGATCGAGCCGAAGCCGTCGGTCGCGTGCGCCATCGGGAGCATGCGCGCTCCGACGGCCGCGGCCGCGCCGCCGCTGGAGCCGCCCGAGATGCGCGTGGGATCCCACGGATTGCGCGTCGGACCGTGCAGCCGAGGCTCGCAGGTGAGCGAGAGCCCGAGCTCGCAGGTGTTGGTGCGACCGAAGATGACGAGACCGGCGCGCTTGAGCCTCGCGACGTGCTCGCTGTCGGCCGTGGGCGGGGGCGCGTCGGCGAAGAATCGCGAGCTCCGGGTCATCGGCACGCCCGCGATCGCGGCCGTGAGGTCCTTCATGAGAAACGGCACGCCGGTGAATGGTCCGTCGGGCAGACCCGCGGCGATCGCCGCGCGCGCGTAATCGTAGAGCGGCATCGTCACCGCGTTGACCGCGCCGTTGCGCGCCTGCACACGCTCGATGGCGGCCTCGAGGAGCTCGGTGGGGGTGACCTGTCGCCGACGGACGAGGTCGGCCAGACCGGTCGCGTCGTACCGCTCGTAGTCCACGAATCCGCTCACGTTCGTCTCCCTTCGTTCACGGCGGGCCATGTTATCCGAATCGGCCGGTTCGCGTCCGGGCATAATGGGACGGATCTCATGCGCAATCCTCCGGACATCGATCGGCACAGCCACAATCCGCTCGTCCGCTATTTCAGGATTCTCGGGCCGGGGCTCGTCACCGGCGCGGCGGACGACGATCCGAGCGGGATCACGACCTATTCGGTCGCCGGGGCCTCGCTCGGCTACGGGATGCTCTGGATGGCGCTGGCGACCTTTCCGCTGATGGCGGCCGTGCAGCTGATCTGCGCGCGGATCGGTCTCGTCACCGGCCGCGGCCTGGCGGCCGCGATCCGCAGCCACTATCCGCGCCCGTTCATCTACGTCGCCTGCGTGCTCCTGCTGGTCGCCAATGTCTTCAACATCGCCGCCGACCTCTCGGGCATGGCCGGCGTCATGCACATGCTCACCGGTGTGCCGCCGCTCGTGTCTGTGCCGGCGCTCGGCCTCCTCATTCTCCTCACGACGGTCTACACGACTTACGCGAGCTTCGCCCAATATCTCAAGTGGCTGACCGCCGTGCTGTTTGCGTACATCCTCACCGCCTTTCTGGCCAGGCCCGACTGGTGGCAGGTCGCGGTCGCGACCTTCGTGCCGCGGCTTGGCTGGGATTCGCTCCATATGACGACGATGGTCGCGGTGCTCGGCACGACGATCTCACCATATCTCTTCTTCTGGCAGGCCTCGCACGAGGTCGAAGAGGAGAAGGCCCGGGGGCGGCGCACCGTGGCCCACCGCCGCGGCGCGACCGCGCACGAGCTTGCCGACGCGCGGCTCGACGTCGCCACCGGCATGTTCTTCTCCAACCTCGTCATGTTCTTCATCATCCTCGCGACCGGCGCGACGCTCCACGCCTCCGGCCGATCCGAGATCGAGAGCGCGCGTCAGGCCGCCGAGGCGCTCCGTCCGCTGGCCGGCGACGGAGCATACCTGCTCTTCGCGATGGGACTGATCGGTACGGGGCTCCTGGCGGTGCCCGTCCTGGCCGGATCGGCGTCGTTCGCGATCGCCGAAGTGTTCGGCTGGCGTTCGGGGCTCGATCTCACACCGCGGCGCGGCCGGCGCTTCTACCTCGTCTTCGCCGGCGCCGTCGTCGCGGGCATGGCGCTGAACCTGGCCGGAACGAACCCGATCCGCATGCTGTTTCTGTCGGCGGTGGTCAACGGGCTCCTGGCGCCGCCGCTGCTCCTGCTCGTCATGCTGGTCGGCAATAATCGGGCCATCATGGGCGAGCACGCAAACGGTCCGTGGCTCAACCTGCTCGGCTGGTTGGCGACGGCCCTCATGTTCCTCGCCGCCCTCGCCTTCCTCGTGATCTCGCCATGAGCGCGTCGGCGACCGACGATCGTTCGGCACTCGTCGTGATCGGCGGGATCTCGCTCGCGATCGTGCTGGTCGTCGGCTACTTGCTGCTCGGCCATACGCCGCAACCCGAAGCCGGCGCGCTGGCGGCAACGCTGCCGCTGCTCAACGCCTGCCTCAACGCGACGAGCGCCGCGCTGCTCAGCGCGGGCTGGGTGTTCATCCGGCGAAAGCGCGTGACCGCCCACAAGACGTGCATGGTCTCGGCGCTCGTGGTGTCGACCTTGTTCCTGGTCTCGTACGTCACCTACCACTCGATCGCGGGCTCGCGGCCGTTCGTGGGAGCGGGATGGATTCGCCTCATCTACTATCCGATGCTCCTCTCGCACATCGTGCTGGCCGCGGCGATCGTTCCGCTGGCGCTCACGACCCTCTACCGCGCGCTCCAGGGGAACTTCGCGCGGCACGTGAGGATCGCCCGCTGGACGCTCCCGATCTGGCTCTATGTGTCGGTCACCGGGGTGCTCGTCTACTGGATGCTCTATCGGCTCTGAGCGTTCGATCGTGATCGCGCTCGCCAGAACGCACCTGATGACGTCGCGGCTCGTGGCCCTGGTCGTCGTTCTCGGCCTTCTCGCCGCGCCGGTCGCCGTCACGGCACAGTCGGCGGGGAAGGCGCGTCGCATCGGCTTCGTCAGCTTGCGCTCTGGGCCCGTCGACAACCCGCATCTCGATGCGTTCCGGCAGGGCCTTCGGGATCTCGGCTATCGGGAAGGACGCGACGTGGTTCTCGAGATCCGATATGCGGAAGGGAAGCCGGGGAGGCTTCCAGACCTGGTCGCCGAGCTGATCCGTCTCAAGGTCGAGGTGATCGTCACCCAGAGCGGGATCGCCGCGCTCGCCGCCAAGCGTGCGACGCGGACCATCCCGATCGTGATGGTGTCGAGCGGCGACGCGGTGAAGCAGGGGTTGGTCGCGAGCCTGGCCCGTCCCGGCGGCAACGTCACGGGGCTGACCATGATCTCCCCGGAGCTCAGCCGAAAGCGTCTGGAGATTCTTCGCGAGATGCTGCCGAAGCTGTCTCGCGTCGGTGTTCTCTGGTGCGGGCCGGGCGAGCCGCTCGGCGAGAGCGAGTGGAAGGAGACGCAGGCCGCCGCAACCCTACTGAAGCTGACGCCGTCGTCGCTCGAGGTGCGAGGCACGCCGGATCCCACGGGCGCGATCGCATCGGCGGCGCGGCAACGGCTCGAAGCGATCATCGTGCTCGACTGCGCGCGTCTTCACTCGCGGGCCGCACAGATCACCGACCTTGCGATGGCGAACCGGCTCCCGGCGCTCTACCCATACTCGATCTATCCCGAAGCCGGCGGTCTCATGAGCTACGGCCCCGACCTCCGGGATGGCGCGCGCCGGGCGGCGACCTACGTAGACAAAATCTTGAAGGGCGCCAGGCCCGCCGACCTTCCGGTCGAACAGCCGACGAAGTTCGAGCTGGTCGTCAACCTCAAGACCGCGAAGGCGCTGAGCCTGACGATCCCCCAATCGGTGCTGGTCCGCTCGGACCAGGTGATCCAGTGATCGGAGGCCGCCGGAGCCAGGAACCGCTCTCTACGACGCGATCAGCTCACCGCGGAGGACCGTGACGGCCTTGCCGCCGAGCTTCACGCGATCGCCGACGACGCGGACGCGGACGATCCCGCCGCGCGGCGAAGCCTGGTAGGCGAGCAGATCGCTCTTGCCCAGGCGCGCCTGCCAGAAGGGGCCGAGCGCGCAGTGAGCCGAGCCCGTCACCGGGTCTTCGGCAATGCCGGAGCCCGGCGCGAAGAAGCGTGAGACGAAGTCGTAGCCGCCCGAGTCGGCGCGGCTCGTGACGATCACGCCGCGAACCGGCAAGGCCGCGAGCATCGTGTGATTCGGCGCCAGGCGCCTGACGGTTTCCTCGCTGTCCACCTCGACGAGGTAGTCGAACTGGTTTTTGCCGACGTACTTCGCCGCCGTGCCGAGGGCCTCGGCGAGCCCGGCCGGCGCGGGCGCCGGCTCCTCTCGCTTGGCCGGAAAATCGAGCTCGATCCACTCGCCCGCGCGATCGCCGGTGAGGAGGCCACTCTTGACCTCCACCGCCGGCGTGAACCAGCGAAGCGCGAAGCCGTCGGCCTGACGAACGAGAAACGCCGTCTCGGAGAGGTTCATCTCGCGCGCGACGCTCTGCATCCAGCCTTCGTCGCGAGGCGCGGGCAGGAGGCACACCGCCGCGGGGTTGCCCGCGAACGGCGTCTCGGTGAACGCGTCGACCTGGGTGATCGTGAGGCCCATGGCGACGCAAAGTGTAGCAGCAACGGTGTTACAGTCCAGGCATGATCGCCGCGGGAACCGGTCTCGCCGCCGGCGGCACGATTGACGACGCCGCGCTCGAGGCTTCGCTCCAGGCCATCGAGCGGAGTGGGACCGACCGCGCCGACCTCGCCCTGGTCTTCGTCACCGGTGACGCCCACGCACGCGCCCACGAAGCTCTGCACGCGGTCCGTCGCGTCACCGGGGCGCCCGTGGTCCTCGGCTGCAGCGGGACCGGAATCCTGACAGAGCGCCGTGAAGTCGAAGAGGAGCCGGCGGTCGCCGTCCTGGTGGTGCGCTGCGAGCGCCTGGTCGCGACGCCCTTCTCGTTCGAGCGCCAGGGCGAGCGGCGCGATCTCGGCACCGAGCTCGCTCAGAAGATCGGCTCGACCGTCGCCGAAGGCGGGTGCGTGCTCGTGCTGCCGGATGCGGTGGGGTGCAACCCGCCCGCGCTGCTGACCCAGCTCGGTGAGTCGCTCGG
>QHSQ01000553.1 GCA_003221615.1 Candidatus Rokuibacteriota bacterium | reverse complement strand
GTCCGGCAGGCGTTCGCCGCCGAGGTGAAGGATCTCTGCGAGAAGTTCGGGCTGACCGTACCGGAGTGGAAGCCCGTCTGGGACAAGCTTCCCGAAGAAGCCCACATCCCGGGCTAGGGTGCCGGTTCCGGTCGGCCTCAATATCTGGTCGAGGCTCGTCGAGCAGACGTTCCCGTATCTCGACAAGACGCTCGGCCCCTTCGACTCGCTCTGGCTCCCGGATCACGTCCAGTACGGCGGCAATCGCGTCGCCGAGGGCTGGACGCTCTTGCCGTACGCGCTCGCGCGCTATCCCGACAAGCTCTGCGGCCACGAGGTCCTCTCGAACAGCTTCCGGAATCCCGCGCACCTGGCCAAGATGGTCGCCACCGCGCAGGCCCTCTCGGGCGGGCGGGTGATCCTCGGCATCGGCGCCGGGTGGAACGAGGAGGAGTACAAGGCGTACGGCTGGCCGTATCCGCCGACCCGCACGCGCATCGCCCAGCTGGCCGAGGCGATCGAGCTGATCCGGGCGATGTGGACCCAGGCGCCCGCCAACTATCGGGGTGAGCACTACACGCTCACCGATGCGTACTGCGAGCCGCGACCCGATCCGATCCCGCCGGTCATGGTCGGAGGGCACGGCGAGAAGTACCTGCTTCGTGTTGTCGCGAGCCACGCCGACTGGTGGAACTATCCCTTCCGCGACTCCGCGCTGTACACGCACAAGCAGGAAGTCCTCAAGCGGCACTGTCGCGAGGTCGGCCGGGACTACGACACGATCCGCCAGGTCGTGCGCGTCGGCATCCTGATCGCCGAGAGCGAGCGGGAGGTGGAGCGCCTCAAGACCGCGCCCGGGATCCGTCCGATGGCCGACATCAGGCTCGCCGGCACGCCCGAGCGCGTGGCTGACACGCTACGCGGTATCGTCGCGCAGGGCGCCCACCGGCTCACCGTCAACTTCGCTGACGCGCCCCGTCCGGAGGGGACGCAGCTCTTCGCTGCCGCCGTCCTGCCGCATCTCCCCTGACGCAGCTTCCCGTCCGACCCAGTTTTCGAATTGACAAGCCGGATCGGAGCTTTGTAAAGTCGCGTCCGGGAAACCAGTCGAGGTGGCCGGCATGCCCAAGAACATTCTGATCTTCTCGGACGGAACCGGGCAAGCGGGTGGCATTCCCGGTGTCCTTCCGAGCAACGTCTACAAGCTCTACCGCGCGTGCCCCGTCATTCCCGGCATTCAAGAGACGTTCTACGATCCGGGGCTCGGCTCTCCATCCGACGGGGCCCACTGGCGGCGCTGGCGCCAGATCTACAACGTGATCAGCCAGGCCACCGGGCTCGGGATTTCCTGGAACATCGTCGACTGCTACGACGCCCTGATCAAGATGTACGAGCCCGGTGACCGGATCTATCTCTTCGGCTTCAGCCGCGGCGCCTACACCGTGCGCAGTCTCGGCGGCATGCTCGCACTCTGCGGTATCCCGACACGCACCGGCCGCGGCCGCGATCCGCGCGTCGACCGCCGTGCGCGTCGCCGACTGGCGTGGCGGGCACTGCGCTGGGTCTACCAGACCTATGGCTCGAGCGACGAGAAGCGGCGCAAGCGCGCCGAGCGGGGCGCGCAATATCGTGCGCGCTACGCGAGCCATGTCGCGACGCCGTACTTCGTCGGCGTGTGGGACACCGTGCGGGCGCTGGGGCTGCCCGGGATCAGCCGGTTCATCCCGTGGCGTCACGCGTTTCACGACGCGACCTTGCATCCGGACGTCCAGCACGCGCGCCACGCGCTGTCGCTCGACGAGGATCGCGCGACGTTCCTGCCGGAGCTCTGGGAGGAGCTCGAGGCCGACCGGACCTCGGGGCGGATCAAGCAGGTCTGGTTCCCCGGCGTGCACTCCGACGTCGGCGGCGGCTACCCGGAGAACGAGCTGTCGGACCTGACGCTCGCGTGGATGATCGCCCAGGCGACCAAGGTCTCGAATCCAGTGATCGTCGACGCGACACGGTTGAGCCTGAGCCCCTCGCATCGAGGCATGCAGCACGACAGCCGGATCGGTTGGGGCGTCCTGTGGCTCAAGGGCACGCGCGTGCATCTGCGCCCCGAGCCCGTCGAGTGCGAGGATCACGTCGAGCGGCGCTTCCTCGAGCCGAGCGTGCCGTCGGTGCGGGGCCTGGGACCGTACCGGGCGTCGCGGGCGCCGGGGTCGGCGTCGTCGGCTTCGGGGTCGCGGTCGCCGGCGTCGCCTTCTGACCCGGAGCCGGCGTCTGATTCGCCTCCTGGCAGAGCCGCCGCCAATCCTGGGCGTTCACGGAGCAGTCGAGTGTCTGCGCATCCGCTTCCGCGGTCTTCCCGGCCTTTCTGAGCAGACGGATCTTCACCGGCCTCCACCGCGGCGCGCCCCCGAAGACCGACGACGCCTTGTCCGTCCAGGTGAGGGCGGTCTGGATGTTGTTGGCGTGCTCGTAGCCGGCGATCGTGTCCTCGTAGATCTGCGGAATGGGCTCGGCCGAGCTCAACGCGCGCTGGAGGGCGGCGGTGGCGTCGCCCTGGCGGTGGAGCGAGGTTGCCGCGCGCGCGAGGATCCAGTTGGGGTAGGCGTCGGTCGCCGTCGATCCCGACGCCGCGACCTTCGCCTCGGCGAACGACTCGAGCAGCTTGTTGGCGTCCAGCAACTTCTTGGCCTGAAACGCCGAGTCGTAGTTCTTGACCATCTCCGCCACGTCCGGCCGCGTCACGATGTCCTTCCACGCGGCCGGGTGCATGTCTGGCAGCTTCTTGTCGCCGTAGTGGCGATCGAGGTACTGGGCGACGTCGTTGATGCGGTCCTCCGTCTTGGGATGATTGACGGAGACCGTGCTCACGGCCTTCTTGTAGAGCATGTTCACGGCCTGGCCGGCATCAGCTTGCGCGGTCTGCTTGAGCTGCTCCAGGAAGGCCTCGTCGGACTCCTTGTTCTGATCCTCCCAGGCCTTGAGCTTCTCGAGCATGCTCACCATGGCCGCCGGCGAATAATTGGCGCGGATCATCAGGTCGACGCCCAGGAGGTCGGCCTCGCGCTCCTGCCGCCGGCTCCAGCCAGGGAGCAGCAGCTTGTCGCTGATGTCCGCGACGAACTGCGCGTCCTTGATGGTCTTGGCATCCGCCTTCGAGACCGTCTTCGATTTGCTCTGGTCGGCCTTGGCGCGGATGGCGATCTCTTGAAGCGCCTGGCCCTTGTGCTGCAAATCGCCCCACAGGTCGGCGGTGTGGTGGGTGAGCAGCACGTGCGAGAGCTCGTGCGCCACGATCGCCGCCATCTCGTCCGCGTTCTCGAGGTTCCTTAACCATCCCATCGCCAGATAGATGTTGCCGTCCGGCGTCGAGTACGCGGCGAACGCGGGATTGGCAAGGACCGTCACCCGCCCGGGCACGTCGGTGACGCCGGATGCGGCGAGCAGCTGTGTCCTGAGCGCGGTGAGATATTGAACGAGCGACGCGGCGCGCGCGAACCCGACGCCGGCGGCGCGTCGCTGCGCGAGGTCCTTTTCTTCGCCGATCGCCAGCGACGAGGCTTCGTAGCGCCCGGTCTTGAGCTCCGAGATGACCGTGGCTTTCTCGCCCTTCTCGGCCGGCATGATCGACGACACGCCCGAGGACACGCTCGAGAGATTCGGCACCCACGACGGCTTGCCGTCGTCGGCCTTTCCGGTCTGCCCGCTCTGGGCGGCACAGCCGGTGACGACCAGTACGGCGAGCGCGAGCGCCGCCGCGCGCACTACTTTTTGCGGAGCTGGGGCTGGTTGCAATCCTCTCCGACTCCTCGGGTCGCGCCCATCTTCGGCTGATTCGCCGCCACGAGCGCGCCGCAGTCCGTCTTGGCGGCGATGGTCTTGTTCGTCTCGACCGCAAACGCGCGTACGCAATAGTCGGTGCCGTTGACCTTGACGCCGAGCAGTCCCGCGTCCGTCGGGCCGGAGGTGACCGGCCATGGCGCCTGGAAGTCCTTCTGGGCGAAGTCCATCTTCTTCGACCCGTCCGTGCAGTCGTAGAGCGCCACCTTCGGCGTCCGGAGCTTCGTCACCTGCAAGACTTCCTGCGCCGCGGCGGTGGCGGCCGCCGCCAGCAGCACCAGAACGATCACCGCACTATGCCGGAGCGCCGGCAGGCTTCGCATGGGTCTCCTCCTTGTTCTCGCGCTTGGGTTCGGACGGGACCACCGTGCGCTGGCACACCGCAAAGACCTTGTCGAGGATCGGCATGAGGGGCGCCGCCTTGCCCCACTGCTCGTCCTTGGGATAGGCGTCACGCCGCTTGCGGTACTCGACCGCGACGGTGTCGGCGTGATGCAGAAGCTTCCGCGCCACCTCGAAGAAGGCCACGTACGCGATCACGTTGCGCGGGCCGAGATTGACCGGCGGCGACACCAGCACGAGCGCGGCGAGCACCAGGAGCCCCGAGGTGGCCGCGAAGAGCATGTCGCGCCCAACGACGACCTTGTAGATGAAGTAGCCGGGCAAGACGATCAGGAGCAGCGCCGCCTCGAGACCGAGCCAACGGTCCACCGCGATGAACGCGGCCACCGCCAGGATCGGCAGCACGAGCGCCAGGAGACGCTGCGCGACGAATCCCTGCAGGGTACCGACCGGCGGCCGCTCGGACGGCGGCGCGAGATCCAGAAGCGTGATCGCGATCATGAGGAGCAAGAGTCCCAGCGCGGCCAGCAGGCTCGCCTTGGCCGCAAGCGCCGCCATGACGAGCGCAATGATCGCGCCGAGCACGATCCATTTGCGCGAGGTCGGGATCTGGGTGAAGCGCGCGCGGAACTTCTGAACGGCCAGGGGAGGCTCTTCCACCAGCAACAGGATGGCCACCGTGACGAACAGGAGCAGCGCGTCGACGACGCCCGTGAGCGGGAGGGAGATCTGGCGCCCGGTCAGGGATGGTATCAGCAACTCGCGCTCGGCACGCTTGTAGTCGTTCCGAAACGTCACCAGGTTGTCGTACGCCATCGCGTGGAGGTAGACGCCCGGCATCTCTTCGAAGACCGGCGAGACGACGCGGTCGCCGGTCAGGTTGAACGCGGCCCCGTAGAACACGGCGCCTTTCTTGAGCACGCGCGCCACGTCCGTGTCGCCGGACGACCCGAGGAGATGCGCCACGGTGATGGTCTGCGTGTATGGGCAGCGCAGCTTCACCATCTTGGACGCATTGTTGGTGAAGATGCTGACGAGATGCGAGAACCAGGTGCCGCTGCGCTTGCACTCGCTCATCCAGCGCTGGTTGAGCTCGGACACGCCGTTACCCCAGATGATCTCCATGTCCTGCGCGCCGCGCGGCTCCAGCTGCAGCTTCGACGCGGCCATCGCGAAGGCCGCTGTCGGCAGGAATCTATCGCCGACGTCGAAGCCGTGCGCGTACGTGAGCACTCCGCTGGCGGCATAAACCGGCGCCATCTGAGCGCTCACTTGCTCGGCGCACTGGAAGACCCAGGGCTCGTTCGGGTCCGGCCGCGTCATGGGCTCGAGCACCGCGAGATACACCTCGATCTTCGCCTCGCGCAGGTTGCAGATGGCCTGGCGCAAGGTCTCGGTT
>QHSQ01000139.1 GCA_003221615.1 Candidatus Rokuibacteriota bacterium | reverse complement strand
GTGAGCGAGGCCGACGCGCCGACGGGCCAGCGCGTGATGGTCCATCACTACAAGGGCTGCGGGCGCTGCAAGCACTGCAAGGTCGGCTGGGCGCAGCTCTGCCGTCAGGGTATCGTCGTCTACGGCATGACCGGCCACGGCGGGCATGCGGCCTACATGACGGTCCCGGCGTACACGCTCGTTCCCCTGCCCGACTCCCTCAGCTTCGAGGAGGGCGCGGCGATCTCGTGCGGCACCGGGACCGCCTACGGCGCGCTCAAGCGTCTGGACGTCTCGGGCCGCGACACGCTCGCGGTCTTCGGCCAGGGGCCGGTGGGGCTCAGCGCCACCCTGCTCGGACGCGCGATGGGCGCGCGCGTGATCGCGATCGACGTCGCCCCCGAGCGGCTCGCGCTCGCGCGCGAGTTCGGTGCCGAGACGGTCGTGAACGCGAAGGAGACGGATCCGGTCGCGGCATTGCGCGAGCTCACGCACGGCGAGGGCGTCGAGACCGCGATGGACTGCACGGGTAATCCGGACGCGCGCGTGGCCGCGGTGCGGAGCGCCGCCACGTGGGGCCGCGTGGCCTTCGTCGGCGAGGGCAACACGACCACCTTCGACATCAGCCAGGACATGATCCGCCGCCAGCTCACGATCCATGCCTCGTGGACCTTCTCGAGCGTCGGTCAGGCGGAGTGCGCGCGCTTCGTCGCAGATCGGAAGGTCGGGCTCGGGCGCCTGCTCACGCACCGCTTCCACCTCGAGCAGGCGGAGGAAGCGTACCGGCTCTTCGACACGCAGACGACAGGCAAGGGCGTATTCATACTCTGAGCTCGACTCAGAGCGGAGGGAGCGGAGCCGCTCCCCCCGTCTGGGCGTTGACGCGAGCGTAGGGCCACGAATATCCTGTAAGCCAAGTGGTTCCGTTTTGGTACCACTTTGGATACATAGGAGAACCGATGGCCAATCTCACGATCAAGAATGTCCCCGGGCCAGTGCTTCGCCGACTCAAAACTCGTGCCGCCCTCCATCGGCGGAGCCTCAATCTCGAGGTCATCGTCTGCCTGGAAAGCCTGGTCCAGTCGCTGCCGGTGGACGTGAATGCGCTACTCGCTCACGTTCGCGAGATACGCCGGACGCCCGCCCGTACGAAGCTGACCGATCGCACCCTGACCCGGCTCAAAACCACGGGCCGCGCGTGATCGTCGCGGACACCAATCTCCTCGTCTACCTCTACGTCCGCGGTCAGCGGACCGCGCAGGCTGAGGCCGTGCTCTTGCACGATCCGGCGTGGGCGGCCCCTCTCCTGTGGAGATCGGAGTTTCGAAACACCCTCGCGGGGCTCGTGCGCCGGCGAGAGATCGACCTCGACGATGCGGTGCGAATCAGTCACGACGCCGAGCGCCGGATGGTCGGGGCGGAGTTCAGCGTGGCGTCCCAGGAGGTCCTCCAACTCGCGATGCGGTCCAGGTGCTCGGCCTACGACTGCGAGTTCGTCGCGCTGGCCCTGGACCTGGGCGTCCCGTTCCTGACTGCCGACCGGCAGGTGCTCCGCGCCTTTCCGTCGACAGCGGTGTCGCCTGCCGATTTCGTCGAGTAGGATCGACGGTGGGCCGGGTCACCAGGATGCCGCGGCGGTGCCGAAAGCGGTTTCGCCCTCGGCACCACGCCGCGACGCAAAACTACCTCTTCGGCAGGACCTTCAGGATCGGCTCCAGGTTCTTCGGGTCTGGCTTCAGCCGGCCGACGCCATAGCTACGGACCGCCTCGACGATCGCGTCGTTGACCGGCGTCTTGATCCCGCGCCGCCGCCCTTGCTCGCAGACGTAGCCGTTCAGGTAGTCGATCTCGGTACGGCGCCCGCGCATGACGTCCTGAAGCAGCGAGGGCCGGCCGCCGCCCCGCCGCGCGCCCTCGGCGGCCACGTCCGCCTCGACCTCGGCGAGCCCGCGCCCCTCGTACGCGTCCACGAACCGCTGCGATGCGATGCCGTAGATCGGCTCGACCTCGTAGCCGCAAGCCCGTCCGACCTTCACGACTTCCCCGCCCACGTAGATCGCGATCAGCCGCGGCTCGGGACGGGTGCGCACCTCGGCGGTGCCGAGACCGGAGAGCCCGGCCAGCGGGTTCGCCATGCAGTTCACAGTGAGCTTCGACCACCGCTCGCCGAAGAGGTTCGTCGTCACCTTCGTCACCGCGACGTCGCTCATGATCTTGGCCAGCTCGCGGGCACGCTCCGTCTCCTTGCCGTCGAGCTCGCCGATCTTGAACCCGATCGAGCCGGTGTCGGTGCGCATCGCATGGCCGGGCTCGTACATCCCGGCGCCGATGGTGATCACGCTGCCGAGCGTGCGCTCCCGCCCCGCGATCGCCGCTACGCGCTCGTCGTTGATGCCGTTCTGGAAGTCGACCACCACCCCGTTGGGCTTCTTGAGGTACTGGATGCCCAGGGACGTCGCCCACTCGGTGTCGTACGACTTGACCGAGATGAAGACCGCGTCGAAGGGTTCGGAGATGGCCTGGGCCTCGTAGATGTGGAGCGCCTTGACCGGGATCGTGTGATCGCCACAGGTCCCGCTGAGTCGCAGGCCGTTCTTCCGCATCGTCTCGATGTGCTCGGGCCACTGATCGATGAGCGTCACGTCGTGCCCGGCCCTGGTCAGCATGCCGCCCACGACGCTTCCGATCGCTCCGGCCCCGATGATGCCGATTCGCATTGCCATGGGTCCCTCCCGTTAATAGGCGCGCACTACCATTTGGCCGGAGCATGATAACTTGAACCGCCATGACCTACGACTTCGATCGTCTCGTCGACCGACGGCACACCGACAGCTCCAAGTGGCAGAAGTACGGTCCGGATGTCTTGCCGCTCTGGGTGGCGGACATGGATTTCCAGTCCCCCGAGCCGGTGATCCGCGCGCTCCGTGAGCGGGTCGAGCACGGTGTCTTCGGCTACCTGGCCCTCGAGCAGCCCGAGTTCCACGAGCTGTTCGCGGACCGGCTGCTGAAGCGCTACGGGTGGCGCGTCTCGCCGGACGCCGTCGTGATCATTCCCGGGGTCATACCCGGGTTCAACGTAGCCGGTCGGATCCTGGCCGCGCCGGGCGACGGGCTGATCCTCCAAACGCCGGTCTATCCGCCGATCCTGCGCGCGGCCAGCAGCATCGGGCTCACGCGCGAAGAGGCGCCGCTGGCGCGCCGGGCCGACGGGCGCTACGAGGTCGACCTGGACGCGTTCTCGACGGCAATCGGCGAGCGGACGCGCTTCTTCCTGCTCTGCAACCCGCACAATCCGGTAGGCCGTGTCTTGACGCGCGACGAGCTCATGAGTCTCGCGCAGATCTGCCTGCGCCGTGGGCTCGCGATCGTGGCCGACGAGATCCACTGCGAGCTGACCCTCGGGGGCAGGCGCCACACGCCGATCGCGTCGCTCGACCCGGAGATCGCCGACCGGACGATCACGCTCATGGCGCCGAGCAAGACCTTCAACCTGGCGGGGCTCAAGTGCTCGGTCGCGGTCATTCCCAACGCGGCGCTGCGCGAGAAGTTCGTCAGCGGCCGCATCGACCTCGTGCAGACCGTGAACGTGTTCGGCTACACCGCGGCCTTCGCCGCGTACCGCGACGGCCAGCCGTGGCTCGACGAGCTCTTGCGCTATCTCGAAGCCAACCGCGACTTCGTCACCGAGTACGTTCGGACGCGCCTGCCCGGGGTTGCGATGTTCCCGCCCGAGGCGACCTACCTGGCGTGGCTCGACTGCCGGAACGCCAGCGGCGCCAGCCGCGACCCGTTCACGTTCTTCCTCGAGAACGCTCGCGTCGCGCTCAACGACGGGACCTTGTTCGGCTCGGGCGGCGCCGGATTCGTCCGGCTCAACTTCGGCTGCCCGCGCTCGCTCCTCGCGAAGGCGCTCGACCGGATGCGGGAGGCCCTCACGGGCGACCGAGCAGCGCGCGTCTGAGCTGATCGAGGTGATTGTCGTCGTGCCAGGCCATCACCGAGAGAAACTCGTCGATCGTCCGCCGGCCGCGTGAGTCGACGTGGACCCCGGCGCGCGCCCAGGCATCGGGCTCGAGCGGTCGCAGGAACGCGAGGGTCTCTCGGCGTCGTCGCGTGAACGCGCCGAGCGCGATGGCGGCGTCGTTGGTCAGGTACTGCCGCTCGTCAGCCCAGCGGTCGGGATTCGTTGCGACGAAACGCGGCAGATCCATCGCCACGATCATCCGCATCCGCTCGAGGAACCATTCTTCGTTGTCTCGTAGATGACAGATGACTTCGGTCGGCGCCCAGCTGTCCGGGGCCGGACGGCGTGAGAGCCCGGCCGCGTCGGCGCTCAGTACGGCGGCCGCCAGCTCCTCGGGCGTGAGCGCGATCCGCGCCAGCCGCTGCTCGCGCGGGCGGCTCGCGTATTCTTCGATGCTCGGCACCCCTCACCTCCGCTCGGACTCATGGTAGCGCGCACGCGCGAGCGCGTCGCGCGCGAGACCCGATGCCGGGTCGAGCGCCGCGGCGCGCTCCAGATACGGAATCGCGTCAGACGGGCGCCCGAGCTCGATCAACGCGAGGCCGAGATTCACCAGGGCGCCGACGTGTCTTGGATCGTCCCGGCTCGCCCGCTCGAACTCGCCGCGCGCTTCCGCGAGCTTGCCCTGCCGGGCGAGCGCGAGCCCGAGCCGAGTCCGCGTCTCGGCGTCAGTCGGCTCCTGGGCCAGCACCCGCTCGAANCAGCCCGAGGTTGCTCCGATGGCGGACGTTGTCGGGGCGCAGCGCGACGACGCGCTCGAAGTGAACGATGGCCTGGCCGAGCTCGCCGCGGTTGCCGAGGAGAGCCCCCCACTGCCCGTGGCAGAAGGCGCAATCGGGATCCACCTCGAGGCTGTGACGCCAGACCTCCTCGGTGTCGCGCCAGACCGGAAGCTGCTCGAGCGTCAGGGCCGCGAGTCCGACGATCCAGCCGAAGCCGGCGAGGACCACCGCGGCTCGTAAGGGCCGCGTGATCGCCGCCCTCGAGACGGCCGCGGTGACTCCGGCGCCCACCAGGAGCGCGAGGCCGAGACACGAGAGATAGCTGTAGCGGTCGGCCACGAGCTGCGGACCGTTGTGCACGATGCCGCTCACCGGGGCGAGCGTGAGCCCGTAGACGAGCCATACGGCCAGCGCCGCGGGCCACGGTCTGCGCGCCAGGACCAGCCCGACGCTGGCGCCGACCGCGACGAGCGCGGCGGCCAGAAACCGCGGGCTCGTGAGCCCGACCCGGGCGGGCAGCTCGTACATCGGTGCGAGCCAGAGCGGCAGCAGCGTCTTCCAGGCGTAGAACGCGAGACTGTAGAGCGCCATCGCCGCGCGCGCGGCCGGCGGATACGCCGACGTGGACGTCAGCCCGAGCTTGGCGATCACGACCAGGACCGAGACCACCGCGGCCGTCACCGCGAGGGCGAGATACGGGATCTTCTCGAGAACGACCCGTCGCCAGTTCCCGCGCGCGCGCCGCAGCGGGTAGACGTCGAGGACCAGCAGCACGAGCGGCAGCGACATGATCAGCGACTTCGAGAGAAGACCGAGGGCGTAGGCGCCGATGGAGGCGAGAAGCCATCGCCGGCGTGGCGGCCCGTCCGCGGCGCACGCCTTCACGTACGCCAGCACGGTGACGAGATAGAACAGAGCCGAGAGCACGTCACGTCGCTCGGTGACCCACACGACCGATTCGACGCGCAGCGGATGCACGGCGAAGAACAGCGCCGCCACACTCGCGCCGAGCGTGATGGCCCACGCGGGCACCGTCGGCAAGCCATGCCGCAACAAACGCCGCGCCAGGAAGTAGAAGAGCACGGCGTTGGCCGCGTGCAGCAGGACGTTCGTGAGGTGATATCCGAACGCGTTCATGCCCCAGAGCGTGTGGTCGAGGCCGAACGTCAGCCACGTCACCGGGATCCAGTGGCCCATGACGGCGCTGGTAAAAGCCCAGCGGATCTGAGCCCAGCCGAGGCCGCGATAGGAGGGATTGGTCAGGAGATTGCGATCGTCGTCCCAGAGGATGAAGCCGTACTGGAGCGCCGGCGCGAAGACCGCGACCGCGATCGCCGCGATCGCGAACGGCGCGATCCGGCGGGCCGGCACATCGATGCTCGTGGCGCGAGGCTCTCGATCGATCGCCTCTTCACTATATGCGGGCCCGGGCCGGCGACCAAGAAACGGCGCGGCTCAGCGCTTGAGCAGATAGGGCACGTCGGCGACGACGGTGTTCCTCCTGAAGAGGAGCGCGCCCTTGACCAGGAGGGCCGTCTGGTTGTGCAGGACGTGTTGCCACCAGTGACGCGGGAGGAACTCCGGGAGCACGATGGTGACCATCTGCTCGTCACCGCGCGACTGGATCTGGTCGAGATAGTCCAGGAGCGGCCGCAGCAGCGAGCGGTACGGCGAGGTCAGGACGACCAGCGGCACGCCGAGCCCCCACTTGCCCCACTTGTCCTCGAGACGAGCCGTGCGCGTCGGGTCCGTCTCGACGTACACGGCGCGCACCACCGCGGTCGGCGCGAGCGTCCGGGCGTACTGCACGGCCCGGACGACGCCTCGATGGACGTCGCCGATCAACACCAGGACGGTGTGCTGGAATTTCGGCGGGCCCTCGAGGCCCTCGAGCGAGAGCTCGCGCGCGACCTCGGCGTAGTGACGGTGCATGACGACGAACATCGCCACCAGCACGGGAATCACGACCACGACGATCCAGGCGCCCTCGACGAACTTCGTCACCGTGAGCGTGAGGAGCACGACCCCCGTCACCAGCGCTCCGACGCCGTTGATCCAGACGCGCCATCGCCAGCCCCTCTCGCGCAGACGCAGCCAGCGTCGCACCATGCCGCCCTGCGAAAGCGTGAACGAGATGAAGACGCCGATCGCGTAGAGCGGCAGGAGCGCGTGGGTGTCACCCTGGAAGGCGACGATCAACAGGATGGCGAACCCGCTGAGGATCATGATGCCGTTGGAGAACACGAGCCGGTCGCCCTGGTTCGCGAACTGCCGCGGCACGAAGCGGTCGCGCGCGAGAATCGAAGACAGCCGCGGAAAGTCGGCGTAGGAGGTGTTGGCGGCGAGGACGAGAATGAGCAAGGTGGCCGCCTGCACCAGGTAGTAGGGCACGCCGTTGCCCCAGACCCGGCGCGCGATCATCGACACGACGGTCTCATCGCGGCCCGGAATGATCCCGAAGTCGTACGCGAGGTACGTGATGCCCAGGAACATCACGATCGAGATCACGCCCAACGCGGTCATGACGGCCTGGGCGTTGCGCCCTTCGGGCGGCTTGAGCGCCTGGACGCCGTTGGACACGGCCTCGACCCCCGTCAGCGCCGTGCAGCCGGCCGCGTAGCTCCGCAGGAGCAGGAAGAGGCCGAGGCCCTCGAGGCCCGGGGGATGCGGCTGGTACGGCGCTTCGGGCAACCAGTTGAAGAAAGCGCCCACCAGCCCATACGAGACTGTGGCAAGGATGCTCAGCACGAAGAAGTAGGTCGGCGCCGCGAACAGGCGACCCGATTCGCGCACGCCGCGAAGATTGCCGAGGGCGATGCCGATCACCGCGAGGACGCTGAGCACGATGCGGTATGGGTGCAGCCAGGCCACCGCCGACGTCAGGGCCGCGATGCCGGCGACGACCGAGACCGACACCGTCAGCACGTAGTCGACCAGCAAGGCCGCGGCGGCGATGAGCGCCGGATATTGTCCGATGTTGTCCTTGGCGACGAGGTAGGCACCGCCGCCCTGCGGGTACGCGGCGACGGTCTGACGATACGAGACGACCACGACCGCCAGCAGCGCGGCGATCCCCGCCGCGACCGGAAGCGAGTAGCTGAGGGCGGCAGCGCCGCCCAGCATGAGCACCAACAAGATCTCCTCGGTCGCGTACGCCACCGAGGAGAGCGGGTCTGAGGCGAACACGGCGAGGGCGACCGTCTTGTTGAGGCGCTCGTGTCGAGCCTGAGCAAGCGGCATCGGGGCGCCGAGGAGAAGGCGCTTGACGAGGACCAGTCGCATATCGCCGAGCCGACTCTACGCCTCGCCGAGCCAACCGGCGCCGCCCCGCCGGATTTTTACGGGTTTTTAGCGCGCAGGCCCGGAGTCTTGACGCACGCTTGAGGCCGAGCGTGGCACGGTAGCGTTGGGGTGCTTGGATGTGCAGCCCGAGCGAGCTGTCCAGAGGGTCAAAGACGTCCCCGCGCCCGGCCTGGAGTGGGCTCTACGCGCGGGCCGGGCTCATGCTGTCCGCGCTGTTGCTGGCGCAAGCGCTCGTCGCGACGGGCCCGGAGCGCACCGGCCTGCAGTGCGTGCTCGTCCTGGGCGGCTTCGTGGCGATGGTCCAGTGGACGCGCCGAAACCGCGCAGCGCTCGATCACCTGGATTGGTGCGACTGCGCCAGCTCGCGCGTGACCATGCGTGTGATTCCCTCGGGCCGCGGTCAGCTCGCGGGCGCCGCGGGCGTGCGGGAGCCGGCGCCGGTCGACGCGGAGCCGGTCGAGGCGAATCTAGAAGAGGTCGCGCGCTAGGAGCCTGCGCTCGTCGCTCAGATGATCCAGCGTAGGAGCGCGGTCGCGAGCGACAGGAAGATCGTCACGCCGAGCACGTCCTGCAACGCCGTCTCGAAGGGGCCGGCCGTGATCGCTGGATCGAAGCCGAGGCGCTTGGAAAGCATGGGGATCAGCGTCCCCGCGAAGCCCGAGAGGTTCACCGAGGCGAACATCGAGACGGCCACCACGAACGCGAACGCCGCCGAGTGCCAGACCAGCCCGACCGACCCGACCACCAGCGCGCACACCCCACCCAGGATGCTCGAGGTCTGGACTTGCCGCCGTAGCGGCTCCCACCAGCGGCTCAGCTGCACCTGCCCGGTCGCGAGCCCGCGGACGACCATCGTCACCGACTGCAGCCCGGTGTTGCCGGAGATCGCCTGGATCACCGGCATGAAGGACGCGAGGAGAATGACCTTGCCGAGCGTCTGATCGAAGTAGTGGATGACCGCGCCCGCCCCCAGCTCGATGACCAGGGTGGCCATCACCCAGGGCAGCCGCATGAGCGCGATCTGGCGCGGCGAGCGCCGCTCGAGCTCGGCGGCGTCCGACCCGGCCATGCGGAAGATGTCCTCCGTCGCTTCCTCGCCGACGATGTCGACCACGTCGTCGGCGGTGATGGTGCCGACCAGGCGGTGGTGGGAGTCGACCACCGCGACGGCCACCAGGTCGTACTTGGCGACGACCCGCGCCACCTCCTCCTGATCCATCCCCGTCGGTACGCTGACGACGTTCTCGTCGCGGATCGCGAGCACCGCGGTGGCCGGAGCGGCGATCAGCAGGCGGCGCAATGGGACGGTGCCCACCAGGTGTCGATGACTGTCGACGACGTAGAGCTCGAAAGCCCTTTCGCTGGCGACCGAGTCGCGGATGTGCTTGATCGCTTCCTCCACGGTCGCGTCCTCGCGCACGGCCACGAAGTCCGGCGACATCAGCCGGCCGGCCGAGTGCTCGGGGTACTCGAGGATCTCCTGGACGTCCTCGGAGTGCTCCTCCTCCATGAGCTCGAGGATCTTTTCGGCCTCGTCCCGAGGGAGCTCGTTCACGACGTCGGCGGCGTGCTCGGGCGGCATCTCGTCGAGGATGCGCGAGACTTCGACCTCGTCGAGGGCTCGGACGAGTGTCAGCAAGGTGGTGTCGTCCAGCGACGGCAACACCTCACCCGCCCGTTCCGCCGAGAGGCGCCGGAAGAGCGCGACCTGCTGCTCGAGGGGCAGATGCTGGAGGATCGCGGCGACGTCCGACGGGTGGGCGGCCTCGACCGCCTGGTCGTCGCGCGCGTCCTTGCCGCCCTCGAGGACGCGGCGCATCACCTCGAGCAATCGCTCCTGATCCTGATCGCTCATGCCCAAAGAATACGCCAGGCGCCTAGATCGGCGTCGATCGCTTCGACTTTTTTCACGGCGTCCTCCCTGGCCCGTCGCTCGACCGCGAATCGAGCGCGAGATTGAGCTCGAGCACGTTCACCCGGGGCTCGCCGAGCAAGCCGAACAGTCGGCCCTGGGTGTACTGGGCGACCAGGCCGCGCACGATGCCCTCGTCCAGCTTGCGTGCCCTGGCCACGCGGCCGACCTGATAGAGGGCGGCCGCCGGGCTGATGTGCGGATCGAGGCCGCTGCCCGAGGCGGTGACGAGATCCACGGGCACCGGCGCCGCGTTGCCGGGATCGGCGGCCCGGAGGGCGTCGACGCGCCCCTGAACCGTCTTGATCAGATCGGCGTTCGTCGGGCTCAGGTTCGACGCCGCCGAGGAGCCCGCGTTGTCGCCGAACGGGCTGGTCGCGGAGGGTCGGCTCCAGAAGTATTTCGGGTCATCAAAGGGCTGCCCTATGAGCGCCGAGCCGACGGCCTTACCGTCCCTGACGATCAGGCTGCCGTTCGCCTGGTACGGGAAGACCAGCTGAGCGATGACCGTCACGAGCACCGGGTAGACGACGCCGGTGACCACCGTGAACAGGGCGAGCGAGACGATCGCGGCGCGAACGTGAGTCAGCATGGTGTCAGCTCCCTATTGATAGGCGTGGCCCTACACCAGGTGAAAGACCACGAGAATCATGTCGACCAGCTTGATGCCCGGGAATGGCACGAGGATGCCGCCGACCCCGTAGATCCACACGTGCCGGCGCAGGACAGCCGCCGCGCCGATGGCCCGGTAACGGACGCCCTTCAACGCCAGCGGGATCAACGCGATGATGATGAGCGCGTTGAAGATGACCGCGGACAGGATCGCGCTCTGCGGTGTCGCCAGGTGCATGATGTTGAGCGTCTCCAGCACTGGATACGTCGTGGCGAAGGCCGCCGGGATGATTGCGAAGTACTTGGCGACGTCGTTGGCGATACTGAACGTCGTCAATGCCCCGCGCGTCATCAGCATCTGCTTGCCGGTCTCGACGACCTCCAGGAGCTTCGTGGGATTCGAGTCGAGGTCGATCATGTTGCCGGCTTCCTTGGCTGCCTGAGTCCCCGTGTTCATCGCGACGGCCACATCGGCCTGGGCGAGCGCGGGGGCATCGTTCGTGCCGTCGCCCGTCATCGCCACCAGCCGTCCCTGGGCCTGCGTGTCCCGGATGAGCTTCAGCTTGGTCTCGGGTGTCGCCTCGGCCAGGAACTCGTCGACGCCGGCCTCGGCCGCGATCGCCGCCGCCGTGAGCGGGTTGTCGCCGGTGATCATCACCGTCTTGATGCCCATGCGACGCAGCTCCGTGAACCGCTCCTTGATGCCGCCCTTCACGATGTCCTTGAGCTGGATGACGCCCAGCACGCTGTCGCCGTCGGCGACGACGAGCGGCGTCGCGCCCTCTTTCGCGATCCGGTCGACCGTGCCACGCACGCCTGCGGACACGGTGCCGCCGAGCCGCTTCACGTGGGCTTCGATCGCGTCGGCGGCGCCCTTCCGGATCTGGCGGCCGTTCAGGTTGACGCCACTCATCCGTGTTTGCGCTGTGAACGTGACGAATGTCGCACCCATCTTCTCGACCTCGCGCTCGCGGATCTGATACTTCTCCTTGGCGAGCACGACGATGCTCCGGCCCTCCGGGGTCTCGTCGGCCAGTGACGCGAGCTGAGCCGCGTCCGCCAACGTAGATTCGGTGACCCCATCCGCGGGGAAGAAGGCGGTGGCCTGACGGTTGCCGAGCGTGATGGTGCCGGTCTTGTCGAGCAGCAGCACGTCCACGTCGCCGGCCGCCTCGACGGCGCGACCGGACATGGCGATGACGTTCTTCTGGATCATGCGGTCCATGCCGGCGATGCCGATCGCCGAGAGCAGCGCCCCGATGGTGGTGGGGATCAGGCACACCAGCAGGGCCACCAGGACCGTCACGGTCACCGGCGTCCCCTGACCGGCGGCGCCCACGCTGTAGAGTGAGAACGGCAGCAACGTGGCGGTGGCCAGAAGAAAAATGATGGTCATGGCCGCCAGCAGGATGTCGAGCGCGATCTCGTTCGGCGTCTTCTGTCGCTTGGCGCCCTCGACCAGCGAGATCATCCGGTCGAGGAATGCCTCGCCCGGATCGGCGGTGACCGCGACGATGAGCCAGTCCGACAGCACCTGCGTGCCGCCGGTGACCGAGCTGCGGTCGCCGCCGCTCTCGCGGATCACCGGCGCGCTCTCACCGGTGATCGCCGACTCGTTCACCGACGCGACGCCTTCCACGACCGTCCCGTCGGCCGGGATGAAATCGCCGGCCTCGACGAGCACGTGCTCGCCCTTGCGCAGGCTCGAGGCCGAGACGATCTCGTAGCGCGCGATCCGGTCGGGCCGCGACAATCGCTTCGCCTGCAGGTCGCGGCGTGCCTTGCGGAGCGACGCCGCCTGCGCCTTGCCGCGTCCCTCGGCCATCGCTTCGGCGAAGTTCGCGAAGAGCACCGTGAACCAGAGCCAGACGGAGACCCAGAAGATGAACCACCCCGGCGCCTCGCCCTTTCCGATGAGGGCCTGGACCCACAGCAGGGTCGTCAGGATCGAGCCCACGTAGACGACGAACATCACGGGGTTTCGCACCTGGCGGCGAGGCGTCAGCTTGCGGAAGGAGTCGACGATCGCCTGCCGCACGATCGTCGTGTCGAACAGTGAGCGTTCCTTGACCGTGCCAGCCATGGCTTCATCACCTCATTTCGCCGCGAATATTCCTCATTGCTCGCCTCGGCCGGCGGGGCCCCAGCCTCGCGACGGCCTGCGGCTCGCACTACCATGTGAGATGCTCGACGATCGGCCCGAGCGCGAGCGCCGGCACGAACGTGAGCGCGCCGACCAGCAACACGACACCCACCAGCAGCCCGACGAACAGCGGCGTATGCGTGGGCAGGGTCCCGGCGCCGACCGGCACGATTTTCTTGCGCGCCAGGGCGCCGGCGATCGCCAGCACCGGGACGGCGAGCCAGTAGCGCCCGAAGAGCATGCAGAGACCGAGCGCGATGTTGTAGAAGGGCGTGTTCGTGGAGAGCCCGGCGAAGGCGCTTCCGTTGTTGTTGGAGGCCGAGGAGAACGCGTACAGGATCTCGCTGAACCCGTGGATGCCCGGGTTGGCGATGCCGGCCTTGCCCGCCGCGGTCACGACGCCGACGGACGTGCCGATGAGCACGAGCGCGGGCGTGACCAAGATGACCAGCGACGACATCTTCATCTCGTACGCCTCGATCTTCTTGCCGAGGTACTCCGGCGTCCGCCCGACCATCAGCCCGGCCACGAAGACCGCAATGATCGCGAACATGAGCATCCCGTAGAGGCCGGAGCCCACGCCGCCGTAGATGACCTCACCGAGCTGGATCAGCCACATCGGCACGAGCCCTCCGATGGGGGTGAACGAATCGTGCATCGCGTTGACCGATCCGTTCGAGGCGGAGGTGGTGGCCGTGGCCCACAAGGCCGAGTTCGCGATGCCGAAGCGGACTTCCTTGCCTTCCATGTTGCCGCCCGACTGCAAGGAGCTCGCCGTATGATCGACGCCTTGTTTCACGAAGACGCTGCCGTGCTGTTCGGCCATCACGCACACGACGAGGAGGGCCACGAAGACGACGGTCATCGCCGTGAGGACCGCCCAGCCCTGGCGGGTGTCGCCGACCATGAGGCCGAACGTGTAGCAGAGCGCGGCCGAGATCTCGAGAATCGCGAGCAGCTCGAGGAAATTCGAGAGCGGCGTCGGATTCTCGAACGGGTGCGCCGAGTTCACGTTGAAGAAGCCCCCCCCGTTCGTCCCGAGCTGCTTGATCGCGATCTGCGACGCGGCCGGCCCGACCGCGATGACCTGGTCGGTCAAGGTCGACTTCTTCGTCTTGGGCTGCCCCTTCTCGTCGAGGACCGGTTTGCCGTCCTTGTCGGTCACCGGCTCGTCGTACGCGGTCGGCTGCACCACGGCGACCTTCGCGTACGGGCCGAACGTCTGGACCACACCCTGTGAAACGAGCACGAGTGCCAGGACGAACGACAGCGGCAGGAGGATGTAGAGCGTGGTCCGCGTGAGATCGACCCAGAAGTTGCCGATCGTCTCGGCGGAGCGGCGCGCGAATCCTCTGATCAACGCGACCGCGACCGCCATGCCCGACGCCGCCGAGACGAAGTTCTGCACGGTCAGCGCGAGCATTTGCGTGAGGTAGCTCATGGTGGTCTCGGCGCCGTAGCCCTGCCAGTTGGTGTTGGTCGCGAAGCTCACGGCGGTGTTGAACGAGGAGTCCGGCGAGACCGCGCCGAGAGCGGCCGGATTGAGCGGCAACACGCCCTGGACACGCTGGAGCGCGTACACCGCCAGAACCCCGGCGAGATTGAAGAGCAGCATCGTCAGGGCATAGGTCTTCCAGCCCATCTCGAGCTCGGCTGTGACGCCCGATCCCCGGTAGACGAGACGCTCGAGCCAGCCGAGCGCCCGGTCGAGCCCGATCGGCCGCCCGTCGTACACGCGCGCCATGTACGCGCCGAGCGGCTTGGCCAGGGCGAGCAGAACGATCGTATAGAACGCGAGCTGCAGAACTCCATTGCCAGTCATGCGAAGAGCTCCGGCTTGAGCAGCGCCAGCACGAGATAGATCAAGAGTCCCAGCGACACGAGCCCGCCGACGATATAGAGGAGTGGCATTGCAAGCTCCTACACACGCTCGCAGAGCTTGACGAATGCCCACGTGACGCCGAAGAAGAGCACGCTCAGTCCGACGTAGAGAACATCAGTCCAGTCCATGCCGAACCTCCACTGAGAACGATAGCGCCCATCCATCTCAAGAAACCGTCAAGATCCCGCGCTGGGACGTTAAAGACCCGTCAAGGCGTCCGCACCGGCCCGTCCACAGCCTTTAGAGTGCGGGCGGGCCCCGGGCGCTACACTAGAGCCGTGGGCACCGACCGGCCAGACCCCGAGGCGCTCCTGGCCCGTGTCAAGGCGGAGGAAGCGCGTCAGCGTCGAGGGAAGCTGAAGATATTCCTCGGCGCCGCCGCCGGGGTCGGCAAAACGTACGCGATGCTCGAGGCCGTGCGCGAGCAGAAGGCCGACGGAGTCGACGTGCTCGTCGGATATGTCGAGACGCACGGGCGGGCCGAGACCGACGCGCTGCTCGAAGGACTCGAGCTCCTCCCGCCGCGGATGGTCGACTATCGCGGCGCCGCGCTGCGCGAGTTCGATCTCGACGCCGCGCTCGCCCGCCGTCCCGCGCTCATCCTCGTCGACGAGCTGGCGCACACGAATGCGCCCGGCTTGCGACACGCCAAGCGCTGGCAAGACGTCGTCGAGCTGCTCGACGCCGGCATCAACGTGTACACCACCATGAACGTCCAGCACCTGGAGACCCTCAACGACGTCGTCGCGAAGATCACCGGCGTCGTGGTGCGCGAGACCGTGCCGGACTCGGTCTTCGAACAGGCCGACGACGTCGAGCTGATCGACCTGCCGCCCGACGAGCTCCTCGAACGCTTCAAGGACGGCAAGGTCTACATGCCCGAGCAGGCCGAGGAGGCCGTCAGGCACTTCTTCCGTAAGGGCAACCTGATCGCGTTGCGCGAGCTCGCGCTGCGCCGCACCGCCGAGCGGGTCGACGCGCAGATGCGCGTGTACATGCACGAGCACGCGATCGGGAAATCGTGGCCGACGGCCGAGCGGCTCCTGGTGTGCATCAGTCCGGGGCCGGAATCGGCGCGGCTCGTGCGCGCGGGCAAGCGCATGGCCGATCGGCTCGGCGCGCCCTGGGTCGCCGCGTACGTCGAGACTCCCGCGCAGCTTCGCCTACCGGCCGACGTGCGCGATCGAGTCACGCAGACGCTCCGCCTGGCCGAGCAGCTCGGTGCCGAGACGGCCCGGCTGCCCGGAGAGAAGATGAGCGAGGCGATCCTGGCCTTCGCGCACGACCGCAACGTGACGAAGATCGTCGTGGGCAAGCCACGACGCCGGCTCTGGACGCGGATCTTGATCGGCTCGATCGTCGACGCGCTCGTGGTGGGCAGCGGCGACATCGACATCTACGTGATCAGCGCCGAGCGCGAGCGTCAGAGTGTGCCCCCGGCACCCGTGGGCCGGCGGGCGATCCCCTCCGACTGGGCCCCCTACGGCTGGGCGATGGCGGTCGTTGCGCTGGCCTCCGGGGCGGCGTGGCTCACCTTGCCGTTCTTCGAGCTCGCCAATCTGGTCATGGTCTATCTGCTCGGAATCGTCGTGGTCGCCACGCGCTACGGGCGCGGGCCGTCGCTCGTGGCTTCGATCCTGAGCGTCGCCGCCCTCGACTTCTTCTTCGTGCCCCCGGTCTTCACGTTCGCGGTCTCCGACGTCCGCTACCTTTTCACCTTCGTGGTGATGCTGGTGGTCGGGCTCGTGACGAGCGGCCTGGCCGCGCGGATCCGGCTGCAGGCAGCAGCTGCCCGACATCGCGAGCAGCGGACGGCGGCGCTCTACGCGATGAGCCGGGAGCTCGCGAGCACGCGCGGCCTCGACGAGCTCCTGACGATCGCCATGCGGCACATCAGCGAGGTCTTCAGGAGCCAGATCGTGGTGCTCTTACCCGGGACCGGCGGCGAGAGCCTGGTCGCCTGGGGCAACGGCCAGTTCGCGCTCGACTCCAACGAGCTCGGCGTGGCCAAGTGGGTGCACGAGCACCACCAGCCCGCGGGGCTCGGCACGTCCACGTTACCCGGCGCGGCCGCGCTCTACCTGCCACTGCAGGCGCCGCGCGGCCCCGTCGGCGTGCTCGGCATCCGGCCCGCCGATCGGCACGCGCTCGACTCTCCCGATCAGCTCCACCAGCTCGAGACCTTCGCCAACCAGACCGCGCTCGCCATCGAGCGCGCGCATCTGGCCGACGAGGCGCAGCAAGCGCAGGTGCGCATCGAGACCGAGCGCCTCCGCAACTCGTTGCTCAGCTCGGTCTCGCACGATTTGCGGACGCCCCTGGCGACGATCACGGGCGCCGCCACGACCATGCTGGAGAACGGAACGAAGATCGACGCGCGGACCCGCCAGGAGCTGCTCGAGTCGGTGCGCGAGGAGGCCGACCGGCTGAATCGCCTCGTCCAGAATCTCCTGGAGATGACGCGCCTCGAGTCCGGCGCGCTCCAGCTCCGCAAGGAATGGCACCCGCTCGAGGAGGTCATCGGCTCGGCGCTGAGCCGTCTCGGCAAGGAGCTCGCCGACCGGCGGGTGGAGACGCACGTGCCGCCCGATCTGCCGCTGGTGCCGATCGACGACGTCCTCATCGAGCAGGTGCTGGTCAACCTCCTCGACAATGCGGTCAAGTACACACCGAGCTCGAGTCCCATCCGCATCCTGGCCACGTCGACCGGCGAAGCCGTCACGGTGGAAGTCGCCGACCACGGGCCGGGGCTCCCGCGCGGCGAGGAAGACAAGGTGTTCGAGAAGTTCTATCGCGGGCGCCCCGGCGGTCGTGGCACCGGCCTCGGTCTCGCGATCTCTCTGGGCATCGTCAAGGCGCACGGCGGGCACATCTGGGCGCAGAATCTGCCCGAGGGCGGCGTGGCGTTTCTCTTCACGCTTCCGCTCGCCGGCAAGCCCCCGGCCTCCGTGCCCGCGGATGCCTGATCCCGTCGTCGTCGTCATCGAGGACGAGCCCCAGATCCGGAAATTCCTGCGTGCCACCCTCGAGGGCCAGGGCTATCGTCTCTTCGAGGCGACGACCGGCGCCGACGGTGTGGTCGAGGTGGGCTCTCGCCAGCCCGACGTCGTCATCATCGACCTCGGCTTGCCCGACATGGACGGGCTCGAGGTGATCCGGCGCGTGCGCGAGTGGACCGCCGTCCCGGTGATCGTGCTGTCGGCTCGCGGCCAGGAGCGCGACAAGGTCACCGCGCTCGACGCGGGCGCCGACGACTACATGAGCAAGCCCTTCGGCGCCGGCGAGCTGCTCGCGCGGATCCGCGTGGCGCTCCGCCACACCGCCGGCGCGTCGCACGAGGCCGACGACGCCGTCTTCAAGGTCGGCGAGCTACGCGTCGATCTCTTGCATCGTCAGGTGGTGGTCGGCGACAAGGAGATCCACCTGACCCCGATCGAGTACAAGCTCTTGACGACCCTGGTTCGCCACGCCGGAAAGGTCGTCACACACCAGCAGCTGCTGCGCGAGGTGTGGGGCCCGTCGCACACCGAGCAGGCTCACTACGCGCGCGTCTACATGGCGCACCTCAGGCACAAGCTCGAGGTCGAGCCGGCGCGCCCGCGCTATCTGCTCACGGAGTCGGGCGTCGGCTATCGCCTGGCGTCGGACTAAAACGCTACTGAGTCGGCGGGGCCGGCGGCGCCGCGGGCGGCGCAGGCGGATTCGGGATCCACACGATACGGCGGTACGCCGGATAGTAGTAGGCCGGCGCCGGCGCGGCGTAGGCGTATCGCGGATAGAAGAACGGCGCGACGAAGAGTGAGTTGAACACGGCGAACGAGGCGAGGCCGAGCGCGATGTTGGTCGCCGCGCCGCCGGCTTCGGCGGCCGGCACCGCGAGGACGACCACGAGGGCCACGACCAGAGCGAGCGCGATCAGTCTGCGCATGGTCCTCCCGAATACGTGATTTGCCACCGCGGCGCCCGGGTTGTCAAGGAATCGGGCGAGAGCCCCGAGAACGGCGGCGCGGCCGGGCCCGCTCCGCAAGGCCGGTCACTGAAGGACGCGGTCGGCTCGAAGGACCAGCGATGATGGAAGCGTGAGCCCGAGCGCCCGAGCGGTCTTGAGATTGACGACGAGCTCGAACCGGGACGGCTGCTCGATGGGCAGGTCCCGCGGATTCGTAGGGCCGAGGATCTTGCCGATATAAGCGCCCGCGCGGCGGTACATGGCGGGAGTACTCGGTCCGTACGCGAGGAGGCCGCCGGCTTCCACGAACTCACTGGAGCCATAGATCGTGGGCACCTTGGCGCGGGCGGCCAGATCAACGATCCGTGAGAGCTGGGCCAGGGTCAAGGGACCTCCCGGAACGATGATCGCCTCGGCCCGCTCGGCCGGCGGCCCCGCGAACAAGCCTCCGAGCGCGTCGCCCTCCTGAACGCCATAGGGCTGGATCTTCGCGCCCGCATTCGCGGCGGCAGTCTGGAGGTTCGTCAATTCCGCGCGGCTCGCCGGGTCCGAGCCGGAGACGACGGCCACGCGAGAGACCGGCCGGATCTCCTTCAGAAGGCTCAGCCAGCTGCGCGCCAATTCCGCCGACGAATAGGTGACGCCCGTCATGTTGGCGTTGGATTCGTCGGGTCGTACGGCGTCGGAGCCGAGCATGACGATCGGGATCGTGGTCGTCGCCTGCTTCGCCGCCTGTATCGCCTGGTTTCCCACGGCGAACACGACATCGACCTTGAGCTGCACGAGCTCGGCCGCGAGGTCCTGGAGCCGGGCCGTCACTCCGTCGGCCGATCGGTATTCGAACGCGACCTCACGAGGATAGCCGACGAGGGCTTGCTTGACGACTTGTTGATACTGAGCCGTGGCCTGCCCGGAGTCCAGCCAACCCACCCGATACGTTCTCCGGTGCGATTGCACCTCGGCCAGCACCGGCGCCGACGCGAGGCTACCTGACCGGACCGAGGCAACCATCGGTGGTGACGGCGCGGCCGGTGGCGTCGCCTTCACCGGCTCGCGCGGCTCCTTCGCGGGCGAGACTGGGGCGGCGGGCGCGAGGGCGACACGCGCCTCGGCGGAAGGCGTCGGCGTCGGCGTGCGCGCCGGTGCCGCCACGGTGGCAGATGTCACCGCGGTAGGTGGTGCAGACCCCATCGCCGGCGCGGATGGATTGGCCGCCGATTCCGTGCGCCTCGGCGCAGGCGGCGCGTTCGTTGGCGCGCTCGCGATCGCGCGCCCAGCGACCGGCGCTTGTTCCGCTCGCGGCGACGCCGGCTGCGCCGCCGAGTGAGCAGCCGGTTGCCGCGATCCCAGCAACATCCAGATCCCGAGGGCGGCGATCGATGCGGCCAAGGCACCGCCGCCCACGATGGCGGCCGTTCGGTTCCACCCGCGTATCTCCCGGACGTTCGTCTCTTCCGAGAGCCCGTTGAGCAGGTCGGACATCCAGGGCCTGAGCTCTGGATCCTTTTCGAGCGCTTGCATGACGGTGCGCTCCGCCGCGCCGAGCGCGTGTCGTCGGGACATGGGTGGCGGCGGCTCGGTGAGGTGCTTCGCGATGACGGCATCGCGAGTCGCCGCCTCGAAGGGCGGCGCGCCCGCGAACATCTCGTAGACGATCGTGGCGAACGCGTAGATATCCGTTTTCTCCGTCACCGGCGCTCGGCGAATCTGCTCGGGCGAGAGATACTCCGCCGGGCTCAGATCGAGATCGAGTACGTTCGGCGGCGTGGACGTGTCCAGCAGGCCGACCACCTCCACGTCCATCAGCTTGACCCGTCCATCGGGGAAGACCATGACGTTTCTTGGGCGCAGCCGGCCGTGGGCGAGGCCGGTGTTGTGGAGCCTCTCGACCGCGCCGCCGAGAGCGAGCGCCCAGCGTCGCGCCCTGCCGACGTCGAGTGCCTTGCCCGCGCCCATGAAGTCGCTCAGGCGACGGCCTTCGAGGAGCTCCATGACCGCGAAGGGCTGACCCGACTCGGCCTCCCCGAGCTCGAGGACGCGGACGAGCCCCGGGTGGCCCGCCGAGACGGTGGCGATCGACCGGCCCATGCTTCGGACCGCACGGACGACGTTGGGAACGGCGGCGAACGCGCGCGGAAGGAATCGGACCGCGACTCGCTGCGCGGTCACCTGGTCTTCGGCGGCCCACACGGTTCCGAGTGCGCCGGATCCCAGCTCGCCGACGATCCGGTAGCGGTCCCGAAGCCGCTGGCCGATGTGCGTGCGCTCGCCGACATCGCGGCTCATACCGGTTCCTCGGCGGAGCTCATGCCCGCCCCCTTGCGCCGACTCAATAGGGAATCTTCAGTCGCCGCGCCACGTCGCGGTGGATGTCGTAGTCGAAGTCGTTCGAGACGACGATTTCCTTGTATTGAATGGACGCGAGGATGTCCTTTCCTTCCGGAGCCCAGTTGAGCTTGAGGAGCGCTCGCTGGATCTTGGTGACGACGCTCCGGTAGACCCGAGGGTGAACCGCAAACGGCTGCGGCGCGACTTCTTCGGTTCGCGTGAGAACGACCAATTTCTCGCGCTGCGCCGAATCGAGCGCGTTGAAGCTTCGGGGGACGCCGCCAGCCGCCGCCGCCTTCCCGTCCAGGACCGCGCGATAGGCCGCATCGTGAGAGCCCGTGTAGATGGTCTCGACTTGATCTGGCGCGACGCCGACGCGGGCCAGGGAGCTCTGCACGAGCAGCGTTCCCCCGATCGCGTCGGGCGCCGAGTAAGCGATCTTCTTGCCCGCTAGCTCCTTGGGCGACTTCACCTCGCCCTCTTTGAGCGTGACGAGCAGACCGGCGATCCGCGTGGTATCTCGCGCGATCGCCACGTAACCGAGCCGCTTGCTCGCTTGGATATACGTCAGCGGGTTGCCCCACCAGATGTCGTATCGCCCTTCGAGGACGCGCTGCTGAAACTCCTCGATCGACGACGCGGTCTCGAACGCGAACGCGTGGCCGACTTCCTGCTCGAGATAGCGGAGGAACGGCTGCCACATCGCACGGACCTTCTCCGGCTCTTGCTGCGGCGCGATGCCGATGATGATCGGCTCGGCTCCATGGGGATGAGCGAGAACCGCGGCGGGAGCCGGGAGCAGGGTCGCGACGAGCACGATAGAAATGGTCAGGAGGCATCTACGCATCGTCAATCTCCCATAGCACCGGTCAGGGCCGGAGATAGATGTATCCGTGCTCCTGGAGCTCCATGATCCGGACAACCCCCCCCTGCGGCAGGATGAGCGATTTGGGAGGCAGCTGCTCCGCCGTGATGCTGAAATTTTTCATCGTGTTCCCGCACGCGCCGAAAGTCATGCCTTGCAGCTGCAGCGCGTCCAGCGTCTGCGTGAGCGCCGGATCCATCGAGCCCTGCACGAACGACTTGAGCGCCGGCCCGAAGACCACAAGCTCGAGGGATTCGATGTTCTGCCATCCGCCGACTCCGGAAACGTGATTGCGGATATTCCCCAGCACGAACTTCGCCTTGTCGACACCCGCGTCGTCGAGCTGGTAGACGATCTTGTGCTTACGCGCGTTCTCCTTGAGATGGGCAGCATCGGCCTGCACCAGCGCCACCAAGACACCGGCCACAACAAGAACGGGAACCCAGCCACGCAAGATTTTCATTCGGCCTCCACAATGGGAAATCATCCTGGCCGCGGGATCGGCAAGATCTGTGCCAGACGCTCCGCGCTTGAATACGGGGCTGGAGCCGGCAACACTCCCTCGCAACCGGCACAATCTTCTGTCGATAGTTTCAGGCGAGGGCGGCTTGAGATCCCGCGCCTCCCTCCGGTATCGCGTCGGTGCTGCAAGCTTCTGCAGATGGGGTGCAAAGGCGTACATGGGTCCGGTAGAATTGCGGCCTGAAAGTACCCGGAGGAGGGATCGCAATGCCCCGCTACCTGAAAGTCGCCGCCGCCCAGATGGGTCCAAATCAAGAGGGAACACCGCGCGAGGCGATCGTCGAGCGGATGCTCGCCCTCCTCGAAGCGGCCGCGGTCGACGGTGTGGAGCTCATCGTCTATCCCGAGATGGCGCTGACGACCTACTTCCCCAAGAAGATCCGCTCCGACTTCGACCAGTTCTTCGAGACCGAGGTGCCGCCGAAGGCGCTCGAGCCGCTGCTGCGGCGCGCCGCCGAGACGCGCGTGGCGGTGCACGTCGGCTTTTGTGAGAAGACCGAGGGCAAGTACTTCAACACGGCGCTCCTCACCGACCGCGACGGGCGTCTCTGCGGCACGTTCCGCAAGATCCACCTGCCGGGCACGAAGGCCGTGGACGGCTTTGCCCAGGTCTACGAACCCTACTACTTCGCCCACGGCGACACGGGCTATCGCGTCTTCGACGCGGTCGGCGCGAAAGTCGGCGTCGCGATCTGCCAGGACCGCCGCTACCCCGAGAGCTATCGCTCGCTCGCGCTGCAGGGCGCCGAGATCATCCTGATCGGCTACAACACGCCGATCTCGGCGCTGGCGCTCGACCTCAACGAGCTCTGCATGCGCGCGGGTGCCTACGCGAATCTCTGCTTCGTGGTCGGCGTCGCCAAGGCGGGCGTCGAAGACGGCGTCGAGCTGATCGGCGGCTCCTGCATCATCGATCCTCAAGGCCAGGTGCTGGCGAAGGCCGCGACGCGGGGCGACGAGCTGATCGTGGCGCGGATCGACTTCGACCAGATGGGTCCGCTTCGAAAGCGCTGGAACTTCCTCGGGCGGCGGCAGCCGCAGCACTACGGCGACATGCTCCGACCCGTGACCGAGAAGGAGCCACATCGATGAGCGCCTCGGGGGTCGACGTCCTCGTTCGCGGTGGCCGGGTCGTCACGAGCACGGATGTGGTCGAGGCCGCAGTGGCGATCCGAGGCGACAAGATCGTCGCGATCGGGCCGGACTCGCTCCTGCCCAAGGCCGATCGGGTCATCGACGCCTCCGGCAAGCTCGTGCTGCCCGGGCTCATCGACTGTCACCTGCACGTCGGCCCGGAGTACGACGACTGGCGCACGGCGCCGCTCGCCGCCGCGCGCACGGGGCTGACCACGCTCCTGCCCTTCGTCACGTACGAGCCCGGCGAGACCCTGCCCAAGGCGACCGCGCGGCTGCGTGAAGAGGCCGAATCGCTGTCGGTCCTGGACTTCGGCTTCCACTTCATCCTGAATCACGACCCGTACATTCTGGAGGGCATCCCCGAAGCGTTCCGGATGGGCGTCTCGTCGATCAAGCTCTTCATGACGTACAAGAAGCGCGGCAACCGCATGGTCTCCGACCAGTTCATCGCCCAGACGATGGAAAAGCTCGCCGAGCTCGGCGGCCTCTGCCAGCTTCACTGCGAGAACGGCGACGTACTCTGCTACCTGGAAGACAAGGCGATTGCCGAGGGTCGCACCAAGCCGGCCGATTTTCCGCCGACCTGCCCGGACTGGACGGAAGAAGAAGCGATCAACCGCGCGATCCTCATCGGGCGGCTGACGGGCTGCCCCGTCTACGTCGTGCATCTCTCCACGCGGCTCGGGCTCGAGCGCATCAAGCGCGCGCAAGCCGAGGGCCAGCGCGTGTGGTGCGAGACCTGTCCCCAATACCTGCTCCTCACCGACCAGGAGATGGACCGCCTCGGTCCCTTCGCCAAGATCGGCCCGCCGCTCCGGCCGGCCGACGGACCGGATCGGGCGGCGCTCTGGGAGGGCTCGGCGCAGGGCTACATCGCGAATCTCGCGAGCGATCACTCGCCGCGCGTACCGGCGGCGAAGGAGCCGGGGCGCACGAACATCTTCGTCGACGCGCAGGGCAAGCCGATCCCGTTCGGCGCGCCGTCGCTCGAGACCCTGGCGCCGCTCGCGTGGAGCGAGGGCGTCGCCAAGCGCGGGCTGCCGGCCACGTGGCTGGCGCGCGTGATGGCCGAGAACCCGGCGCGCGTCTTCGGCCTCTGGCCGCAGAAGGGCGTGATCCGGCCCGGCGCCGACGCGGACCTGACGATCTGGGATCCAACGCCGGAGTGGACCATCCAGCAGTCGCAGCACCTGGGCATCGCGGGCTTCACGCCCTACGAGGGCTGGAAGGTCCGCGGACGCGCGTGGATGACGCTGGTCCGCGGCCAGGTGATGCTCAATCCAGCGGGAGAGCTCGAGCAGAAGCCGGGCTATGGCCGGTATCGGCCTCGCCGCGGTCCGACACCGCCGATCGCCGGCGCGGTGGCCTGAGCGGCGCCGATATCGTGGACTATCTGGACCGGCTCGCGGCGTTCGTCACCGCGACGCGCTTCGACGATCTTCCCGTCTCCACGGTCGCCGCCGCGAAGCTGGTGTTGCTCGACACCCTCGGCGCGATCGTCGCCGGCAGCGCGATGGACGAGAACGGCGAGCTCGCTCGATTCGCCGCCGCGCGCGCGCCGCAGGGTGCCGCGACTCTGCTGGGCCACCGAGGTCGGTCCGACGCGTTCTGGGCGGCGCTGACGAACGCCACGGCGGGCGTCGCGCTCGAGGTCGACGAGGGCAGCCGCCTCGGCGGCGGCCACCCGGCGATCCACGTCATTCCCGGCGCGCTCGCGGTCGCCGAGGAGCGTCGTCTCGACGGCCGGCGTCTGCTCGAGAGCATCGTCGCCGGCTACGAGGTCGGCTCGCGGATCGGCGGAGCGACCACGGCGCGGGCGAACGTGCACTCGCACGGTACGTGGGGAACGATCAGCACTGCGGTCGCGGTGGCGAAGCTCAGCGCCGCGAGCGCCGACACGGTCCGCGCGAGCATGAACCTCGCCGCCTCGATGAGCCCGGCGAACACGTGGACGCCCGCGCTCGACGGCGCGACGATTCGCAATCTCTATCCCGGCCGCTCGGCGTTCCAGGGAATCCTCGCGGTCGAGCTCGAGCGCTGCGGGTTCACCGGCCTCGGCGACGCGCCGTCGGACGTCTACGGCACGATTCTCGCCGACCGGTTCGAGCCCGAGCTGGCCGTCTCAGGGCTCGACGCGCTCGCGCGCGCCGACGGGCGCGAGCCATACCGCATCGAGCAGAATTACTTCAAGCTGCACGCCTGCTGCCGGTTCAACCACTTCGCTCTCGACGCGGTCATGACGCTCAGGCGCGCGCATCGCCTCACGAGCGACGAGGTCGAGAAGGTGGAGATCGTCACGATTCCGTTCGCGGTCCGGATGGGCGATCCCGCCCCAGCAAGCTCGCTCGCCGCCCGGTTCTCGATCCCCTGGGCGGTGGCGGCGGCACTGGAGCGCGGCCGGACCGATCCGTCCGCATTCGACGCCCAGGCGCTCGCCGACGAGCGCATCCGCGCCCTCGCGCGCCGGGTGGAGATCGGGACCGACCCCGCGATGACGCCGCGGCGCGCCGACGCCCCGACCGCGCGCGTGCGGCTCGTGCTGCGCGGCGGACGCACGCTCGAGGAGACGACGACCGTCGTGCGCGGCGACGCGTTGAGCCCGGTGCCTCGCGACGAGATCACGGCCAAGTTCGTCAGCCTCACCGCGCCGATTCTCGGCGAGTCCCACGCGCGGAAGGTCGTCGATGTCGTCGAGGACGCCGACACGCTCGAGGACGTCGGCGCCCTGACCGCGATGCTCGTGGCCTGAGGACGCGCCCGTGAACGCGCGGGTCGCCGTCGCGCTGATGCTGCTGGCGCTCGGGACGCCGCGCGCCGCGCTCGCCACGTGCCTGCAGACCCCGGTCGGCCGGGAGGTGCCGACCGCGCTGATCCTGACCGGAGGCGGCGCCAAGGGCGCGTACGAGGCCGGCGCCCTCGCCGCGCTCGCCGAACGTGGACTGCCGATCCGGCTCGTCGCGGGCTCGTCGGCAGGCGCGTTGAGTGCCGCGATGGTCGTGGCCGGGCGCGCCGACCGGCTCGAGGCGACGTGGCGCGCGCTCAAGCGCGAACAGGTCTACGCGCTGCGAACGCCCGTCTTCTTCGCCGGCCTCCTCCCGGGGTGGTTGACGCTCCGCGCGCTCGGCGGCGCCCGATCGCTTCTCGATCCACAGCCCCTGCGCGAGCTGATCACGGCCTCGGTCGAGCTCGAGCGGATTCGCACCTCATCGATCAGCCTTCTGGTGACCGCCACCGACCTCGCGAGGCGCCAGACGCGCGCCTTCGACAACCGCACCGTGACCGTCGAGGTCCTGGTGGCGTCGGCCGCGGTGCCCGGCCTGTTTCCCGCGGTCCCCGTCGACGGGGCGCTCCTCGTCGACGGGGGTCTCACCGGGCGCGCGCCCGTCCTCGAAGCGCTCGACGCGGCGCCGGTCGCCCGCGCGCTCGTCGTGCTGAGCTACGCCCCCGACGAACAGAGCGCCCCGGCCACCACGATCCGTCGCTCGCTCGAAGAGGCGTTCGAGACCACGATGCTCCACCAGATCCACCGCGACGTCGAGCTCGCGCGTCTCAAGCACCCCACCATCGACATCCAGATCCTGACGCCGTCGGCCCCGCTCAAGCTCCGCCCCCTCGACTTCGACCCCGAAGGAATCTCCCGAGCCATAGCCCTGGGCCGCACCGACGCTCAAACCTGCCTCGACACCCTCGGCAACTAAGCTTCACGACGGCGCGCGGACTAAGCCAAGACCAGTCGCGAGCGGTCGTGCTGAAAAGCGAGACCGGACGGGTGGCGCCGGGGTCGTGCCCAGGCGAGCGGCGGAAGTGGGACCCCCGAGTCCCGCCCGCAGCTCGAAGAGCTGCGGCCGCGGGCGAGTGGGTGACGGAGCCGATCGCCTGGGCACGACCCCGGCGACAGGCCCCGTCCGCCTCTCGCAATGAGGCGACTAACCGATCCGAGATAGCTACGAGCTACGAGGCGGCCACGTGATGCCGAGCGCATCCAGCCGTCGCAAGCGATCCTGGCCGAGCGCCGAGTCGTAGACGTCGGCCAGCGTCTCCGGCGTCCAGCCGTCCTGCCGCGTGATCGCGCGGATCTGCGCCGGATGCGACCAGAGCGACACCTGGTTGCCGCGGACGTGGAGGATCTGTCCGGTGATGTGCGCCGCGCGATCGCTCGCGAGAAACGCGACGACCGGCGCGATCGCCTCCGGCGGGGCGGCGGCTTGCGCGCGGCGCCCGTCAGGCAGCCGCTCCGTCATGCGCGTCTCGGCCGTCGGCGAGATGCAGTTCACGGTCACGGCGTACTTGGCCATCGCCAGCGCCGTCGAGCGGGTCAGGCCCACGATGCCTTCCTTGGCCGCCGAGTAGTTCGGCTGGCCGGGGCTGCCCTCGAGCCCGGCGGTGGACGTGAACGTGACGATCCGCCCGTACTTGTGCTCGCGCATGTGGCGCGTGGCCGGGCGCATGACGGTGAAGTGGCCCTTGAGGTGCACGGCGACGACGGAGTCCCACTCCTCCTCGCTCATGTTGAAGATCATCCGCTCTTTGAGGATCCCGGCGCAGCACACGACGATGTGCAGATCGCCGAACGTCTTCAGCGCGGTATCGATCATCCCCTGCCCGCCGGCCATCGTCGCCACGCTGTCGGCGTTCGCGACGGCGTGACCGCCATTCTTCTCGATCTCCTTCACGACCGACAGCGCACGCTCGCTCGACGGATCGCGCCCGTCGACCGTCACGCCATAGTCGTTGACCACCACACTGGCGCCGGCCGCCGCCAGGCCGAGCGCGACGCCTCGACCGATCCCACTGCCCGCTCCCGTCACGACCGCGACCTTGCCGTCCAGAAGACCCATATCTCGCCTCCGCGATGGTTTTCTGTCGAGAGATTAGCATCACGGGGGGCCTCGAAGGGCCCCCCAGCCCCCGCGCTCGGAAGCGTCTCCTCGACTCTATGCCACGCCGATGAGCGCGGCCAGCCGATCCGGATCGGCGCTGAGCGCGGACGACTCGCCGTCGTAGACGATGCGGCCCTTGTCCATCACCACGGTGCGCGACGAGAAGGCGAGCGCGACACGACTGTTCTGCTCGACCAGCACGATCGAGAGGGCGCCTTCCCCGCGCAAGCGCAGCAGCACCGCGGCGAGCGCCTCGACGATCACCGGCGCCAGGCCCTCGGTCGGCTCGTCCATGAGCAGGACCGATGGATTGGTCAGCAGGGCGCGGGCGATCGAGAGCATCTGCTGCTCGCCGCCCGAGAGCTGGTTGCCCATGTTCGAGAGTCGCGCGGCCAGGTTCGGGAACAGCTCGAACACGCGCTCCAAGCTCCAGTGCCCCGGTCGGGCGCCGATGGTCAGGTTCTCGCGCACGCTGAGCGACGGAAAGATCTCCCGCTCCTGCGGCACCCAGCCGAGCCCGCGTCGAGCGCGGCGGAAGATCGGGGCGCGATCGAGGCTCGCCCCGCCGAGCGTCACCTCGCCTCGATGCAACGTGGTGTGGCCCATCACGGTCGCCAGTAACGTCGTCTTGCCGACGCCATTGCGGCCGATCACGCTGATGCTCTCGCCGGGCGCCAGCACCAGGTCGATATCCTCCAGCACGACCGTCTCGCCATAGCCTGCCGAAACGTGCCGAAGGGCGAGCGCCTCAGCCATGTCCGGCCCGACCGAGATACACGGCTCGAACGTTCGCGTCGGCGCCGATCTCACGCGGGCTCCCCGTGGCGAAGACGGCGCCGCTCACCATCACCGTGATCCGCTCCGCGAACCGGAACACCAGGTCCATGTCGTGATCGATGATCAGCACGCCGATGTCCGGCGGGAGGCTGTCGATCGCGTCGAGAATGATGTGGCTCTCGGCGCTGGGCACGCCGGCCGCCGGCTCGTCGAGCAGCAAGATCTCGGGCTTCAGGCCGAGCGCGATGGCGAGCTCCACCAGCCGCTGGCGCCCGTAGGGCAGCTCGGAGATCCGGCGGCTCGCGTCGGCCGTTAGCTTGAGCGTCTCGAGCAGACGCATCGACTCTTCGACGACGTCGCGGCGCGTCCCGGCCGGCCGGACCATCGACGTCGCCGCGCCGATTCGCTCGGCGACCGCGATGTAGACGTTCTCGAGGACCGAGAGCCGGCGGAACAGGCGATTGATCTGGAACGTGCGGGCGATGCCGAGCTTGACCCGCTGCGCCTGCGCGACCTTGGTGATGTCCCGCCCCTTCATCAAGATGGCGCCCGAGGTCGGCGGGATGACGCCGGTCAGCAGATTGACGAACGTGGTCTTGCCGGCGCCGTTGGGACCGATCAGCGCGTGGCGCGCCCCAGCCTCGAGTCGGAAATTGATGTCGCGCGCGGCGGCCAGCGCGCCGAAATTCCGGCACAGCGCGCGGGTCTCGAGCAGCGGCGCGCTCACGACGTCGGGCGCGGCGGCCGCAGCCGACGGGCCGCGGCCTCGGCGATGCCCAGGATGCCGTTGCGGGCGAACAGCGCGATGACGACGAGCAAGAGCCCCAGGCCGAGCTGCCATGCGGTCGGATAGATCTTCGACAGGAAGTGCGACAGCGCCATGTAGGCGACCGCGCCGACGAACGCGCCGTAGAGACGGCCGTAGCCGCCGAGAACCAGGATGATCAGGACGGTGGCCGCGCGATCGAGGCCGAGCGTACCGAGGTTGACGTAGGCGTTCGCCTGCGCCCAGAGGCCGCCCGCCACGCCGGCGATCGCCGCCGACACGGCGTAGCAGAGCACGAGCCGCCCTCGCACGGGCGCGCCGACCGCGTGCATGCGTAGCGTGTTCTCACGAATCCCCGTCAGGCTCTGGCCGAAGGGCGAGTAGACCAGCGTACGCACGAAGACGAAACAGACGAACAGCACCGAGAGGACGTAGAGGTACTGGGTCTTCGGATAGAGCGGGTTGAACTCGAACACGCCGAGCAGCGGGGCGATCGGCAGGCTGTCGAGCCCATCGAAGCCACCCGTGTAGTCGTGCGCGAGATTGGCGGCCTCCTCGAGGAGGGCCATCGTGCACAAGGTCAGCATCAGCAGGGTCAGACCCTGCGTGCGCAGGAGCACCAGCCCCGAGCCGAGACCGATGGCCGCCGCCACCAGCGCCGCGAGGATCAGGCCGCTGATCGGCTCGGTCCAGATTCCTCGCTTGGCCAGGATCCCGACCGTGTACGCGCCGGCGCCGAAGAAGGCGGCCTGACCGAGCGTGACGATCCCGGCGTAGCCGAGCACGAGGTCGAGCGAGATCGCGAAGAGGACCGTGATCAGGAGCTCGGTGCCGAAGCCGAGATACTTCGGGAACACGAAATAAAACGCGAGCGCGATGGCCCAGGGAATCGGCTCCCACGCGCGCAGCCGGTGGCGGCCGGCCAGCGCCACCGCTGCCGGATGCTCGGACCAGCCGACCGCCGAGGGTGTCACGTGGTCCTGGCGCCGAAGAGGCCCTGCGGCCGCCAGAGCAGCAGGAGGATCGTGAGCGCGTAGATGAAGGCCGTGCCGCCCTGGGGCATGTACTTCTTGAGCGTGAAGTCGAGCACGCCGATCAGGAGGGCGGCGTAGAAGACACCGGTCACGCGGCCGAGCCCGCCGACCGCGACCACAATCAGGAAATACACGAGATACTTCAGCGCGTACTGGGGATCGAGGCCGAGGAACTCGGCGCCGAGCCCGCCGCCGAGCGCCGCCATGCCGCTGCCGAACGCGAAAGTGAGCGTGAACAGGCGCCCGATGTTGATGCCGAGCGACTCGGCCATGCGCCGGTTGTCCACGGCGGCGCGTATCTGCGCGCCGGTCCGGGTGCGCTCGAAGCCGAGCCAGAGACCCACCACGATCAGAATCCCGACCACGATGAGCACGACGCTGTAGGTGCGGTAGTGCGTGATGCCGAGATTCATCTGTCCCTGGAGAAACGCGGGGAGCCTCAACGGCTGGTTCTCGGGCCCGATCAGCAGGGTGACCGACGCGATCATCATGAAGACGAGACCGATCGTGAAGAGCACCTGGTCGAGCTCGGTCGCACGGTAGAGCCGAGCGTAGAGCAAGCGCTCCAGCACCGCACTCGCGATGGCGGTGACGACGAATCCGAAGACGAGGGCCGGCACGAACCCGAAGCCCCAGAGCTTCATCGCCTGCGCGATCGCGTAGCCCCCGAGCATCGCGAAGCCGCCGTGGGCGAGGTTGACGAACCCCATCAGGCCCATCGTGACCGAGAGACCGACCGACACGATGAACAGCACCATGCCGGCGGCCACGCCGCCCAGGAGCATGCTGGCGACATCGACGCCGAAGATCACGGGGGCGTCTGGCGGGCCGCTACTTGGGAGCCGGAGCGCACGGCCCGATCTTCTGCTCCTTGCAGGCGTCCTTCACCCCGTCGATCTTGCCGATCACCTTCTGGAAGACACGGCCGTCCTTCATCACGGCTTCGGACAGATACTCGTTCATCACGATGTCGCGGGT
>QHSQ01000231.1 GCA_003221615.1 Candidatus Rokuibacteriota bacterium | reverse complement strand
GCCGCGCTGGCCGTGCCGATCCAGACCGAGGCGCGCGTCGAAGGGATGCTCGCCGTCTTCAACCGCTCGCCGCGGCCGTTCACCGATCGCGACGAGGCGCGGCTCACTCGGCTGGCCGCGCAGACGTCGATCGCGATCCGCAACGCTCAGCTGCTCGAGGCGCGGCACGCCTATCAGGCTCGACTCGAGGGCCTGCTCGACGTGAGCCACGAGCTGTCGCGGATCCAGCCGGTCGAGGAGCTCCTGGGGGCGATCGCGGCGGCGTGTGGCCGCGTGCTCGAGTCGGAGTCCGTCGGCTTTCGCCTGGTCGAGGGCGACGAGCTCGTGGTCGCCGGGCTCTGGGGAGACGCCAAGGAGACGATGTCCACGCGGCGAATCAAGTTCGGCGAGAGCCTGAGCGGCATCGTCGCGGCCACGTGCGCGCCCCTCCGGCTCGACGACGTGACCGAGGACACACGGCTCATCCCGGCCCACCGGAGCGCGGTGAGGCGCCTGGGCTATCGCGCCTTCCTCGGCGTGCCCATCAAGGTCGGCGAGCGCGTGACCGGCGTGCTGTCGATCCGTACCCGGCGGCCCGCCGGCTTCTCGAAGGACGACGAGAGGATCGCGACCGCGTTCGCGTCGCAGGCCGCAACCGCCCTGGAAAACGCGCGGCTCTTCCGCGAGGTCCAGGTGGCCGCCGAAGAGGTGTCGCGGGCTCAGGAGGCGCTCCTGCAGGCCCAGAAGATGGACGCGATCGGCCGTCTCGCCGGTGGCGTGGCCCACGACTTCAACAACCTCCTGACGATCATCCATGGTCGTTGCGAAATCCTCCTCAAGCGCTTCGAGCAGGGCACGAAGCCGCGCCAGGACCTCGATCTGATCCAGCGGACGGCGCATCGAGCCGCCGCGCTCACCAAGCAGCTCCTGGCTTTCAGCCGACAGCAGGTGCTCCAGCCGCGCGTGCTGCATCTCAACGCCGCGGTCGGCGAGTCGGTCTCGATGCTTCAGCGCCTGATCGGAGAGCACATCACCCTGACGACCGCCCCGAACGCTCGGCGCGACCGGGTCAAGGCCGACCCGACCCAGCTCGAGCAGATTCTCATGAACCTCGCGATCAACGCGCGCGACGCGATGCCGCGGGGCGGACGGCTCACGATCGAGACGGGCGACGTCGATCTCGACGAGACCTTCGCGCGTGAGCACCCGGGCGCCGGCACGGGCCCGCACATCCGCCTCGCGGTGAGCGACGACGGCGTCGGGATGAGCGCCGAGATCCAGGGGCGCATCTTCGAGCCGTTCTTCACGACGAAGGACAAGGGCCGCGGCACCGGGCTCGGGCTCTCGATGGTCTACGGCATCGTGAAGCAGCACGGCGGCTACATCGGCGTTCGGAGTGAAGAAGGCCACGGGACGACCTTCGAGATCTATCTCCCCTGCGCCCCCGAGATGGAGGATACCCGCGCGGAGCAAGGACCCGAGCGGGGCGCCGAATCGCGCGGCTCGGAGACGATCCTGCTCGTCGAGGACGAGGGCGACGTCCGCGAGCTGACGCGCGAGATCCTCGAGATGGCGGGCTACACCGTGCTGGAGGCTGCGCGCGGCGACGAGGCGTTACGCCTGTGCCGCGACTCGGCCAAGCCGATCGACCTCCTGCTCACCGACGTCGTCATGCCGCAGATGAGCGGCCCCGAGCTCGCGCGGCATATCGCCGAGCTCCGTCCGGGCACGAAGGTCGTCTACATGTCGGGATACACCGACGACGCCCTCGGCCACCACGGCGTGCTCGATCCGGAGATCGTGCTCCTGACCAAGCCGTTCACGCCCGAGTCGCTGATGCAGCACCTGCGGCTCGCGCTGGACGCGTCCCCCCAGCGCGGCTAGCTCAGCGGACCTTCCGAGTCCCCCGGACGACCGGAGTCTCCGGGTCCATCACGAAGCGGATCCGCGGCAAGTCCGTGTCACAGGTCGAGGCGCTCGCCGAGATCGGCGTCGTCAGCTCCAGCAGCGCGGCGTTCCAGGCCGCGGGCTCGAAGCGGGCCACGTCGGCGCGGCCGCGGCTGGCCTGATGCACCGTGTAGTGTGGATCTACCTGGATCAGCTGCGCGGCCCCGTCTACCCGCGCGAGCGTGATCGCGTGAATGTACTGCAGATCGCCGCCCGAGACGATCTCCGGATCGACCAGCGCCATCTCGAGGATCGTCTTGCCCTCGCGTCGAACGATTGCCGCGACACGGTCGTGATAACGCCTGAGCGCGATCTCTCCGGCCATCGCCGGATAGCCCCAGCGCTCGCGGAGCACGGCCACGGCGCCCGGGCTCGAGGCGACGGCGCCCAGCACATAGCCGCGTGGATGGACACCCGCGCGCGCCATCAATCGCACCTGGGCCAGGTTGAAGGGCCCGACCGGGCTCTCCGGGTAGCGCGTCACCACGAACGTGACGTATTCGGGTATCGCCGGGTGGAGCGCCCGCGGCAGGAGCACGCGGGTGCCGTCGGCGACCTCGCACGCGAGCTGGAGGATCTCGGCCTTCGGCAGCTCCCACGCCTCGGTGTCGAGATCCTTCATCGCCGGCAGCCTGCCGGCGAGCGTCTCGAGCTCGAGCTCGCCGAAGACAGGCATCAGGACTTGCCGCCGTTGAACGCGGGCATGACTTCCTTCCCGAAGAGCCGGAGGCTCGCCAGCACCTCGGCCTGCGGGATCGTCTCCGCGGTGTTGACCAGGAAGTTGACGCGGTCCACGCCGCACGCTTCCCACCGCTTGAGCGCGCGCGTGATGCGCTCGGGGCCGCCGAGGCAGAGCCCCTCGCCCGCCTGCTCCGAGGCATCCGGCCCCGTCGCCTGGCGTCGCAGCTGCGGCAAGAGCCCGAGCGACGGGTACGACTTGGACGGATAGGTCTCGCGCACCGAGATGAGCTGGGCGGCGAGATAGTTGAAGTGGTTCGCCATCTGGCGCCCGGTCTTGAGCGCGATCGCGTCGTCCTCTCCGCAGTAGAGGAAGTTGACGGTCGAGACCTGGTCGTTGACGAACTCCCCGACCGGCTCGCAGAGCTGGATCCGGCGGCGATACTCGGCGATACGCTTCTCCTGCTCGGCGAACTGCCCGAACGTGAGGCCGAGACTGCCGAGTCCGCGGTCGGCGGCGTCGAGCTCGGTGCCCGGGCTCGTCACCGCGACCCACATCGGCGGGTGCGGGCGCTGGTACACCTTCGGCAGGATCGTGCGCCGTGGCATCGACCAGAACTCGCCCTCGAACTCGAACTTCTCCGACGTCCACATCCGCGGCAGGCACCGCACGAACTCGTCCCAGCTCTTCTTGGTGACGTCCGGGCTCGCGTTGAACCCGGCCAGCTCTGTCCACGTCGCCGACCGGCCGGTGCCGACCTCGACGCGGCCGCCCGAAAGGATGTCGAGCACCGCCGTCCGCTCCGCGATCTTGATCGGATGGTTGAACTCCGGCACGCACACGACGATGCCGAACCCGACCCGGATCCGCCTGGTCACCATCGCGCACGCCGTCAGGAACAGCTCCGGCGCCGGACAGTGGGAGTACTCCTCCAGGAAGTGGTGCTCGACCGCCCACACCTGATCGAATCCCAGCTCGTCGGCGAGCTTCACCTGCTCGAGCGCGTTGTCGTAGACGGTTCGCTCCGACTCACGGGTCCACGGACGCGGCACGGAGAGCTCGTAGAAGAGTCCGAATTTCATGAGCGTGCCTTTCTCGGACGCGCGTGGCTGGAGAGTCCGCGCTCCCAGAGGTACTCCTGCTCACCCAGATGCTTGCCGACCCATCGACCGAGCACGAAGAACACGTCGCTCAGGCGGTTCAGGAAGCGAAGGGGCCACTCGCCGATAGGCTCCTGACGTGAGAGCGCCAAGAGCTCGCGCTCGGCGCGGCGGCACACCGTGCGCGCCTGATGGAGAAACCCGTTGATGCGCCCGCCGCCCGGCAGGACAAAGGACTTCAGCGGCGGCAGATCTTTCTGGCACCGGTCCATGAGCTCCTCGAGCTCCTTCACCTCGCCCTCGCCGACGCGAAACATCCCTTCGTAGGCGGCATCGGGTGGCGTGGCCAGCTCGCTGCCGAGATCGAAGAGCTGGTTCTGGATCTTCCGCAAGACCTCGTCAAGCCAGCGATGCCGCTCCCCTTCGTCGAGCCGCTCGGCGTTGAAGACCCGCACCAGGCCGACCACGGCGTTCAGCTCGTCGACGGTGCCGTAGGCGACGATGCGCGGCGAGTCCTTCGGGATCCGTTTGCCGCCGACCAGCGAGGTCTCGCCCTTGTCGCCGGTGCGAGTGTAGACGCGCGTGATGCTGATCGGCATGGAGCCTCCCTCCCCTTGTCAGGTCAAACGGTATTCTACTTGAACGCGAAAGGCCGCTCGGGGATGATCGACGGGTGAAATCTCGCGCGCGCGCGGTGCTCGCTGCCGCCTGCAGCATCCACTTCGTCCACGACGGATTCTCCGACATCCTCTACGTGCTCCTGCCGATCTGGGCCAACGAGTTCCGGCTGACCTTCGCGCAGGTCGGCATCATCCGCACGGCGTACAGCGGCGGGATGGCGGCGTTTCAGATTCCGGCGGGACTGCTCGCCGAGCGCTGGGGCGAGCGGCGGCTGCTGGCCGCCGGGACCGCGGTGACCGCGTGTGGGTTCATCGCGGCGGGTGCCGTCGGCGGATTCCTGTCGCTGCTGCTGGTCCTGCTGATCGCCGGGCTCGGCTCCGGCGTCCAGCACCCGCTCTCGTCCTCGCTCGTCTCGAAGGCGTATGAGACCGGCCCGCGCCGCGCCGCGCTCGGGACGTACAACTTTTCCGGTGACCTCGGCAAGGTGGCGGTGCCGGCCGCGGTCGCGCTGGCGGCGGTCGCCGTCGGCTGGCGCACGGCCTCGGTGGCGTACGGAGTGATCGGGCTGGTGGCGGCGGCGACGATTCTGGGGGTGCTGTCGCGGCTGACCCGCGGAATGTCCGAGGCGGTCGATCGCGCTCGGTCGCAAGAGCCGGTCGCGGCCTCTTCCGGCTGGGGGATTCGCGACCCGCGCGGCTTTCAGGCTTTGACCGCGATCGGGATGATCGACAACGCGACGCGCACCGGGTTTCTCACGTTCCTGCCGTTCGCCCTGATCGCGAAGGGCTCCTCGGTCGCGGGCGTCGGCACGGCGCTGGCGCTGCTCTTCGCGGGCGGCGCGGTCGGCAAGTTCGCCTGCGGGCTGGTGGCCGAGCGCCTCGGCGTGATCCGCACGGTTGTACTCACCGAAGCCGCGACCGCCCTCGGGATCCTGGCCCTGATCCCATCGCCGCTGCCGGTCGCCCTGGCGATCCTGCCGCTGATGGGCGTGGCGCTGAACGGAACATCCTCGGTGCTCTACGGCACCGTCGCCGACCTCGTCACCGCCGAACGTCGCTCCCGGGCGTACGGGCTCTATTACACGGTGACGATCATGTCGTCGGCGCTGGCGCCGTCGGTCTACGGCCTGATCGGCGACGTCGCCGGCGTCCCGGCGACGCTTGTCGTGGTCTCGGCGCTCGTGCTGACGACGATCCCGCTCTGTCTCGTTCTGCGCGCCTCGGTCGCCGAGCCCGCTCGCGCCTGACGCCCTCTAGAGGTCAAGCTCCATGAAGCGCGTGCCGACGATCGGATTCTCGCAGTACGGGGCGATCTCGCGAAAGCCGAGCGTTTGATAGAGCGCGAACGCTTCCTTCATCGACGGCAGGGTGTCGAGCCGCATGCGCGCGTAGCCGATCGCGCGCGCCTCGCGAATCACAGTCTCGGCCAGGCGCCGCCCCAGACGCGCGCCGCGCGCCGTCGGCCGGACGTAGAGACGCTTCATCTCGCAGATGCCGTCGCCGAGCGGCCGAAGGGCCACGCAACCCGCGGGCTCGGCGCCGTCGGTCGCCAGGAACAGGCGGCCCGCCGGCGGTGTATAGGCGCCCGGCAGCCCCGCGACTTCCTGCGCGAAGCCCTGGAACGTGAGCTCGATCCCCAGCGCGGCTTCGTATTCCCTGAAGAGCCGCCGCGCGATGGCGATCTGATCACCGGACGTCGCGGGGACGATGTCGATCCTCACGTCAGCAGCTCACGTCAGGTAGAACGGCCGCGCCGCCGCGGCCTGATACGGGTAGCGCGCGAGCAGGCTCGGGTCGGGATCGGCGCCGAGGCCGGGCCGATCGGGCACGCTGACGGCGCCGCCGGCGAAGCGGATCGGCTCGGCGGTGAGCGAGGCGACCAGCGGCGTGCCCGGGAACTCGACGTACGGCACGCCGGGGGTCGCGGCGGCGAGGTGCAGGCTCGCCGCGAGCCCGGGCCCGTAGTAGAACGAGTGCGGCACGAGCGTCACGTTGGCCGCGGCGGCGAGCACCGCGATCTTTTTCATCTCGAGAAGCCCGCCCACCTTCGTCACGCTCGGCTGCACGATGTCCGCCGCGCCCTGCGCGATCAGCTCGCGAAACCCGAACACGGTGGCGTCGTTCTCGCCGGCGGCGATCGGAATTCGCAGAGCGGCCCGCACACGCGCCAGGCCGGCGTAGTCTTCGGGAGGCCAGACGGGCTCCTCGAGCCAGCGCAGCTCGAAACGCTCGAGGCGGCGGCCGACGCGGATCGCCTCCTCGACGGACCAGGGGCAGTTCGTGTCGAGCATCAGCTCGACGCCGTCTCCGGCCACCTCGCGCGCGACGGCGACCGACTCGACGTCGACCTGATGGAGCTTCACCGCGCCGTGGCCGAGGGCGACCGTGGCCGCCACCGCCTGGCCGACCTGGCTCGGCGTGTCATAGCGGAGCAGGCTCGCGTACACGCGCAGCCGCGACTGGCACAGGCCGCCGAGTAGCTCGTAGACCGGAGCGTTCCGCGCCTTGCCGACCAGATCCCAGAGCGCCAGCTCGACGCCGCTCACCGCCATCATCGCCAGGCCGCGCCGGCCCCAGATCATCAAGGCGCGATGCATGCGATCGACCAGGCTCTCGATCCGAGTCGGATCCTGACCGAGCACGATCGGCGCCAGCGCGGCGTCGACGACGTGACACACGGCGTCCGTCGCGCCATAGGCGAAGCACTCGCCCCAGCCGATCAGTCCCTCGTCGGTCGTGGCGCGAACCAGGATCTGCTTGCCCGCTCCGGGGGCCCACGACGACGGGGGCCCGGCGACCTGGAGCGGCACCGCGAGCGGGATGGCGCGGATCTCGGTGATCTTCATCTCAGAGGTCGCCGAGCCCGAGCTCCTCCCATCGCTCGCGCACTCGCGCCTCGTCGTCGGGCGACGGACGCACGGTGGGTGGGAAGCGCTCGCCGCCCCATTCGGGCCGGCGCTGGAGCTTCCACGAGCGGGTCGCGTCGATCAGCACGCGATTCCAGAGCCCGGTGCCGAGCTGCGCGACGTCCCGGTCTTCCATCGGCGTGCTCGGATCGATCGGCGAGCCGAAGATGCCTGGGAAGACCACGATCCCGTCTTGCCCCGCGTTGACCCGATGCGCGAACGCCCAGTCGACCTGCTCGTACGAGGCCGGATCGATGTCCTCCTCGACCACGGTGACGTGCTTGTATCGGTACTGCGCCGCGCTGGAGCCCCAGAGCGCGGCCGCGATCTGCTTGGGCTGGCCCTGGTAGGCCTTCTTGATCTGGATGACGATGTTCACGCCGTTGGTGATCGGCGGCACGAAGACGTCGCGCACGCCGGGAATGCCCGCCGCCGTCAGGATGTTCCACGCGATCGCCGCGCGCTGCACGGACGACATCACGCTGTTCTCGCTGTACGAGCCGGGCAGGGTGCCCTCGAGGCAGCCACGGAAGATCGGATCGCGGCGGTGCGTGATGCACGTGACCTGCATCGTCGGGCGCGGCGTGGGCACGTCCGAGACGTAGCCCGTGAACTCGCCGAAGGGTCCCTCCGTCTCGTATGTCGCCGGGTCGTCGCTGATGAAGCCCTCGATGACGATCTCGGCGCCTGCCGGCACCTCCAGATCGACGGTCTCGCAGCGGACCAGCTCGGCGGGCTCGCCGCGATAGGCGCCCATCACGTCCCACTCGCAGACGCCGGTGGGGAT
>QHSQ01000138.1 GCA_003221615.1 Candidatus Rokuibacteriota bacterium | reverse complement strand
GAGGCATGGAGCGATCTGATGGGGCACGCTCAGCTGATCCGAATCGAGCCCACCGGATTCACCGGCGCGTCGGACCCGCGCGCCGACGGCGCCGCGCTCGGGTTCTAGGTCAGCGGCAGCTCACGCTCGAAGACGCTGAACGGCGAGCGGCGCGCCGCCTCGAGCGCCTCGCGGATCTGCGCCTCGCCACGCCCGGCGCCCTGCCGCAGCAGCGTCTGGAAGAACGTCTCGTAGAACGCGTCTGGCTCCACGACCACCGCCACCCGCGCGCGCATCCCGGCCGACTCGACCTTCACGCGGTACGTGAGGGTCGCGCTCTTGCCCGGCGAGAGGCGGGTGTCGGAGATCTCCCGCGAGAGGTCGAGCGCCACCTCGCGCCCGACGACCTGCTCCCGCCGGCTGCCGGCGACCACCTGCCCGGCACCGTCGATCAGCTCGGCGCTCAGGACCACCCGCGGCGTCACATACGTTGGAAATGCGTGACCGATTCGCGAGCTGGTCACGCGGAGCGAGACGAGCGCGACGTCGCCGGGACTGTAGCGCGCGGCGCCCGCCTTGGCCGTGATCGTGAGCCCCGACCGCACCATGTCGGCGTCGTGGATACCGCGCCAGCGGTGACGGCGGTCGGGCATGTGGCAGTCCTGGCACTGGACGCCCTCGCGCGCGAACCGGCTCGCCTCCCACTCGTCATAGGTGCTCTGGAGCAGCTTGCCGTTGAGCGCGAAGCCGTCGGGCGTGAACTGATGGCAGCTCTTGCAGAACTCGGCCCTCAGGAAGGCCGGCGTGCGGGTGACCCCGTTGTGGGGCAAGGTCTCGCGCGGAGCCGTGCTGGCGAGCGAGCCGTCGCGCCGGGGAGGACCGAACCGCTGGTGACCGCGCACGTGGCAGCCCGCGCACGGCACGCCTCTGCCTCCCAGCGAGTCGTCGTAATCCGGGTTGGACTTGAGCTGGCGCCCGTCGGCGACGAGCGGCGCCTGCTCGGCGAGCGGCGCGTGGCAGACCAGACACTGGTGCGCGGACGATGGGTCGCTCTCGCGCATCTCAACGAGCTGGCCGGCGACGCCGGGGCCGCTCGCGGCGGCGTGCACGCTCTCGCGCCAGTCGGCGAGCTGCGCCGGATGGCAGGTCCCGCACGACTCCGGTTGGAGCGAAGCCTCCAGCGGTGAAAACCGTGCGGGGGGCGGACCCTGCGGCGCCAGCGGCTGGCTCCAGTGGCGTCGGATGAACTCCTGGACGAGGTCGGCGCCGGAGGCGGCCGCGGCGGCCAGCAGCACGGTCGCCGTCGCCGCGCACGCGGCACGAAGGCGAAGTCGCATCGACGGGAGCATGATAGCGTGGGCCGACTGCTGTACAGTATGAACCGCAGTTCATCCTGACCGCTTCCGGAGAACGCCGTTGGATCCGTATCGCCTGCCTCGACACGTGCGACCGACCCGTTACGATCTGCGCCTCGAGCCCGACCTGACGACCTTGACGTTCACGGGCGACGAGACGGTCACGCTCGAGGTCGAGGAGGCGACCGCCGAGATCGTCCTCAACGCCGTCGACCTCGCGTTCGGCGAGGCGACCTTGACCAACGCGCGCGGCGAATCCCAGCGCGGGACGCCGATCGTCGACGAGGCCGGCGAGCGGTGCCGCATCACGTTTCCCTCGCGGATCGCGCCGGGAGCCTGGCGGCTCCGCCTGGCCTTCACCGGCACGCTCAACGACAAGCTCCGCGGCTTCTACCGCTCGAGCTACAAGGATCCGACCGGCGAGGCCCGGCTCATGGCCGCCACCCAATTCGAGGCGACCGACGCGCGCCGGGCGTTTCCGTGCTGGGACGAACCGGCCTTCAAGGCCGTGTTCGCGGTGACGCTCGTGATCGACCCGACGCTCACCGCGGTGTCGAACACGTCGGTCGTCGGCGAGCGCGTCGAGCGCGGACGAAAGGTCGTCACCTTTGCCGACACCATGAAGATGTCGACCTACCTGGTGGCGTTCGTGGTCGGCGAGCTCGAGGCGACCGACGCGGTGCTGGTCGGCAGGACACCGGTTCGCGTCTGGTGCGTGCCGGGCAAGCGACACCTGGCTGCCTTCGGCCACGAGATCGGCGTCGCCTCGCTGCGCTTCTTCGAGGACTACTACGGCCTGCCGTACCCGAGCGACAAGCTCGACCTGCTGGCGATCCCCGACTTCGCCGCCGGGGCGATGGAGAATCTCGGGGCGATCACCTTCCGCGAGACGGCGCTGCTGGTCGACGCGCGCGCCGCCTCTCACACCGAGCTCGAGCGGGTCGCCGACGTGGTCGCGCACGAGAACGCGCACATGTGGTTCGGCGACCTCGTCACGATGACCTGGTGGAACGGCATCTGGCTCAACGAGGCGTTCGCGACGTTCATGGAGATCCTCGCGGTCGATGCCTGGAAGCCCGAGTGGCAGCGCTGGACGACCTTCGGCGTCTCGCGCGCGGCCGCGCTCTCGGTCGACGGCCTGCACTCCACGCGACCGATCGAGTTCCATGTGGAGGCCCCGCGGGACGCCGACGCGATGTTCGACGTGCTCACCTACGAGAAGGGCGCCTCGGTGCTCCGCATGCTCGAGCAATATCTGGGCTCGACGGTGTTCCGTGACGGTGTGCGCGAGTATCTGCGGCGCCACGCCTACGCCAACGCCGAGACCGGCGACCTCTGGGCGGCGCTCGGACGGGCCGCGAACCAGCCGATCCCCGAGGTGATGGACGCCTGGATCTTCCAGCCGGGTTATCCGCTCGTGAGCGCCCGGCTCGACGGCAACCAGCTCGTGCTGAGCCAGCAACGGTTCACGTACTTGCCGGAGCCGCTCCCCGGATCGACGCCCACGCCGCGGAATCAGCTCTGGCAGGTGCCGGTCCAGCTCCGGTTCTCCGCCTCGGGTCGCTCGTCGGTCGAGCGACGACTGCTCGCGGGAGCCGAGGTGCGCGTGCCGGCACCCGAGCGCCTGGACTCGATCCTCGTCAACGAGGGCGGCCACGGCTTCTATCGCGTCCGGTACAGCGGCGAGCTGCTCGAGCGCCTGCTCGGCGGATTGAGCGGGCTGGCCGGGATCGAACGATTCAATCTCGTCAACGACGCGTGGGCCGTGACCGTGGCCGGCCACATGACGCTCACCGACTATCTCGAATTGACGGCCCGCTTCCGCGGCGAGCGCGACCGGAACGTGTGGTCGGTCCTGCTGGCCTCGTTCGCGATGCTGAACCGCATCGTCGAGCCCGAGCACCGGCCGCGGCTCGCAGCACTCGTCCGCGACCGCGTGGCGCCGGCCTTCGCCGAGCTCGGCTGGGCGCCGCGGTCCGGCGAAGACGAGCTGACGCGGCAGCTACGCGGCGATCTCGTCCGCGCGCTCGGCGCCCTCGGCGACGATCGCGCGGTTCAGGCGCGCGCCGCCGAGCTCTACGCCGGGCCGGCGGCCGACCTCGATCCCAACGTGCTCCCCGCGATCATCGGCGTGCTCGCCCATGCGGGCGACGCCGCGCGCTTCGACGAATTCTCGAGGAAGTTCCGGTCCGCGACGACGCCGCAGGAAGAGCAGCGCTATCTCTATGCGCTGGCCGCGTTCCGCCAGCGCGAGCTCCTGGCCCAGACCCTGGCGCGCGCCATCAACGGCGAGTTCAGGACCCAGGATGCCCCGTTCGTCGTGCGGTCGCTGCTGACCTCGGTCCACGCACGAGAGCTCGCCTGGGAGTTCGTGAAGGCCAACTGGGACACGATGGAGCGCCAGTATCCGAAGGCCGGGCTCCGCCGCCTCGCCGAGGGGGTCGTTGGTCTGGCGACACCCGAGCTCGAGCGAGACGTCCACGCGTTCTTCCAGACGCGGCGGCCCGAGTTCGGCGGCAAGACGCTCGAACAATACCTGGAGCAGCTCCGCATCGCGGTCCGCCTGCGCGAGCGTGAATCGACGGCGCTCACCAAGTATCTCGCGCGATTCGCCTGAGGTGATCATGCCGAGACGACGTTGGCCGCAGATCCTGATGTCGATGGCTCCGGTGGTGGTCGGGCTCCTCGCGGCCGGCTCGTCGGTCTCGTGGGGCCAGCCGGGTCACGGCGGCGGGCACGAAGGTGGCCATCAGGCCGCGCAGGCATGTGCCGTCGAGTTCGACAACGTCGTCGGCGAGGGCCGCGGCTTCGGCATGGCGTTCGCCGCCGACCAGAACGGCTATCCAGGACCGATGCACGTCCTCGAGCTGCAGGATCGGCTCACGCTCACCGCGGATCAAGAGGCGAAGGCGCAGGCGCTGATGCACGCGATGTTCAGCGAGTCGAAACCGAAGAGCGCGCGGCTGCTCGAGGCCGAGGCGAAGCTCCGGCGCCTCTTCGCCGATCGCGCGGCCGACGACGCGGCGGTCCGCGCGGCCGTCGCCGAGGTCGAGCGTGCCCGCGCCGAGGTTCGACTCGTCCACCTGCTGACCCACCTCAAGACACGCGATCTGCTGACCGAGGACCAGCGTCGGCTCTACCACGAAGCTCGCTGGAGCGGGCGCTAGCCCTTCTCGTCGGGCGCGTAACGCAGGACCCGTACCTTCTCCATCGTGATCAGGCCGCCCTTCATGAGGCGGTCGACCTCCGGGAGAACCGCCTCGAGATGCTCCGCCGTGTCCACGACCTCGATCACGAGCGGCAAGTCCTCCGAGAGTCTCAGGATGCTCGAGGTGTGAATGACCGAGTTGGCGCCGAAGCCCGCGACGCCTTTGACGACGGTCGCGCCGGCCAGGCCGCGGGCTCGCAGGAGCTCGAGCAGCGCGACGTGCAGCGGGCGGTGGCCGGCACGATCAGACTCCCCGACGAACATCCGCATCAGCACCTGCTCTCCGTCGATCTTCCGCATGACTACACCCGGACTCCGACGACCAGCCGCCCGGCCGCGATGCCGAGGAAACACACGCTCAGGCACAGCGCTGTCGTCACCAGGACGTTGACCCACGCCTGACCCCACGCGCCCATCTGCGCCAGCCGAATCGTCTCGTAGCTGAACGACGAATACGTCGTGAGGCCCCCCATGATCCCCACGGTCAGGAACAGGCGTGTCGTATCCGGGATGAGCAGGCTCGCCGTGCCGATCTCCTGGATGAGGCCGATCAGGAACGAGCCGACGACGTTGACGATCAGGGTCCCGTAGGGAAAATCGGCGCCGAGCCAGCGGGCCGCGAGCCCCGAGGCCAGATAACGAAGTCCCGTGCCGAGCGCGCCGCCCACGCAGATCAAGATCAACCGCTCCACCGGATCGTGCCCTCCGTCGACGAACAGCCGCTATCCAGCCAGCCAAAAGCTCCGCCGGAGCGGAGCGGTCTCGGGCGAGCCCCATCGCCCGGCGTCGTCATCGGCAGTCAGTCGAGCTCGATCGGCTCGTCGACGAACACCGTGTACGCGCGCGGCCGCCCGCGCTCGGCGTCCTTGGGATCGACGTACATGATCGACGTCCGGCCACGAATCTCGCGCGGCAGGATCGCGACCCGGACGAAGCTCGTCGGCCCGTCCGTCGACGCGACCGCGAGCACCGGCTCGCGACCGCTCTCGAACCACGCGCCGCCCGGCGTCACCATCCGCGCCGGCGCCTCGCCCACCCTTACCTCCAGCGCGCCCGCGAGCAGGCAGCGAATGCCGCCGCCGCGATGCCGGTGCGGGAGCGCGACGCCGCCGGGCGCGAAATCGACCCGATCGGCGCGCATCAAGTAGTCGGCACGCGGGTCGAGATCGATCGCGTGCTCGAGGAGCACCTTCGTCGCCTCGGTCGACACGCGGTCGAGGGGCGCTGAGCCGCGGATCAGCTCGTAGCGCAGCACCGTCGCGCCCGCTTCGCCTCCGTGGATCTCGCAACCGCGAGCGCCGTGCCAGGCCTCGCCCTCGGCGAGTCGCGTCTCACCCTCGGCGGTCTCGAGCCTCGCGGATCCGCGCCGCACGTAGAGCACGCGATTCAGCGCGCCGAGCGCGCCGCGGCCGGCGGTCGGCACCGTGTCCTCGCACAGGCGCAGCGCGTAGCCGGAATCTCCGGACGCCACCGGCGTCATTGTACGCTCCGAGGGCTCCGTGATACGGTGCGGGGCCATGAGAGCTTTGGTGCTCGGGCTCCTCTTTTCGGGTGCCTGGCTCGGCGCTCCCACTCGGACCTCGGCGTATTCCATCCAGGAAGCCATCCTCCGCGTCAAGCCGGCGGTCGTGTTGATCACCACCACGGTAGGCGGCGACGTGACCTTGAACTGCGGGCGCGGTCCGGTCACCGTCAGCCTGGCCCCGTACATCGAGACGGGCACCGGCTGGTTCGTCGACGGTCGGGGCTACGTCATCACCAACGCCCACGTCGTGGATCCGGCCTATCGCCTCCCACCCTGGGTGATACACGAGCTGAAGAAGAAGGCGATCGATCAGGCGTGCGTCGAGCCGAAGCTCAAGGCGCGTAGGCTCATGCACGGGGAACGGCCGGAAGTCGAAGAAGAGCTCCGCCAGGCGGCGGCCGGCGCCCTGGCCGGCGCCAAGCTCGAGGCGCAGCCCCAGATCACGGTGATGCTGTCGAACGGCGTCAAGCTGGAAGCCAAGGTCCAGAAATTCAGTCCGCCGCCGTCGGTCGACAGCGCCGGAAAGCCGACGCCCGATTCCGGGCGCGACCTCGCGCTCCTCCGCGTGCAGGAGGGCATCTATCCCGCGATCGGCCTCACCACGCGCGAGGTGCAGATCGGCGATCCGGTGCATATCCTGGGATTCCCCGGGGTCGTGCTCGCCCACGAGCTCTTGAATCAGAGCGTGACCCTCGAGGCCTCCGCCACCAACGGCGCGGTGTCCGGATTCAAGGTCGACGTCATCAATCAGAACCTCATCCAGACGGACGCTCCGGCCGCGCACGGCAACAGCGGCGGCCCGGCGATCACCGACGAAGCGACGGTCGTCGGCGTGATGCAGTTCGTGTCGCTCTCATCGTCGGGCGCGCTCACGCAGGGATTCAACTTCCTCATCCCCGCCCGGGACGTCGGCAAGTTCCTGCAAGGCACCGAGGTCACGAAGCCCGGCGACAGCAAGTTCACTGCGGTCTGGGCGGCGGGCATCGAGGCCCTGCTGTCCGAGCGCTACAAGGCCGCCGTCGTGAAGCTCACCGAGGCCAACCAGCTGGTGCCGAACCTCACCGACGTGAAGCACTCGCTGAACCTCGCGCACGAGAAGGTCAAGAACCCGCCGCCGCAGCCGTTCCCGTGGGCGCTGACGACGCTCGGCGTGACGCTCGTGAGCGTCGGGGCCTACGGCAGCATGTGGGGCCAGCGGTGGTGGAAGAACCGCTTCCGCGTCATCCCGACCCAGGTCATCGGCTTCATCGAGCGCGGGCTCAATCCGGTGCTGCTCGACGTCCGGACCAAGACCGATTTCGAGACGAGCCCTCTGAAGCTTCCGGGCTCGACCCGGCTCGAGCCGGAGGAAGCCGAGCGCGCGCCGCTCAACTTCGAGCCCGAGCAGATGATCGTCACCTACTGCACGAGCCCCGAGGAGCAGCAGAGCGCGCGGGTGGCCCAGATTCTCCGCCAGCGCGGCTACAGGACGGTGCGCATCCTCAAGGGCGGCCTCGGCGGCTGGACCAACGCGCGCCTGCCGGTCGAGGCGAAATCGGCGCTGCCGTCGATCGGGCTCGAGCTCTACAAGAACCTCTCGCTCGGCGACATCGAGCGGCGACGGTTCCGGCCGGGTGAGGTCATATTCAAGGAGGGCGACGACCCGCACGACGAGGCATACGTGATCCACTCCGGCACTGTTGAGATCCGCCGGAATTTCGACGGCGAGGAGAGGGTTCTGAACCGGAACGGAGAGGGCATGCCCCTGGGCGAGATCGGGCTCTTCCGCAAGGGGCCACGCTCCGCGACCGCGGTCGCGACGGACGACGTCGAGCTGCTCGTCATCAAGGAGGAGCGGCTGGAGTGGCTGGTCCGAAACCGTCCCCAGCTCGCGCTCGAGCTCCTCAAGCGCCTCTCGAACCTGGTCGTCGCCACCGACCAGGAGCGCGCGCAGGCCGGCGGCGTCAGATGACGCCCCGCTCGTGGAGCCCGGTCAGCTCGGCCGCCGAGAGCCCCAGCCTGCCGCAGTAGATCTCCTCGTTGTGCTCGCCGGGCGTCGACGGCCCGGCGCTCTCGATCCGTCCCGGCGTGGCGGTGAGGCGCGGAACGACCCCCGGCATCGAGATCCGGCCGAGCAGCGGCAGCACCGCGGAGACGATGTTCTCGCGCGCACGGACGTGCGCGTCCTCGAAGAGATCGCGCACGCTCGCGACCAGGGAGGACGGCACGTCCGCCGCCTCCAGCGCCGCGAGCGCCTCCCCCGCGTCGCGCTCGCCGACCCACCCGGCCACGAGCCCGTCGACGAGCGCGCGGTTTCCGAGCCGCGCCGGCGTCGTCGTCACCCGCGCGTCGCCCGCAAGGTCGGGACGATCCATCGCCCGCAGAAGCCGCGCGAACATCCGGTCGTTGGTGCAGGCGATCGCGATCCAGCGCCCGTCCCGAGTGCGATAGTGGTTGTGCGGCACCGCGCTCTCCGTGCCCGAGCCGATCCGTTCGCGCACCAGCCCGGTGCTGCCGTACACGGCGACCGCGTCATCGAGCACGCGGAGCACCGGCTCGTACAGCGCGAGGTCGACGATCTGCCCTTCGCCGGTGCGCTCCGCGTGACGCAACGCCACGAGCGCGCCGACGGCGCCGAACACGGCCGCCAGGTAGTCGGGAACCGTCGGCGTGCCCGGTGAGACCGGCGCGCGGTCAGGATAGCCCGCGAGGTACGCCAGCCCGCCGACCGCCGCGGCGATTCGCCCGAAGCCCGGACGCTCGCGGTTCGGACCGGTCTGGCCGAACGCCGAGATGCGCACCATGACGAGCGACGGCCGGAGCGGGGCGAGCTCGCTCCACCCGAGATGCCAGCGCTCCAGGGTGCCGGGGCGAAAATTCTCGGTGACCACGTGCGTGCCCTGCACCAGCCGGCGGATCAGCGCCTGGCCTTCGGGCACTCGCAGGTTGCACGTGATCGACTTCTTGTTCCGCGACTCGACGAACCACCAGAAGGAGCCGCCGGCGGACGGCGCGACCGGCCGGCCCAGACGACGCAAGTCGTCGCCGACGCCCGGCTGCTCCACCTTGATCACGTCGGCGCCGAACTCGCCGAGCAAGGTCGCGCAGACCGGCGCGGCCAGGTACGTCGCGAGATCGAGGACGGTGACGCCGGAGAGGGCCTGACGGGGCTCGGACACGGCGGTCATCTTACCGCGCTCGTGCTACGATTCGGCCGCTCGGGCTCGGATCGCCGCGCCCGCGGACCGCAAGGATGCGATGAAAGTCATGCTGGCGCGCGCGTGGGGCGACCCGGCGACGCTCGAGTACGCGGATGCGCCGACTCCTCGGCCGAACGCGGGCGAGGTCGTCATCGAGGTCCGCGCGATCGGCTGCAACTTCCCCGACATCCTGATCGTCCAGGGCCACTATCAGTATCGGCCGGAGCTGCCGTTCAGCCCGGGTTGCGAGGTCGCCGGGATCGTGCGCGGCCTCGGCGCCGGCGTCACCGAGGTCGGGCTGGGCGAGCGCGTGTTCGCGACGATGGCATGGGGCGCCTACGCGGAAGTGGTGGCGGTGGATCAGCGGCACGTCTACGCGCTGCCCGACTTCATGACCTTCGAGGAGGGCGCGGTCTTCGGCCTCGCGTACCAGACCGCCTGGTGCGGGCTCGTCCATCGCGCGGGGCTCCGGCGCGGCGAGACCTTGCTGGTGCACGCTGCGGCTGGCGGGACCGGGCTCGCGGCGGTGCAGCTCGGCCGGGCGCTGGGGGCGCGGGTCATCGCGACGGCGGGCTCGGCCGCGAAGCTCGAGGTCGCGCGGGCCAACGGCGCCGAGGTCTGCATCGACTACCGGACCGAGGCGTGGGTCGAGCGGGTGAGCCGCGAGACCCACGGCGAGGGCGCCAATGTGATCTTCGATCCGGTCGGCGGCGACGTGTTCGATGGCTCGACCCGGTGCATCGCCTTCGAGGGACGCCTGCTCGTGGTGGGGTTCGCGGGCGGGCGCATCGCGGAGGTCGCGGGTAATCGCGTGCTCCTGAAGAACGTCAGCGTGGTCGGCGTCCACTGGGGCCTCTACCGCCAGCGGGACGCGACGCGCGTGCGGCGCTGGATGGTCGAGCTGCTCAAGCGCGCCGAGGCGCGCGAGCTCACGCCCGTGATCTGGAGATCGTTTCCGCTCGAGCGCGCGTCGCGGGCGCTCGCCGCCATCGCAGCGCGCGAAAGCTACGGGAAGGTCGTGCTGATCCCGTGATCGAGCTCCCGTTGAAGCGACTCGACCCGTCGGTAGAGCTGCCCTCCTACGCGCGTGAGGACGACGCGGGCCTCGACCTTCGCGCCGCTCACGAGGCGGCGCTCGAGCCCGGCGCCCGCGGGCTCGTCGGCACGGGCCTGGCGGTCGCCATCCCACCGGGATTCGCGGGGCTGGTGCTTCCCCGCTCGGGGCTCGCGCTGAGCCTCGGTGTGACGGTGCTCAACGCGCCGGGCCTGGTCGACGCCGGCTATCGGGGCGAGCTGAAGGTGCTGCTCGTCAACCACGGCGACGCGGCGGTCACCGTGCGGCGGGGCGACCGCATCGCCCAGCTCGTCATCCAGCGGGTCGAGCGCGCCGAGCTGATCGAGGTCGGCGAGCTACCGGCGAGCGAGCGCGGGGCCGGCGGCTTCGGCTCGACCGGCGTCTGACCGGCGCAGCCCCGCTTCCGGTGCGTGGAGCTACCGGCCGAGCTAGTAGCCGCCACCCCCGCTGGCGCGCTCACAGGAGCCGGTGCGCCAGATCCCGCCGGACCGCTCGCACTCCTGTTGCGCCGTCGCCACGGGCGCGCTCATCATCTGGCCCGCGCAACCGGTCAGCGTGAACGTGAGCAGCAAGAGGCCGAACCCCGCGAACATCGCTCTTCCCATAGGCCCCTCCCCCACAGAGAGGAACGCGCAGGACGCCGTCGACGGTTCCAGGGATGCATCGACCGGCTCAGTCGCCGGGCGCCATGAAGGGATAGCGGAAATCGGTCGGCGGCACGAACGTTTCCTTGATCGCGCGCGGGCTCACCCAGCGCAGGAGATTCAGCACGCTCCCCGCCTTGTCGTTCGTCCCCGAGGCGCGGGCACCGCCGAAGGGCTGCTGGCCCACGACGGCGCCCGTCGGCTTGTCGTTCACGTAAAAGTTGCCCGCGGCGTGCGTCAGGGCGTCGGCGATGCGGACGACCGCCGCCCGGTCGCGCGCAAACACCGCGCCGGTGAGCGCGTAAGGCGAGCCGCTGTCGCAGATCTCGAGCGCGGTGTCGAGGTCGCGGTCCTCGTAGACCCACACGGTGAGCACGGGGCCGAAGATCTCCTCGCGCATGAGCTTGAGACCGGGCCGCTTGGCGAGCACGACGGTGGGCTCGACGAAATAGCCCTTGCCGTCGTCGTAGCCGCCCCCGGCGAGGATCTCGGCGTCCGGAGATTGCCGCGCGAAGTCGACGTAGCCCTTGATCGTCGAGAAGGCGTTGGCATCGATCACCGCGCCCATGAAGTTGGTGAAGTCGGTCGGATCGCCCACTCGGATCTCGGCGACCTGCCGGAGCAGACGGTCACGAACCTCGGCCCAGAGCGAGGCCGGCACGAAGGCCCGCGAGGCCGCCGAGCACTTCTGGCCCTGATATTCGAAGGCGCCCCGCGTCAGCGCCGTCACGAGCGATGGCACATCGGCCGAGGCGTGAGCGAAGACGAAATCCTTGCCGCCGGTCTCGCCGACGATCCGCGGATAGGAACGGTAGCGCCGGATATTCCGTCCGACCGTCTCCCACATGCCCTGGAAGGTCGCGGTCGATCCGGTGAAATGGATGCCGGCCAGCGCGGGCGAAGCGAGCACGGGATCGCCGACCTCGGCGCCGGCGCCGGGCACCATGTTGATGACGCCGGGCGGAAGCCCCGCGGCCTCGAGGATTTCCATGATGAAGTGAGCGGAGTAGAGCGCGGACGAGGCCGGCTTCCACACGACCGTGTTGCCCAGGATCGCGGGCGCCGTCGGCAGGTTGCCGCCGATGGACGTGAAGTTGAACGGAGTGACGGCGAACACGAATCCCTCGAGCGCCCGGTGCTCGAGCCGGTTCCAGGCACCCGGAGACGATAGCGGCTGCTGGCGATAGATCTCCTCGGCCCACGCGACGTTGAAGCGCCAGAAGTCGATCAGCTCGCACGCCGCGTCGATCTCCGCCTGGTGCGCCGTCTTCGACTGGCCGAGCATCGTCGCGGCATTCAGGATCATCCGGTACGGTCCGGCCAGGAGATCGGCCGCCCTCAGAAAGATCGCCGCACGCTCCTGCCACGGCAGGCGCGACCATTCGCGGTGGGCCGCGCCGGCCGCGTCGATCGCGCGCTGAACCTCGGAAGCGCCGGCCTTGTACCAGACGGCGAGGACGTGACGGTGGTCGTGCGGCATGACCGCGTCCGCGGTCCGGCCGGTCGTGACCCTGCGCCCGCCGATGCGCGGCGCGATCTCGATGACCTCACCGGCCATCCGGTCGAGCTCGGCGCGAAGCGCCTTCCGCTCCGGACTGCCGGGGGTGTAGGCGAGAACGGGCTCGTTGCGGGGAACGGGCACGCTGAAGATCCCGTTGCTCATTGCGGACCTCCTGAAAAGCGCTACCGGCGGCTCGCGCCCGCCTGTGCCTCGTCGATCTCGTCCCGATCGCGGCCGCGCGCCACGTAGTCGGCGACGGCGGGTGCAGAGCCCTCGTCCAGCGACGTGAACTGCACGCCGGCCTTCTCGCCGCGTCGTGAGACGATCGTGCCTTCCGCGACGATCCGGCGTCCCACTTCACCGCCGTCGAGGCGGATCTCGATCGTGCTGCCGACGGGCCACTCGGCCGGGACGCCGACCAGCCCCAGTCCTCCTTCGCTGATGTCCACGGTGCGCGCACGGAAGACGCGGCCGTCCGCGACGGTGGTCAGCTGCGCGACGGCGTCCAGCGCCGCGCGCGGATGCCGGCGCATGCTGGAGGGCATGACGCCGTAGATCTTCACCGGCTGGGACTTTCCCTTCACCGTCACCGTATCGATCTCCCTGGTCGGAACCCGCCCCTTCACGTACTCGTAAGTGTACTCGCTGATGATGATCGGGACGCCGTGGTCCTTCGTGACGGACTCGAGTCGCGCGGCCAGGTTGACAGTGTCGCCGATCGCCGTGTACTCGTTGCGCTGCCGCGACCCGAGACTGCCGACGACGGCATCACCGGAGTTGATGCCCACGCCGCAGCGAATCGAGCCGCCGAGCTTGGCCTCCCAGCGCGCGGAAAACGGGATCGCCCGCTCCTGGAACTCGAGCGCAGTGCGGATCGCGTTCAGCGCGTGCTCGGGGTCCTCGTACGGCGCGTTGTAGAGCGCCATGATCCCGTCGCCGATGTACTTGTCGACGGTGCCCCCGTGGCGGAAGACGACTTCGGTCATCACGGTGAGATACTCGCGAAGCATCTCGTCGACCTGCTCCGGCTCCAGACGCTCCGAGATGGTCGTGAACCCGCGAATGTCGGAGAAGAGGACGGTGACGAGGCGCCGGCGGGGGTGAAGGCTCCGCCCGTCGCGATCGCGGACCACCGCGCGCAGGACGTCGGGCGAGAAGAACCGCGACAGCCGCTGCTTCTCGCGCTGCTCGCGCACGAAATTCTCGACGACCGTCGCGCCGTAGCCGAGCACCAGCCCGAAGGTGATCGCGACGCCGCGCATCCACACGTCGGCCAGGGCGAAGACCGCGAAGGCAACGGCCACACCGAGCGCAAGCAACAGGCCGGTGACGGCCAGCGCGCGAACCGCGCGCAGCCGGACGACCAGCATGGACCCGACGAGCGCGGCGAGGACCGCCAGGATGGTCGACGCGAGCCTGGGCACCTCGCGGATCGGATCGCCGTGGATGAACGTCTCGAGGGCATTGGCGTGGATCACGACCCCCGGCATGTCACCGCCGCCGGCGAACGCCGTGGCGAAGACGTCGTGCAACACCTCGCTGGTGGGTCCGATCAGCACGATCTTGTCGCGGAACAGGTTCTCGGGGACCTCGTTGCTGACGACGCGGTAGTACGGCACGCGGTCGAACGCCTCGAGCCGGCCGCGGAAGTTGATCAGCGCGTACTCGCTCGCCGGCAACGGCCGCGTGGCAAGCCCCTTCAAACTCACCTGGCGATGCAGCTGGGCGTCGAACGCCAGCCACCATTCGTAGCCCTTCATCGGATCGGGCACGCGCGAGCGCACGGGAACGCGGCGGACGTGACTGTCGGGATCAGGCGCGACGTTGAATGGGGCGATGGCCGCGGCCCCTTCGCGAATGACCGGCAGCGGCATGTTCACGACCTCGCGTGCGGTTCCCCGCACCTTCTCGCCGATCGAGTAGAGCGGCTGGTCGTCCTGGGCCAGGGCCAGACCGAGCACGACGTTTCCCGCGCGGGCCACGGCCGCGCCCAGCGCCCGGTCGTCCTTGGGTCCGAACATCGAGTCGCTGTCGAAGATGATGTCGAGGCCGATGACGAGCGGCCGGTCGGCGCTGATGCGGTCGATGACCTTGCCGTGCAGCGCACGGGGAAATGGCCACTGGAGATTGAGCTCCTGAAACGACGATTCGTCGATCGTGACGATGACGATCGGCGAGGTCGGCTGGCGCGGCCCGCGAAACTCGAAGAGCTGATCGAACCAGAGCGGCTCCCACCGCTCGACCGGGCCGAACAGCACGAGGGCGAGCGTGACGGCGGCCGCTGCGATGCCGACGAGATATTTCCGGATTTGGCCGAACAGGCGCGCCCAGAGCCGACCCATCTCCGCAACTCTAAGCCAGCGTTGCCCTCAGGGCCACACGGTTCGGACGGGGTGAATCGTCCACGCGCCGGCGGGCCAAGCTTTCCGGAAATCCTTATTTGATCGGCACTTGACAAGCGCAAGTGGTAACGACATAGTCGGAGGTCAAAGTTCGCCATTGGTAGCGATCGATACAGTGGTCTCTGGTCTGGGGTGCCCATCCCGGACGCTCTGAGGTGAGGGAGGACGCGGCTATGACTGGTGTCGGCCGAATTGTCGTCGCGCTGTCGCTGCTCGCCGGGATGTGGCCCGGCTCCGTCGCCGCGCAGGCCACGAAGGCCGGTGTCGTCACCACCCTCGAAGGCAACGTCACCGCGGCCCGCACGACGGCCGCGCAGCCCGTCGCGCTGAAGTTCAAGGACGACGTCTTCGTCAACGACCGCGTCGTCACCGGCGATCGCTCCCTTGCCCGCCTCCTCCTGGGCGGCAAGGCCGTCGTCACCGTCCGCGAGCGCTCGGCCCTGACGATCACCGAAGTCCCGGGCCGCTCCACGATCGATCTCGACTCCGGCAAGGTCGCCGTTGCGGTCGCCAAGGACAAGATGCGGCCGGGCGAGCAGATCGAGGTCAAGAGCCCGAACGCCGTCGCCGCCGTGCGCGGGACCGTCTTCGTGGTCGAGGTCATCCGCGCCTCCGCCAGCGCCGACAACGCCCAGGGCGGCGTCACCACCAACCACTACGTCTTCACCGGCTCGGTCGCCCTGACCGTCGGCTCCCAGGTGGTCAACGTCGCCGCCAACAACTTCGCGACCGTGACCGGCGGGGTCGTCAATTCTGGAATCATGAGCGCGGCCATGCGGGCCACCGCCAGCGCCGGCGTCACGCCGAGCGGCCTGCCGAAGGTCGCCGGCGCCGAGGCCGACGCCAAGCAAGCCGTGATGAGCTCCACCATTGCGACGTTCACGTCCGCGACGGTGCCGCTCACCACGCCGCCGCCGGTGCCGACCACTCCACCATCCACACCGCCCCCGACGCCTTTCCCCGGCAGCAACAAGTCGGGCCCGACGACGGAAGAGCAGAGGTTCATCGACAACACGATCGTCACCCTACCCGGGGGGACGCTCCCTCCGGTGACGCCGCCCCCGGTGACGCCCCCGCCGGTTCTCCCGCCGGTGCCCCCTCCTTCCGGGCCACCGGTCAGCGCCAACGGGATCCTGCTCCTCGGCGACGCGGACATCGACAACCCGATCCTCCTGTCCCGGGCCGCGTTGGCGTCAGGTCTTCGAGCCCGGCAATCCAACGTGCTCATCACCAATCTCAACGGCCCCACCGTACCGGCCGACTTGTCAGCGTACGGCTCGATCTGGTATGTGGGCGCCTTCGGCGCAATCAGTGCTGGAGATCAGGCGAGGTTGGCTCAATTCCTAGCCAGCGGCGGTGGTCTCTACCTCACCGGTGAGCGCCAGTGCTGTGCCGCCCTCAACGGCTCCGTCCAGAGCCTGCTTCGCATGGTGGTGGCTGGGGGAAGCGACATCGTGGTTGGAAGCACGAGAGATTTCCCCCTGTCGGCGTCCACGTTCAATCCGACGGCGCGGGGCGGAGTCACGGCGGCGCCCCACACGCTGACCACGTGGTTCCCGAACACTCCCGGTGAGCTCTTCGGCATCTCCGGTCCGAACGTCCTGGCGACGATCGGCGAAGGGATCGTCGCGGCCGCATGGGACTCCACCGATCTCGTCGGCGAGGCCGGACGCATCATCCTGATGATGGACGTCGACTGGCTCTCGAACCAGACCTCCCTGGCGAACTGCAACGCCGTCTGTCGCCAAAATATCATCGACAACTTCCTGGCGTTTCTCGGCGAGCCGGCTGGCCCTCTCGCGCTGACAGGGCCCATGTTCAGATCGGTCAACGAAACGCTCGCCACTCGGGATAGCTTCTTCGATCTGCCCGGCATGACGATTTCGAGCGCGTCGCTCGATCCGATGTTCTGGTTCAGCGGCAGCACGCTCACGACCCGGGGCGTCTTTTCGCGCATGACAGGTAGCACCATCGTCACGGGGGGAAGCTTCCTGCGCCTCGACTCCGGCGCGCGCCTCATCCAGACCGGCACAGACCCGCTCGTCTCCATGTCGGCCGGCATCCTGGGCGTCGGCGCCGGTCGCGCCGGCGGGAACCTGTTCGATCTGGTCGGGCGCGCGAGCTCGACCCAGGTCGATCCTGACACCGGCCTCACGGTCGGCGCGGATCGCCCGATTCAGCCCGGTGTCCAGGCGCCCGTGTTCGACGCGGACAACGGCGCCATGGTCGGCGTTGTCGGCAGCGCCTACAAGATCGACACCGCCCTGCTCGAGGCCACGGCGCCCCTTCTGAACCTCAAAGGCGGCACTGTCCTCGCGACGAGCGACAACGCCATCGACCTCGTCAACCGGGCCAAGGTTTCCATCCCCAACGACGCGGTGTCGATGGTCACCCTGAGGTCCAGCGCGCTGATCGTGGCCAATGGTCACCTCGTCAACGTTGCCGGAGGCTCCGTGCTCAACATCGCGGGCAACCTCGTGAGCCTTGCGGACGGCAGCAGCCTGAGTATCCTCAACGGTCTCTTGCTCAACGTCTCCGGCGGCTCCTCCGCCTCGATCGGCCGCTCGCTCGTCAGCTTCTCCGGCTCCAACAACGTCCTCAACGTGAGTAACTCGATCGCGCCGACGGCTATCATCAATGGCATCCCCGTGGCCGGGCCGACCGACAGCTTCCGTATCGGCGCCAACGCGATCGCCGGCGCCGGGTCGGGCACCATCCGGATCAACGGTGTGCCGCTGACCCCGAACACGCCGCTCTCGAGCCTGACCGGCAGCCTGGTCGCTGTTCAGGGCAGTGGCGCCGTGAGGGTCGGCCAGTAGGGAGGGACTTCAGGCGACGATCAGTACGACCAGATCAGGCTGACCGAGGCGACGTTGCGGATGTAGGCGAAGACCTCGATGTTCGAGAACACGCGCGTCACCTGGTACTCCGCGGCGAGCGTGAAGTTGCGGGGCAGCGGCAGCTCAGCGCGGACGACGTTCGTGACCTCCCGGTCCTGGCGCCACTTCGTACCCGGCGCGTACGTCGGCAGGACCGTGTTCTTGTGCGTGTAGTCGCGGAGGTGCGCGTCGAGGTCGTACTTCAGCCGGATCGCCCACCAGGGTAGCGTGTACTGCCCGCCGAAGCTCAGGCGGTTGCCGTAGTACATCCAGTTCCGCCCGTCGTCGTTGCCGGTGTCGTCCCAGTCGAACTGATAGCCGACCTTGAGGTAGTGCCGGTCTTCCGCGAAGCGCACGAAGTGCAGGAAGCCGGCCATGTAGTTGTTGCCGCTTCGATCGTCGCTGGTGATCCGCTGCGCCTGATCGACGTCGGCGAAGTCCTTGGCCTGGAAGCGCACGAAGCCCTGGGTGAAGTGCCGGGCGCTCTCGATCACGACCCCCGACAAGGACACGGTGTGGCGCTGGAGGAACTCGTCCCCCCCCAGGAGCATGTGATCGAACGCGTACTGGAGACTCACCTGCGTCGGCAGCTGCGCCAGTGACGTCTTATAGGTCAGGGCCGCGGTGCCGAGGTTACTGATGACGCCGAACTTCGGAATCTCGTTCTGGTACGTCGTGAAGAACGAGTAGCCGATCGAGGACTCCCAGTCCGCGGTCCGCCACCACACGTAGTTCAAGTTCAAGCCGGCGAGCTCCCCGTAGGACTCGTGCTTGTGGCGCCGGATCTCGGCCACCAGCGGCTCGTCGAAGTTCTCGACGGGGCGTACGATCACGTTGTCGTCCCACGTGAGGCCGACGCGCGCCTCGAGCGAGAAGCGGCGCTCCTTGTCCCGCGAGGCCACGATCGTGTCGCGCAGGCGCTCGGCCGGTCCCGTCAGCTGCGAGCCCGGCGCCAGACGAATCGCCTGCTCGACCTCCGCCGCAGCCTGTCCGGGCAGACCCAGCACGCCGAGCGCCAGACCCGTGTAGAACCGTGTGAGCTGCTGGATCTCCGGATCGCTCGAGCGCCCCTGGCGAAACGCGGTGAGCGCGCCCCGATAGTCCTTGTTCCGGTAACGGAGGAAGCCGACGTAGTACCCGAGGCTATCGAGATCGCGGTTCGCCTTGAACGCCTCTTCCAGGAGCGGTTGGGCCTTCTCGTACTGCTGCTGCGCGAAGTAGACGAGACCGAGCTGATAGGCGATCGAGGCGTCCCGGGGCGATTTCGCCCGCGCGCGTTCCAGATAGGGTGCGGCGAGATCGGGGCGCTTTTGCGCCGCGTAGACCGCGCCGGTGAAGTACAGGGCTTCGACGTGATCAGGCTCGAGCTCGAGCGCGCGCCGCAGGTTCTCGAGGGCCGCGTCGTAGCGCTTCTCGTCGAAGTCGAGGACCGCCTGCGCCACGTAGACGTCGGCCTCGGTCGTCTGGCCGAAGACTGTCGCCGAATTCAGGATCACCGCGAGCGCGATGACGAGCCAGATCACCGGAATGACGCGGATCACTCAGGCGTTATATCGAAGGTTCCGCGACAAATCAAATTGCGTGCGACGCTCGTCCTTGTTGACGCGCGTGGGGGGCGGACGCTACGCTTTTCAGCCGATGGGTCAGCTCGTGTTCATCGTGTCTCGCCACCGGCCGAAGCTTCACGAATACCTGCAGCGGGAGTTCGCCGACAACGCCGAGGTCGCCGTCATCGTCGACCGCCGGCTCAGCGAGCGGCGTTTGCAGGAGGTCGATCGGAGTCCCGACCGGCGCCAGACCGACCGGCGGCAGGCGCTCGTCGACGAGCGCCTGCGGTCGATGGGCTGGGCGATCGTCTGGCACGACGAGTCGATGACGGTCTGCGTCCCGCGCGAGGACATCGTGCTGCTGCCGCCCGAGGGCCGCACGCCGCCCACCCCCACGCCCTGATCGTCAGTGCTCGCGGTATCCCACGAGCCCGGCCTCGAGTGAGCGCCGGTCGACCCGCGAGAGGTTCCGCATCATCGAGACCGTGAGCAGGCGCGTGTGCGGGACGCGCACGAGATGCTCCGGGACCCACCAGAGGTCGTCCTCGGACGTCATCCAGCCCCGGTGGCTGCGATCGAAGCGGGCCAGATTGACCGGACGCGAATAGGCACGCAGGGTGCGCTCGCCTCGGAGATTGATGTAGCTCTCGAAGTAGCTCATCACCAGCTCCCGCACGCTGCGGTAGACCGGTTCGCGGAAGCGGAGACCCGAGAAGTTCGACTTCGCGATGGCGCCCCAGTGGCCGCGCAGCTTGAACACGCTGACGACGTGATCGGTGTCCTGGACGGCCTCCAGATCGAGGAGCAGCGGTGCCAGGCCCAGCACCCGCAGCGCCGCCGCCGCGAAGATCGCGCCCTCCAGACAATGCGCCGTTCCCTCGCGCAGCACCCGTCGCGGTGACCACGCGCTGCTGGCGACGTGGTAGGGCATGGCCTCGAGCGCTCGCTGGATCCCGACGGGTGTGCGGAGCGCGCGCAAGGCGCGCCACTCGCGTGGCATCAAGCCGAAATCGCAACTCATCTTGTGCCGCCTCGGGCTTCCCCTCGGACGGCCGCCCATCCTAGCATCACTGACACGGATGTCTGTCGAGCCGGTGACGGTGTCCATGCGTGTCCGACACCGAGTGGACGTCCGAGCGGGTGTCAGAACGCCAACTCCAGGAACGATGAGGGCTTATGAAACGGCACGCGTCTTGCCCGCCGCCCGACTAGCATGTCGGACCCGCGTCGATTCCGTCGCCTCACCGGGGCTGCCGCGCATCTCTGTCAGGTCGAGGCCGACCTGGTTGCGGCCGGTTACCCCGACCTGGCCGCGCAGGTCGCGGCCATCTGCACGGCGATCGACCTCGAGATCGCCTATCTCGAGCCCGACGACCTCAGCCAGCCCCGCTGAGTCGCTGATCGTCCGTAGCCCGTCGCACGCTCGCCGCCGACCTCGGTCGACCGGATCCACTCGATAATTGACAGGCTCCCGACGGCGCCATAGAGTCCCTGAGGAGGCGGACGATGAGCGATCGCGGGCACCTTTCCAGCTTCGGAACCGGCCGTAGAAACGTTGGGCGGCGCACCGTCCTCGCTACGGGGGGACGGGCGCTGGCGGGGATGGCCGGGATTCTCGCGGCCGGCCGGGCGCCGGCAAGCTGGGCCGCGCGCGAGTTGAGCCTCTTGACCGCCGTCAATTACGCACCCGCCTCGGACGCGAAACTGACCGAGCTCACCAAGCGGTTCACGAAGGCCTCCGGCGTCAATGTCCGGGTCGATCACATCCAGAGCGTGCAGATGCCCGCCAAGCTGTCGGCGGAGGTCATGAGCAAGTCGGGCCACGACATCGTCAGCCTGGAGATGCACTACGCCTGGCTCTTCCAGCCCGGTCTGGCCGACGTATCCGATATCTGCAACGACCTCGCGAAGAAGCACGGGGACTGGTACACGTTCGCCAAGGAGCATGCCCAGGTCAAAGGGCAATGGCTCGGCGTGCCGTACATGTTCACCTCGTTCCCGGGCAGTCACCGGATCGACCTGTTCGAGAAGGTCGGCGAGCGCGAGCCCGACACCTGGGAGGACCTCCTCCGCGCCGGGCGCAAGCTCAAGAAGCTCGGCCATCCCGTCGGGTTCGCCATCAGCCAGACCACCGACTCGGTCTCGACGCTCTACTCGATCCTCTGGTGCTACGGCGCCAAGGACATCGCCGAGGACGGCAAGACGATCGCGATCAACTCCAAGGCGACGGAGACGGCGATCGAGTACGTGCAGGCCCTCTACAACGAGGCGATGGATCCGGCCGTGCTCTCGTGGGACAACGCGGGCAACAACCAGTGGCTGAACTCGGGGAAGGGCTCCTGGATTCACAACCCGATCAGCCACTACGTGGTCGCCAAGCAGGAGAAGCTCCCGGTCGCCGAGCTGACCGGCTTTCACTCGTCGCCCGCGGGGCCGGGCGGTCGCCACACCGTCGGCGTGCCACGAAGCCTCGCGATCTGGAAGTTCAGCAAGAACGTGGACGTCGCGCGCGACTTCCTCAAGTGGTTCTTCGAGCCCGCGCAATACCACGAGTGGATCATGTCGGGCGACAGCTACAACCATCCCACCTGGCGCGACATGGAAAACCACCCGGTGTGGGACGTGGACAAGAAATACAAGCCCCTCAAGGCAGCGGCGAAGTATTCGCACCTGTACGGGTGGCCCGCGCCGCCCGACGAGAAGATTCAGCTGATCACCAACAGCTACATCATCCCGAACATGTTCGCGCGGGTGGTCACGAACGCCTCCAAGCCCAAGGAGGCGATGCTGTGGGCCGAGACGGAGATCAAGCGAGCCTTCGAGCGGGGCTGAGCCTACTCCGTCCCGCCGACCTCCTCCTCCTTCGTGCCCGCGATGGGCTCGAAGAGAGCCTGGCCGTACCTGGCGACGCCGAACGTCTTGATCACCTTCTGAACGTCGGCCGACACCATGAAGTCGGCGAAGGCGGCGCCGCCGGCCGCGTTGACCCTGGGACCATTGCTCGCGTTGACCTTCATCACCGAGTAGATGTTCAAGAGCGGCCGGTCGCGCTCGACCAGGATCGGTAGGCGCACCCGCTTCTGGAGTGCGAGGAACGTGCCGCGGTCGCTCAGGGTGTAGGCCTTCCGGTCGTCGGCGATGCCGAGCGTCGCGCCCATGCCCTGCCCCGCCTCGATGTACCAGGCCCCCCGCGGCTCGACACGAGCCAGCTTCCAGAGCGACTTTTCGAGCACGTGCGTGCCCGAGTTGTCTCCGCGTGAGACGAAGCGGGCGTGGCTCGCCGCGATCGCCTTCAAGGCGTCGGCCGCCCTCTTCATCCCCTTGATCTTGGCGGGATCGTCCGACGGGCCGATGATGACGAAGTCGTTGTACATGACGAGCCGCCGGTCGAGCATCGTGCCGTCCTCGACGTATTTCCGTTCGAGCGCGGGCGCATGCGCGAGCACGACGTCCGCTTCCCCTCTCGCCGCCAGCGCGAGCGCCTGACCGGTTCCAACCGCGATCGTCTTGACGGTGTAGCCCGTCTGGCGCTCGAACATCGGGACGAGCACGTCGAGCAGGCCTGAATCCTGGGTGCTGGTGGTCGTCGACAAGATGACCGGCGAGCGCTGCGCCGCCGCATGCGTCGGCGACATCGTCAGCACGAGCGCGAGCAGGAGTGCCCCGCGCATCGACTCTCTCCTTCGTTCCTCGGCGCGCACCACGTTCGTCGTTCCTTTTAGGTGTCTGCGAGCAGCACCCCGGACAACTATCACGCGAGCGAAACCCGGTCAAGCGACGGCGCCACGCCGCGCGATCGCTTGAGTCGATCGCGAGGCGGGAGTACGTTGGCCTCGTGGTCATCGTCGGACTGGTTACGCTCGCGGTCGTCGGAATGTTGCAGTCGCTCGGCGCGCTCGTCGAGCCCCTGCCGATCGATGCGTCGTGGTGCAGCGACGCGACCGGCGAAGACGAGCGCGGTCAGACCAGTGGGCGGGGACCATCCAGTCCGGTGGCCATCGGGCCGGCCGCGCCGACCATTCCGCATCGCGGCGAGCCGACGCGCGGCGTCCTCCATGACACGACGGGACCCGCCGCCGGCGTCCGACTCCTGTCCCGAGAGTCGCGCGCTCCGCCCGCTCTCCTCGTGCACTCTTCGCTCTGACTCCCGATCAGCAGCTCCGTGAAGGTCACTGAGCTGCCCAGTGGTGCGATAGAGGAGAGGAATTCATGCATCGAATTCACGTCCTTATGGCCGTCATGTCACTGAGTCTCGTCGTCTCCGTGAGCCACGCGATGGCCGACGGGCCCAGCGCCGTCCATAGCGGGTTGAAGGTGGCCCAGGTCAGCTTCATCGACCGAGCGCTGAATTTGATCCAGCTCTCGGATGGGATGGAGCTGCGCGCCCCCGACCAGCACATGCTGGCGGGTCTCACGATTGGCGAGTGGGTGAGGGTCGACTTCGTCGCGGACGGCGACCGAGCCGTGATCAACAGCATCGAGGCCGCTCAGGCCGATGAGATTCCCGGCCCCACCCCCACGGCGATCGGCGGTATCACGAACCACAGGACATAACTGAGGCGTCACCGTCCTTCCCGGTGGCCTCCGGGCGGGCTACGCGCCGCCCGGAGGTCGCCGAAGTCGATGATCACCGTGTTCACGCCGCCGCCGACCGTGCCGGGCCGGATCGTCCGCGTTCTTCTCGTCGAAGCCGACGGGATGCGCGAGGTCACGCGGGCGTGAGGGGGCCCGATCTCATGCGCGTTCGGTCGAGCCCGCCTTCGACTCGTGCGGCGTCCGGCCCGCCGCCTGAACGAGACACATCCGCACCTTGCCCTCCCGGACCAGAATGGCCAGGAGCGAAGCCGCCGAAGTCTCGGAGAATCCGAGGCGACGTCCAACCTCCGCGGGAGTCGCGAGTCCGATCTCCTCGACACAGCTCAGCAGCTCGTTCTCGAGCTCGCTCCACCAGTCAGTCATGCTGCCGCCTTCCTGTCTTCTCGCCGCGCGGCCGGTCAACGAATCAGCGCGGACAGCGAGGTCAACTTCGCGGGCCAGACCGGGCTCGGCCGCTCACGGGGAATCGGGACACTGTAGGCGATGAGCAGGAGCCAGCGCGCCCAGGCCTGGTTCCAGTCGGCGCTTGGCCGGCGCATCGCGCGCTCGAGATCGCCGACGACGAGGCCGACCCATACGCTCCAGACCCCTCGGTCGTCCGGCGGAATCATCTCGACGAGCGTCTCGCCGAGCGTGGCGACCGTCGCGCGGATCTCGAGCGCCGGCGTCCGGCCGTCGGCGGCAGGGATCAGGATGTGCTCGGCGACCCAGCGGTGCGTCTTCAGCACCAGCGCCCGCCGCAGCAGGGGCTCGATGCTGAGCCACGATGGCGCCATCGCGTCGTACCAGGACTGAAGCCCGTGGAGCTCGCCCGACGCCGCGAAGGGCGGCGGGGTGCCGAGAGGGCGCGGGGTGGGTGGCCGGCGCGACTGAAGCTGTCGCGCCAGGTAGCGCTCGTCGGCCGCGTAACGCTCGGCGACGGCGGTGAGCTGCGCGCGACGCGCGGCGTCGGCCTCGTACCGGCATGGCCAGTCGCGCATCACGGCGGCGGCCGTTCCGAGAGGCTGCCACTGCAGCACCATGAGGCCTCCGCGGAAGCCGGCCGCCCGGAGCTTGTCGGCCGCGGCGCGGGCCGCGCTCCGGGTCGTTCGACGCAGGCTCGCGAACTCCTCGGGCAGCGGCACCAGCGTGTGACGGAGCAACAGCGCGATGCGGCCGTCGGGAGATTCGTAAACGGCCACCAGGTTTGGACATTCCTGGCACACGGCGGAATAGCGGTCGAGCCACATGGGATCTCTCTCCACGATCAGGATTGCTTGCCTCTGGCTCGACGATGAACGAGCACCATGACGGGCGCATGAGAGGCACATGAGAATCGGCTCAGGTCCGGCGATCGTGCGTGTCCGGGGTGAAGCGTGAGGATCCTCGTCGTCGAGGACGATCGAAAGGTCGCGCGGTTCGTGCGGCAAGGCCTGTGCGAAGAAGGCCACGCCGTGGAGATCGCGAGGGACGGCTCCGAAGCTCTGGACTTCGCGTTCACCGAGCCCACCTACGACCTGATCGTGCTCGACGTCATGCTGCCGGGCCAGGACGGGTTCGGGGTGCTGAAGACGTTGAGGGCCCGCAAGATCGCGGTGCCCGTGCTCATGCTGACTGCGCGCGACAGCGTCACGGACAAGGTCGCCGGCCTCGATCTCGGCGCCGACGACTACTTGACCAAGCCGTTCGCCTTCGAGGAATTCCTGGCCCGCGTGCGCGCCTTGCTCCGGAGGCGCGACGCCGACCGGGCGCCGGTGCTTCGACTCGACGACCTCACCGTCGATCCCGCGACCCGCCGGGTCGAGCGCGGCGATCGCCGAATCGAGCTCACCGCCCGGCAGTACGCGCTCCTCGAGTACTTCTTGCGCAACGCCGGGCGCATCCTCACCCGGCAGATGATCGCGCAGCACGTCTGGGGCCTGGCCTTCGACGCCGAGAGCAACGTCATCGACGTGTACGTGGGCTACTTGCGGCGGAAGATCGAGCGCGACCCCGAGCGCCGCCTGCTTCACACCGTGCGCGGCGCCGGGTACGTCCTGCAGGTGGAAGAATGAGGCTCCTCCGCCGGAGTCTGTCCGTCCGCACGCGGCTGACCTTGTGGTACGGCGGCGTCTTGCTCGCGATCGTGCTCGTCATCAGCGCCTTCTCGTACTTCATGCTCCGCCGGACATTGATCAGCGGCGCCGACGTCGAGCTCCTGATGGTCGGCCAGGTGATTCGCGATGCCGGTTTCGGTGAGGCCCGACGCTCCGAGGCCGAGGTGCGCGATATTCTCGGACCGCGTTCTCTCGACGTGTTCTACCGGGTGACCGGGCCAGGGGGGAAACCCGAGGCCGAGTCCGGCGCCTTGCGGGGTCGGCACCTGCCGCTGTCGGCCCAGGCGCGCGAGCGAGGGCGCACCGGCGATCCCACGTTCGAGACGGTTCGTCTGTCCCGGGGCGAGCGCATCCGTCTTCTCACGATTCCCCTCACGCAGGAGCCGGCGCGGTTCGTCCAGGTCGGCGCCACCTTCTCCGATATCGATCGGGCGCTGGACGGGTACCTGGAAACGCTCGGCGTCGTCGTGCCGCTCGGGCTCGGGCTGGCGCTGGTCGGCGGCGCGTGGTTGGCCCGGTCCGCGCTGCGGCCGGTGGAGACGATGTCACGCACGGCCCGTCGGATCAGCGCCCAGGATCTCACGCAGCGTCTGCCGCTCCGGGGGACGTCCGACGAGCTGGATCACCTGGCCGAGACCCTGAACGCGATGTTCGCCCGTCTCGATGCGGCGTTCACCCACATCCGGCGATTCGCCGTCGACGCCGCGCACGAGCTGCGGACGCCGCTGACCGTTCTCAAGGGCGGGATCGAGGTCGCGCTGCGGGCCGACCGGGACCCGCGCGAATACCGCGACGTGCTGCGCTCGAGCCTCGAGGAAGTCGAGCAGCTGATCGCCCTCGCCGAGAACCTCTTGTTGCTCTCGCGACTCCGGATGAGCACCTCGCTCCCTCGCCACGCGGTCGAGCTCGAAACCGTGCTCATGGAGGCGGTCGACACCGGCGTGCGCCTGGCCGACGGGCGCGGCGTCATCGTCCGCCTCGGCGCCGTGGAGCCCGTGATCGTCCACGGGGATCATTCGACGCTCCGTCGCGCGCTCGTCAACCTGGTCGATAACGCGATCAAGTACACGAGGGCGGGCGGCAAGGTGGAGCTGTCGCTCGAG
>QHSQ01000518.1 GCA_003221615.1 Candidatus Rokuibacteriota bacterium | reverse complement strand
TAGTGTGGCGCGAGACTCAGTATCCGAATCAGGCAGTCTTCATGTGGACGGCTCTCGCCCAATAGCCTTACTCTCGCCATGAGTTCGTCCGGGACAAGCAGTACTTCGCATCGATCCAAGTCGAGTGACAATCCCGTCCCGATCGCTTTCAGGTATGCTTCCTTGCATGTCCACAAGGTGAAGAACAAGCGGTTGGCTTGGTCGTGTGGCAAGTGTCGCAAGCGCTCGAATTCACTCGGCGAGAAAAACCGTTCGGCCAGCTTCAGACTCTCCACATTGTCACGAATCCGTTCAAGGTCAATTCCCACTTCGCGATTGTGAGCAATCGCGATCAAAGCAGAGTCGTCAGAATGCGCCAGATTGAATCGCACTTTCTCAAAAGCTCCGCGCACTCCGGCGAGGGAGGGTTTCCCATGCCGACCCGAGGTGAAGGTCAAGGCGCCTGGCCGCTCGTTCACATACCGACTCACAATCGTTCTCAGAATGCCGTGTGCCGCGATAAAACGTACGCGGGCGTTCTCGAAGGCAAACCGTTCGGCTCTGGCGCGTTCTTCAGGGGAGAGAGAGGCTCTCAGTTGAGAAAGCCGCGCCTCGCCCAGCCGGAGTGAGGCGTGCCACACATGGACGTCGGACGCGTTCAGATGAAGAGGTTCATCAGGTAGAGGGTGCGAAAAATTCCCGCGACCGGCTGTTCGACCGCTCACCATACGCGCAGCAATTGCGAATCACGCCCGTCGGTCAAGTTTTCTGTTGACCCTATGGAGCGGTTCCTCCGGGGAGGACGATCCGCTCCACGACCCGATGATCTTCCCCTCATCAAATTTGATGATCCGATCGCCAAGATGAAAATACCGATCGTCATGGGTAATAACCGCCACGCCCTTGCCTCTGTCACGCAGTTCAGGAAGCAACTCGGTGTAGAAGACCTCTTTGTACTGGGGATCCTGGTCGGCCGCCCACTCATCGAACACATAGAAAGGTCGGTCTTCGAGGTACGCTGTCAGCAGGGCCAGCCTCCTTCGTTGGCCTTGTGACAGATCAGTCGTCGAGAGCCGCTGCTCCGTGACCCGGACTTTCCGATCAAGCGCAAGATTCCGCAAATACATTTGGGCTCTGCTATCCAGGGTGTTCTTCTCTAGCCCTAAGAGTTTCTCAAACAGGTAGAAATCGGAGAATGTTACGGAGAAATGTTGGCGATACCAGTCTCGATTCGAGTCCGCGATCGGCGTTCCGCCTAAGCGGATCTCTCCCAATTGCGGACGGTACAACCCAACAAGCAGCTTGACGAAGGTGGATTTGCCACTCCCATTCCCTCCGACGATAAAGACGAGATCGCCAGGATTGAGCCGGAAGTCGACGGGACCTAGGACAAAGCTGTTGTCCCCTGGTCCCTCGTCGTCGTAACTGAAAACGACTCCCTCCCATTCAAGACTTGGAGTCTGTAAGGTCTGTGGGTGGAACCCTGCGTCTGTCTCCTTGGCTTCCTCGAGGGACTCGAGCGAGAGTCCTAGGCCCTCAATTTTTTCAAGCGCGACCTGGCCCCGAATCAGCGTAGGCACTGTGCCAATCACAGCCCACTGTGGGTTCATCATGTAGAGGATGGTGAACACATACCCGGTCAGGGATTCGGCCGGGAGCGTGAAGAGATTGGGGACGACCAAGAGTATGGCGCCAATCAGACTATAGAATAGGAATTGTGTCCAACCGTCGGCGATCATGTACTGCTTGGTCGCGACAAGATTGAGATGGCGTAGTGAAAGAGCGGTGTGCGTCACATCCTCCGAGAGGAACGCTTCACGGCGCCCACGGTGCATCATCAGTTCTTTGATACCCTCGGTCAGACTTCTGAAATGACGGAACAGGGAGGCGCGACTTTCACGGGCGGCATAGATGAGTCGAAAGGCTCGGTCGTGGAGGACTTTGTACGTCAGCGCCCCAACGAGCATAAGACCGACCACGCCCAAAAAGATCGTCCAAGATAAGCAGGCGAGATATACAGCCCCTCCGACCAAGACGGCACCGTTGATGGTAAGACCTGGTACACACTGCAGAGCCCATGCGACCGCGCTGACGTCGTCCGTTAGCACCGCCAAGATATGCGACGGACCGTTTTTCTCCAACGTTCGCAAAGAGGTCCTCGTCACCTGTGCACAGAGCATTGATGACAGCCAGAAGGCCCGCACTGCAGACCCCTGAGAGCAATCCAGTCGCGAGCAAAACCAGAAGTGTCCGTTTGGGTCCCCGCAGGAGGAAACGCACGAGTCTAGATAGATTCATCTGACTCATACCTGAAGCAGGAGCACCTATGGCTCAGCCGGCTCGATCCTAGCGTCATTTCCTAAGGGCGCCAGGTCTGATTGGCTGAAAGGCGCTGAACATTCCTGATTGAAATACGCGACGAGATGATGTGCGAGCTCCTGAACGTGTGCGGGCGTGAATAACTGGCCCGAATCCTCAGCGGGCATGAAAACTGTTTGATCACCCTGGAGCGCGAGCTCGCCCCACGTCAATCGTGTGTCCTGCGTCGAACTCGATAGTGGGCGTGTTGAAGCGATCACATTCAGTAGACGTCCGGGGTATGGTTGGGGCTGGTACCGTGCGACCGCATAGAAGGTCGCCGAGGTGACCAGATCCGTGTAGTACTCGTGGTTACCAAGGTGGAACCATCTCCGTTCCGGGCGATTCGTTATTGACCGGATCCTGTCTCGCCAGTGAGAAGGCCACTCACTGAAAGGCAAGTGCAGGGTTCCTCTGCAAGATCTGATCGTCTTTCTCAGGAAATAGATACTCGGCCATAGATAGAGTGGCGGTGCATTGCGGTAGGTCTGATGGGATCGAGGATGCCAGGATTCCATGATCGCAAGGTTCACCTGTTCGCCCTGCCCCACCAATTGCTGAGCCATTTCATACGCGACCACGCCTCCCGTGCAGGTCCCTCCGATGAGATAGGGTCCTTTCGGCCGAACGCCGCGGATCTCCTGGACGTAATGCGCGGCCATCTCCTCCACGCGCGTGAATGGCCGTGCCTCGCCATCGAGCCCACGCGCCTGAAGCCCATAGACTGGTTGCTCCTGGCCCAACTCTTTAGCGAGCCGAGCAAAGACCAGAACGTTACCCCCGACGCCTGGGACAACGAAGATTGGCGGCCTCGTGCCCCTTGGTTGAATGGCCACCAGAGAGTCCCACCGAATCGTGCATCCTTCCTGGCTGAGCACCTCGGCGAGCAACTCGATCGTTGGCGCCTGAAGCAGCAGCGACATCGGCAGTCGCT
>QHSQ01000137.1 GCA_003221615.1 Candidatus Rokuibacteriota bacterium | reverse complement strand
ACCTCGTGGCCGAGTCGGTGCGCGCCCTCACGCCGCCGGCCGGACTCGGACGGCTTCGCGACTTTCTGCAATGGCTGGCGCGCTCGGGCGCGCCGCTGTACGGCGAGATCATCGAGCAAGTCGTCGATGTGGATCGAGCCGACGACGTCGCACTTGCCGAGACGCTCGCCTTGGCGGGACGGGTATCATAGATCGGTCGAGGAGGATTCGAGTGAGCAGAGTGTGCTGGGGAGTCTTTCGCGAATCGACCCACTCGCCGGGCCGCGAGTCCGACGATACCGAAATATTGAGGTTGACCGGAAAGCATCTGGAAGCGAAGGGATTTCACGTCGAGCTCAAAACCGCGAAAGAGGTCGTCGAGGTCGACGAGGGCTGGCCGCGCTTCGTCTTCCTCATGTGCGAACGGCTCGAGGTGCTCGACCGTCTCCGGACACTCGAGGTGAGCGGCGTGCCCCACGTCAACTCCCCACGCGCGGTGCACAACACCTATCGTGACCGGATGATCGCCGTCCTCGACGAGGCCAACGTACCGTTCATCCCCAGCCGCGTCGTCGCGACTGGCGAGAGCCCCGAGCCGGGGGCGCTCCCGGTCTGGGTGAAGCGCGGCGACGTCCACAACACGCAGGAAGGCGACGTCGTGTTCGCGTCGACGGCCGGCGAGGTCGAGACCGCGCTGCGGCGGCTCGCCGGGCGCGGGATCACGCGGGCCGTGCTGCAGCCGCACGTCACGGGCGATTTGATCAAGTTCTACGGGGTCGGCGCCGGCGGCGGCCCGCATCGCGAGCCGCCCTGGTTCCGCTGGTTCTATCACAAGGACCAGAAGCTGGCCGGCCACCCGATGGACCAGCGCGCGCTCGCGCGGCTCGTCCGCCGCGCCGCCTCCGCGCTCGGCCTCGAAGTGTACGGCGGTGACGCGATCGCGACCGCGACGGGCGACCTGGTGCTTCTGGACGTCAACGCGTGGCCGAGCTTCGCGCTCTACCGCGACGAGGCCTCCGCCGCCATCGCGTCGTACCTGGCGCTTCGCTTCGCGGGAGGCAGGCGGTGACCGAACGGCGCGAGGTTGGACCGCGCTCGCAAACGATCGTCGCTCGGGAACGCCGGCACCTTGCCTCGGGATCCCAGGGCTTCTCGCTCTACGCGGGCCTGGCGATGGCGCGCGGCGTCGACTGTACGCTGATCGACGAGGACGACAACGAGTACATCGACTTCATCGCCGGCATCGCGGTGGGCAGCATCGGCCATTGCCATCCTCACTACGTCGAGTCACTCAAGCGCCAGATCGAGCGGCTCACCTTCGGCAGCTTCACGACCGAGACGCGCGCCAAGTTCCTCGACCTGGTCTCGTCGGTCACGCCCGAGGGGCTCACGCGGATCCAGATGTTCTCCGGCGGCGCCGAGGCCGTCGAGGCCGCGCTGCGGCTCGCCCACGCGGCAACCGGCAAGACCGAGGTGCTCGGGTTCTGGGGCGGCTTCCACGGCAAGACCGGCGGCGTGCTGCCGTTGCTCGGCAGCGAGTTCAAGCACCACCTCGGGCCGTTCATGCCGGGCCGCTATTCCTCGCCGTACGCCGACTGCTATCGCTGCCCGCTCAAGCTCCGGTATCCCGACTGCGGCATCGCCTGCGCCGAGTTCGTGCGCGACGTCATCCGCTTCCAGACCGCCGGCGAGATCGCCGCGATCATCGTCGAGCCGATGCAGGGCACGGCCGGCAACATCATCCCGCCCGAGGGATTCCTGCGCGCGGTGGCCGGGATCGCCCGCGAGCACGGGGCGTTGCTGATCTCGGACGAGATGATCACGGGGTTCGGGCGCACCGGCGCCATGTGGGGCTCGGATCACGACGGCGTCGTCCCCGACATCATGACGGTCGGTAAGGGCGTAGGCGGCGGCTATCCGCTCTCGTGCGTGGTCTCGACCGACACGATCACAACGTCGAAGCCCTGGGCCAACCCGAGCGCCAGCTCGTCCAGCTACGGCGGCAGTCCGCTCGCCTCGGCGGCCGGTCTCGCCGCCCTCGAGATCATCCTGAAGGAAGACCTGGTGAAGAACGCCGAGCGCGTCGGCAAGGTGATGCTCGGCCGGCTCGAGGCGCTGAAGGAGAAGTACCGCTGTGTCGGCGAGGTTCGCGGACGCGGCCTGATGCTCGGCATCGAGCTGGTTCGCGACCGAACCACCAAAGAGCCGCTCTCCAAGACCATCACGCAGGCGCTCTATCAGGAATGCCTCCGCCGCGGGCTCGTCGCGATGACCTACGCGCCATCGGTCCGGATCAACCCGCCGCTCACGATCAAAGAGGATGCGGCGCTCGCGGGGCTCGCAATCCTGGACGAGGCGCTCGAGGTGGTCGTGAGAGATCACGGGCTCCGATAGGATGCAGCGCGGCGCGATCATCGGCCTGGGCAACGTCGCCCTTCACGGCCACTTGCCCGGCTGGCGCCGCCGCCGCGACGTCGAGATCGTCGCGGTCACCGACGCCCGCCCGGAACAACATGAGCTCGTCTCCGCTCACGCCCCCGGTGCGCGCTGGTACACGACGTCGGCCGAGCTCCTCGCCGAGGCCTCCGTGGATTTCGTCGACATCTGCACGCCGCCCAGCAGCCACGCGCCGCTGATCCGGCAGGCCCTCGAGCGCGGCCGTCACGTGCTCTGCGAGAAGCCGCTGGTCAGCGCGCCCGACGACCTGGCGCCGCTGGCGCGGCTCGCGGAGAAGACAGGCCGCGTGCTCCATACCGTCCACAACTGGCATCACGCGCCGATCGTGCGCCGCACGGCCGACCTGATCCTGGCGGGGCGGATCGGTCGGGTCGAGCACGTGATCTGGCACACCTTGCGCACGCGTCCCGCGTTGGCCGGGGACGAGCGTACCGGCAACTGGCGCGTCGATCCGGCCGTCGCCGGCGGCGGCGTCCTCTCCGATCACGGATGGCACGTGTTCTACGTCGTCCAGCGCTGGGTCGGCGCGCCGCCGGTGTCGGTGAGCGCCAGGCTCGAGCGCCGGCGACACACCGCGTGGGACGTCGAAGACACGGCGAGCGTCCGGGTGGCCTTCCCGGAGGCGACCGCCGAGATTCTCCTCACATGGGCCTCCGACGTCAGACGCAACTGGGCCGAGGTCGGCGGGACGGCGGGCACGCTCGAGCTGCACGACGACACGCTCGTGTTGAAGAGCGACGGACCCGGCGCCGATTCGTCGTGGTCATGCCCGCCGCCGATGTCCGATGGCTCGCATCACCCGGACTGGTTCGACGCGGTGGCGAGCGAGTTCCTGGCGGAAGCCACGGGCGCGGCGCCGCGCGGGACGAACCTGACGGAAGCGAGGCGCTGCGTCGAGCTCGAGCAGGCGGCGCGCGAGTCGAGCCGGCTGGGCGGGCGCGAGATCGCGCTGCCGGGAGCACGGGCCTGAGTACCGCGGTCACCGTTTCCGCGCAGTCGGTGGACAGCCTGCTGTTGATCGTTCCCCCCGAGCCGGCGACCGCGGCCGGCGTGTCGCCGGACACCGTGGTCGCCGGGCTTCCGTTGCTGCGCCGCATCGTCCTGGCCGGCTCGCGGGCGGGCTTCTCGCGCGTGCTGGTCCAGAGCGGCCACGACGGCGTCGAGCGCCTCCTCGGCGGTACGGCCGCGAGCGAGCTGGGCGCGCGCCCGACCCTCGACTCGCGTCGGCGCATCGTGATCCTGCCGGCGAACGTCGTGCCCCAGGCACGATGGCTCCGGGCGCTTCGCGAGACCGACGTCGAGCCCGAGCGCCTCTACGCGGATGGACAGCTGGCGGCGGTCATCGACACCGACGACCCGTCGGCCGTGCTCGCGGCGGCGGCGCAGTGTCGCGGCGTCGGCGAGCTGCTGGCGGCGCTGCGCCTCCGGCTCGACGAGTCGAAGCTCGACGTGGACGACACCGGACGCTTCCCACTCAGCAAACCGGCCGACGCGCGACCGGCCGAGTCGTGGCTCTTGCGCAGCCTGATCAAGCAGCGCGAGGGGTTCATGTCGCGCCACTTCGAGCGAAAGATCTCGCTGGCGATCACGCGCCGGCTGGCGGTCACCCGTGTCACGCCGGACGTCATGACCGTCGTGAGCGTCGGGCTCGGCTTGCTCGGCGCGCCGTTCTTCTTGTCGTCGTCGCCCGCGTATCAGCTCGTCGGCGCCCTCCTCTTCCTGACGCATTCGATCCTCGACGGCTGCGACGGCGAGCTCGCCCGGCTCAAATTCATGGAGTCGGCGCGCGGGGCGATTCTCGATTTCTGGGGCGACAACGTCGTGCACGTGGGCGTATTCGCCTGCATGGCGGTCGGCCTGAGCTTCGCCCAGGGGGCCACGTGGCCGCTGGCGCTCGGGGCGCTCACGGTCGTCGCCACCGCCGGAAGCGCCGCGTGCCAGTCGCGCGACATCATGCTGGACACCGCAGTGGGCGGCGACGCCGCGTGGATCGCGCGCGTCGCCGAAGCGATCTCCCATCGCGACTTCATCTATCTGGTGATCGTGCTGTCGGCCTTCGGAAAGGCCCACTGGTTCTTGATCCTCGCCTCGATCGGGACGCCGATCTTCTTCCTTCTCATGCTCTGGGTCGTGGCGCGGCGGCGCGCCTGAGTCGCGGTGGCGGGATTCGTCGACGTACTGCTTCGAGGGCTTGCCCTGTGCGGCCAGGCGGTCGCCATCGGAGGCGTGCTCTTCGCGATGCTGCTGCTGCGGCCGACTCTGCCGGAGGGCGGACCGGCGCGCGCGCGCCTGGTCAGGAGCCTCGCGTTCACGGCCATCGGGGCCGCGGTCGTCGCGGGCGCGCAGATGCTGTCGCTGGTCGTCCAGCTCCTCGTGCTCCGCGACGCGACCGCCGGCTGGCCGATCGCGGAGGTCGCGGCCACGAGCTTTTTCCGTGCGGGCCTCCTGCGGATCCTGAGCTGCGCCGGCATCATCGTCGGGTGCGCGGCGCTGTCCAGGCGCCCGGAACGAGGACAGTGGTGGATCGCACTCGCGGCGCTCACGGTGCTCCTCGGCACGGGCAGCGCCTGGACGAGCCACGCCGCCGGTCGCCTCGGTCCCAGAGCGGTCCTGCTCGTTCTCGACGCGCTCCATCAGCTCGCGGCGGGTGTCTGGATCGGTGGCCTGCTTCATCTCACCGTGCTGGCCTCGTCACGCTCGGAGTCGGGCTGGTCCCCGATCATGCTCAAGCGCTTCTCGACGACGACGTTCGTGTCCGTGGTGGCCCTGGTCGTCGCGGGGGTGGGGCTGACGCTGGCGTACGTGGACGGCCCGGGCGCGCTCCTCGGCACCTCGTACGGCAGCATGATCCTCACGAAGGTCGTCGTCCTCGGCGGGCTCGTTCTCCTGGGCGCGGCGAACTTCTTGGCGGTGCGACGTCTGCCCGAAGGAGCCGGCGCCTCGGTCCCACGCGTGCGGCGCTTCGTCGAGGTCGAATTCGGCCTGGGCGCGACGGTGTTGTTCATCGCCGCCTCCTTGACCTCGTTGCCGCCCGCGGGGGACGTCGTCGCCGACCGCGCCTCGCTCGCCGAAGTCGGCGTGCGGTTCTCGCCGCGCTGGCCCGTGCTCACGTCACCGAAGATCACGGAGATGCCCGTGGACGATCGCAACGCGCCGCGCACGGACGCCGACCGGGCGTGGTCGGAGTTCAATCACCACTGGGCGGGTATCTTCGTGCTCGTCATGGGGCTCCTGGCCGTCGTGCACGCGACGGGGCGAGCCCGATGGGCGCGCCACTGGCCGCTGGTGTTCCTCGGGCTCGCGGGCTTTCTGCTCGTCCGCAACGACCCCGGTGCCTGGCCGCTCGGCCCGCTGGGTTTCTGGGAGAGCATGCGCTACCCCGAGGTGCTCCAGCATCGGATCTTCGTCCTGCTGGTCATCGCCTTCGGCATCTTCGAGTGGCTGGTCCGGACCGACCGGGTCCACCTTCACGGCGCGGCGCTCGTCTTTCCGCTGCTCTGCGCCGTCGGCGGCGGGCTGCTCCTCACCCACTCGCACGCCGGATTGAACTTGAAGCAGGAATATCTGATCGAGGTCACACACGTTCCGCTGGGCGTTCTGGCGATGGTCACTGGGTGGTCGCGCTGGCTCGAGCTGCGCTTGCCGCCATCCGCCGGCCGACTTCCGGGTCGCGTCTGGCCGATCGCGTTCAGCTTGATCGGCGTCGCCCTCATCCTCTATCGGGAAAGCTGAGCTGACCTACCTCCGCGTCGCCCTGCTCGTGCTCGGTGTGGCGCTGCTCGCGGCGCTGGTTGCCCAGAACGATCCCGCCGCGGTCCTCACGTCGATCACGGACCTCTCCTGGCGGCTCGGCATCGTCGTCTTCTTTCCCGCCGTCCTGGTCGCGCTGTTCGACACGTTCGGATGGCGCTACGCCTTCCTCTCCGGGGCCGTCCCGTTCGGGCCGCTGGCCGCATCGAGGCTCGCCGGAGAGGCCTTCAACATGGCCACGCCGACCGCCGCGGTCGGGGGCGAGGCGGTCAAGGCCTGGCTGCTCCGCGGTCACGCGCCGCTCGACGCGACGCTCGCGTCCGTCATCGTCGCGAAGACGACGATCACGCTGGGCCAGGGCCTCTACTTCCTCCTGGGCGTCGTGGTGGCGTGGCGAACGGGTCTGACCGGATCGGCGCTGCTCCACGGCATGCTCTGGCTCCTCGGCATCGAGGCGGTGGCCCTGGGGCTCTTCGTGCTCGTGCAGACCCGCGGCATGCTCGGCTGGACGCTGCGGCTGCTCGAACGGTTGGGTGTGCGTCCGCCGCGCGGTCAGGCGACCCTCGGGCGGGTCGACGACGCGCTCGAGCAGTTTTACCGGACGGCGCCTGAGCGCCTCGGCCTCTCGATCGGGTTCCACTTCATCGCGTGGGCCCTGGGCTCGGTCGAGACGTGGCTGATCCTCAAATTCCTCGGGAGCGAAGTGTCGCTGGCGACGGCCACGGTGATCGAGGCCTTCGGCACTGCGGTCAAGGTCGCGACCTTCCTGGTTCCGGCCAGCCTCGGGGTGCTCGAGGGCGGCTTCCTGGCGACGTTCGCAACCCTAGGTCTCTCGTCCACCACGGCGATCTCGTTCAGCCTCGTCAGGCGGCTGCGCGAGGCCGTCTGGGTCGCGATCGGACTCATCGCGTTCGCGGTGATGCGGCCCCGAGAGCCCAGGACCACCGTGGACTAGCCGCGGTTCAGGCCCCACGCCGGGGCCCACATAAAGCCTTTCCCCGGCACGTTCCGTTGTTAGAATTGGCTCCCGATGAGCGCCAGATTGCTGGCCGGCACCCTGATCGTGCTCCTGCTCGCCTCGACGGGCTGGGCGGTGCCGCCTCTGCCCACCGTGACCCACGACGGACGCTCGTACGTCGAGTTGACGCGACTGGCTGCCTCGATCCAGACGAAGGGCTCGAGCCCGGCGAAGGTGGTCGCGACCCCGGCGAGCACGCGAGCGCAGCTGCGCGCCGGCGGCAAGGTCGTCACCCTCACGCGGAACTGGGCACAGGTGCTCGTCGACGGCAAACCCGTCCTGCTCGATGCGCCGGTGCGGGTCAGGCAGGGGGTGTGGCTGGTGCCCGAGTCGTTCGTCGGTCGCGTCGTTCCCACGCTCATCGCGGCGACGGCGGCGGGGCCGACATCCGTGCGCTTCGCGGCCGCGCCGGCCGAAGTCGGCCTCGAGGATGTGCGGGTCAGATCGTATCCGTCCTTCACGCGCATCGTCGTCGAGACATCGGCCGCCGTGACTTACCGCATCGAGTCGAGCGGGCCCAGGGAAGCGCGGGTGCGGCTGATCGGGCTCGGGAGCGGCGCCCACAACCAGGAGATCGGCGACGGGCTCATCGCTGAGGTGCGCGTGGATCGCTCCGGGGCCGACGGGGTCCTGCGCGTGGTCTACGAGGGCACCGCCGGGACCATCCGCGCCATCACCCTGGCCGATCCGCCGCGCATCGTGCTCGACGTCGCCCCGCCCGTGGATCCAGGCCAGCGCGAGAGCCGTGAGCAGCTCGCCCCGTTGAAGACGATCGTGCTCGACGCGGGCCACGGCGGCCACGACTCCGGCGCCACCGGCCCAACCGGGCTCATGGAAAAGGATCTCGTGCTGGACGTCACGCGCCGCGTGGCGAAGCTCGTCGAGGCCCGTCTCGGCTTGAAGGTGCTGCTCACGCGGGACTCGGACAACTTCGTCACCCTGCGCGACCGCACGAGCTTCGCGAACCGCCAGCACGCCGACCTCTTCGTCTCGATCCACGCCAATGCGCACCGCGAAGCGGCCGCCGACGGGGTCGAGACGTACTTCCTGTCGTCCGAGGCGACGGACAGCACCGCGCGCCAGGTCGCGGCGCTCGAGAACGGCGTCGTCCAGCTCGAGCAGTCGACCGGCCGCGCATCGGGGCAGGGCCAGGTGGACATCGTGAAGGCAATCCTCTGGGACCTCGCGCAGTCCGAGTTCCAGGTCGAGTCCTCGCGCCTGGCCGAGGTGGTCCACGACTCGATGACACAGTCGCTGCGCATCTCGAACCGCGGCGTGAAGCAGGCCGGGTTCTACGTGCTGGGCGGCGCGGCGATGCCGGCGATCCTGCTCGAGATCGGCTTCGTCACCAACCCGCGCGAGGAACGCAAGCTCAAGGACACGAAGTACCGGGACGAGATCGCGCGCGCCGTCTTCGCCGGCCTCGCCGAGTACAAGCGTGCCTGGGATCAGCGGGCGCGGGCGGCAGCCGAGACGCCGACGGTCACGCGGAAGCGATAGCTCGATGCCGCGCCCGGACGGCCGCGCCGCCGATCAGCTCCGCCCCGTCACCCTCACGCGCGAGTTCCTGCTCCATCCCGAGGGATCGGTACTGGTGGAGTTCGGCGCGACGAAGGTCATCTGCACGGCGTCGGTCGAGGACAAGGTGCCGCCCTTTCTCAAGGGCCAGGGCCAGGGCTGGGTGACCGCCGAGTACGCGATGCTCCCCCGATCGACCAACACGCGGACGCCCCGCGAGAATCGCGGCCCGAGCGGGCGCTCGCAGGAGATCCAGCGGCTGGTCGGCCGAGCGCTCAGAGCCGTCATCGATCGGAGCAAGCTCGGCGAGCGCACGATCTGGGTGGATTGCGACGTGATCCAGGCCGACGGCGGTACGCGCACCGCGGCGATCACCGGCGGCTTCGTCGCCGTGGCCGACGCGATCTCGCGGGTACCGGGTCTTCAGCCGACGGCGGCGATCCGCGACTGCGTGGGCGCGATCAGCGTTGGCGTCGTCCACGGCCAGGCCGTGCTCGACCTGAACTACGTCGAGGACTCCAGCGCCGAGGTGGACATGAACATCGTCATGACCGGCGCCGGTGAGTTCGTCGAGGTGCAGGGGACAGCCGAGCAGGTGCCGTTCGGCCGCGCGCGCCTCGACGCGCTCCTGGCGATAGCCGAGGGCGGCATCCGCCGTCTCGTCGGGCTCCAGCGCCGCGCTCTCGAAACGCGTGCCGAGCGAGTCTTCACCCTCTAGACCTGCTCTCGTCCTGGCCACGCTCAATCCCGCCAAGGGGCGCGAGCTCATCGAGCTGCTGGGCCTGGTGCCGTTCGAGATCCGGCTGCTGGCCGAAATTCCCGGCGCCCGGCTGCCCGAGGAAACTGGCGCGACCTACGCCGAGAATGCGCTCGTGAAGGCGCGCACCGCCGCGGAGCAGACGGCTGCCTTGGCGCTCGGCGACGACTCCGGGCTCGAGGTGGACGCGCTCGGCGGCGCGCCCGGACTGTACTCGGCGCGCTTCGGCGGCCCGGGCCTTGACGATCGGGGGCGCCTCGAGCTCCTGCTCGAGCGGCTCCGCGGCGTGCCACCCCCGCGGAGGACCGCGCGCTTCCGCTGCGTGATCGCGCTCGCGGGCCCGTCGCGCGCGGAGAGGGTCGTGGAGGGTGTGGCCGAGGGTGTGATCGCCGACGCGCCGCGGGGCAGCGGAGGCTTCGGCTACGATCCAATCTTCTTCTATCCGCCGCTCGGCCGAACGTTCGCCGAGCTCTCGGACGGGGAGAAGGCCCGCGTGAGCCACCGCGGCCTGGCGCTCGAGGCAGCCCGCCGGCTTCTCAGCGAGTAATATAGTCGGAGCCGAACGGACTCGACACGCGGCCGGCCGACGGGGTGTGGCGCAGCCTGGTAGCGCACCTGCTTTGGGAGCAGGGGGCCGGAGGTTCAAATCCTCTCACCCCGACCATTTCTTCCCGGCTCACATCACCTTGGCGTCATGCGGCCTCGCTTACCCCGTCGGGTACACTCCTCGAGCCGGACGGGCACTTGGCCCGCGCCAGATTTGTCAAGAGCGCGGCCCGGCCCGGCCTCCAACCTATTGATTGTCCGAGATCTATCGTTCTGGCCGGCGTCTTGCTAATCCGGTTGCGGCAGGAGGTATCTGCCAATCAAGCCTCTTATTGGGCGCTTCACGCAGACGCTCTGCGCGACGGCCGTCGCCGTCGCAGTCCTCGCCGGAGAGGCCCTCGCTCAGACCAGTGGCTGGGTTCTGGTGACTCCGCCGCCCGTTCCCGAGAAGCGAGCGCTGATGAAGGTGTACGCCGCGGGCTCGGAAGCCGAAGTCCAGGCGGCGGTCGCCAGCCTGCCCGGCGACGATCAGATCCGGCTGGTCAGCAAGATCTACGACATCCTCACGATGCCGACGCTCGCCGCCCGAACCGAAGCGCTGCTCGACGCGCTTCAGGATTCGTCCGCTCCGGTATCCCGCTGGCGGCCCATCGATGTCTTCGAGTCGGCGACTTCGTGCGAGCATCAGCGTCAGCACGCCCTTCAGAGCTTCGAGCGCGCCGCGGCAAAAGTGCGCACCGCGTCTCCCGATGGCGACGAGCTCGCGTTCGAGGAGTGGACGATCTTCGAAGGATTGGCGGCTTGCCGAATGAGCCGCTGCGTGCCGGAGTCGGCAGTCCTAAACCGCTGACGCGGTCGTCACCGTCGCTCGTCGCGAAACAGATCCCAAGGCTCAAGAGCTCGACATCCTCCCCGCAAGACGCGGCAGAGCGCCATTCACGCCGCGATGAAGACGAGGCTCACCGGCAGGGGTCTACCCGAGCCGACCAGAAGCGTGAGGCCGTGGGGCGGCGCGGGCTCTCGGAGGCAAGCGGCTAGGGCCGGAAAAAATCTAACACTCGGCTCAAGACGGGCCGGATCAGGCTAGAATGCCGACGGATGAGGATTTTCGTCGCCCTGGCTTTGACTGCCGCGGTCGTCCTCGTCGGCTCCCCCTCCTGGGCTTACAACTGCCCCGTCGTGATCAAGCAGGCCGAGGACACCATCAAGAAGGCGGAAGCGGGTAAGGTGAGCCCGGAGACCCGACAGCTCATCGACGAAGCCAAGAAGCTCCTCGCCGAGGCCAAGGCCCACCACGAGAACGCCAAGACGAAGCGCGACCACGGCGACTCGGTCCGCAAGGCTAAGACCGCCATCGCCTACGCCGAAGAGGCCATCATCCTCCAGAACCCATAGCGCGCCATTGGGGGAACGTCGCCAGCGCTTTGCCGGCAACGCGGTCTTCATCACGGGCGCATCGTCGGGCATCGGCGCCGCCCTGGCCCGCGAATTCGCCCGCGAGGGCGCTGACGTGGCGCTGGCGGCGCGCCGGCTCGATCGGCTCGAGGCGCTGGCGGCCGAGATCGCGAAGACCGGGCGCCGGGCCGTGGTGATCGCCTGTGACGTCACCCGGGACGGCGACCTCGAGCGTGCCGTCGACCGCACCCGGGCCGCGTTCGGCAAGCTCGACGTCGTCGTCGCCAACGCGGGGTTCGGGGTCAGCGGGGCGCTCGAGAGCCTTGCGCTCGACGACTACCGCCGCCAGCTCGAGACCAACGTCTTTGGAGTTCTCCGGACGATCTACGCGACCCTCCAGGACTTGAAGAAGACCCGCGGCCGTCTCGTCCTGATCGGCAGCGTCAGCGGCCACGTCGGCGTTCCCGGCTCGTCGGCGTACTCGATGAGCAAGTTCGCCGTGCACGGGCTGGCCGCGTCGCTCGGCCACGAGCTCGCGCCGTACGGGGTCGCGGTGACGCTGATCAGCCCGGGCTTCGTCGAGTCGGAGATCCGCCAGGTCGACAACCGAGGCGTCTGGCACCCCGAGGCGCCCCGGCGCCCGATTCCCCCGTCGATCGTCATGGCCACGCCGACCGCGGCGCGAAAAATCCTGAGCGCGGTCGCTCGACGGCGTCGAGAAGCCGTGATCACCGGTTTCGGGAAGACCGCGGTCTTCCTCCAGCGGCATCTGCCGGGAGTGCTCGCGGTCACCATTCGACGTTTCGGTATCAAAGGACGAAGAGAACCGCGTTAAGATGAGCCGACGGCGCCGAGGCGCCGGGAGGGAGGAGAATGCTCCACTTCACGATCGACGGGTTTCGGGGATTCCGCTCGCGTTTCGACGACGCTCATCTGATCCAAGAGGTGCTCGAGGACGCCCCGGCGCAGCTCGGACTCAAGCGAGCGATGCCGGCCTTCGTGCTGCCGTACTACAACGGAGTCGTGCCCGAGGATTGCGGGATCAGCGCGTTCGTGTTCCTGGCGGGGGGGCACTTCACGCTCCACACCTTCTCGTTCCGCGAGACGTACTTCGCCGATCTGGTGGCGCCCGACGAGTTCGACCCGGCCAAGCTCCGGGCGTTGCTCGAGGCCGTCTTCCCGTGCGCGCTCACCAGCGTCCGGACCGTCGAGCGACAGGACCTGAAGGACTCCGAGCCGGACGTCGACAATGACTTCGGGCCGCACCTCTTCCTCAACATCGACGCCTACCAGGGCCCGCAGGACCTCGACTCGCTGTTTCAGCTCTTCGATCGGCTGCCGGCCGAGATCGGGATGACCCCGATCATGCGGCCCTACGTCATCCGCGACACCACAGCCGACGGGCAGCCGGTGCTGAGCGCGCTGACGATGATCGCGGAGAGCCACGTGAGCCTGCACGTGTTCCCCCGCGAGGAACGCGCGTACTTCGACATCTTCTCGTGCCGATTCTTCGACCGGTCGTTCGTCGTGCCGCGGCTTCTGGCGCAGTTCCCCGGCGGGAGCGTCCAGGAGGCGCTGGTCGCCCGGGGCAGCCGCTACCGCTATCTCCGGACCGAGCGAGCCGACGAGCACGCCAAGTCGCGCACCTGGCTTCCTCAGCGATAGGAGCGAACATGACTCGCGAGCCGCGTTTCGACGACCCGAGCCTCGTCCGCGAACCCATGACCGTGACCGAAGACGGTGGGCGGGGGAGCGTGCTCTCCCTGCTGGGCCGGATGGGGAAGTCCGCCTTCCAGGGCCGCAAGCTCGGTGAGGCCTTCGAGGCCTGGAAGTCGATGATCGAGGGCGACAGCCTCATCTGCCTCGGCTACGCGGCGTCGATGTCGAGCGCCGGGATGTGGCCGCTCATCACGTGGCTGGTCGAGCGAGGGTACGTCGATGTCCTCGCGTCGACCTCCGCCAACATCACCGAAGACCTGCTCGACATGATGGACGGCACGCGCGTCTACCGCGTCGATCCCGAGCACGTCGACGACGTCGCGCTGGCCGAGAAGGGCTACTACCGGTTCTACGACCACATCGTCTCCTCCAAGAAGTACGACCAGATGGAGACGGTGGTCACCGGCCGGTTCTTCGACGAGCTCGCCGACACCTGGCGCAAGCCCACGATCCCGACGGTCCGCTTGCTCTTCGAGCTGGGGAACTGGCTCAACGCCAAGGGCTTCGAGAAGTCGATCCTCGCGACCGCGGCGCGCGCCCAGGTGCCCGTCTTCTGCTGCGGGCTGCCCGACGGGCCGATCGGCGAAGGCTACAGCACCTCGCCCAAGGCCGAGCAGGCGCCCGTCGTCGACTTCTTCAAGGACTACCGGATCGCCACCGACATCATGGACAACGCCATGATGTCGACCCGGGGCACCTCGGTCATCTTCCTGGGCGGCGGGGTACCCAAGGATTTCTTGCAGATCACCGCGACCAGCGTCCGCACGCGCCACGGCAACGTGGACCCCACGCCGCACAAGGCCTCGATCCAGATCACGACCGACAACACGGTCTACGGCGGCCTCGGCGGCGCCACCCTCGCCACCGAATGCATCTCGTGGGGCAAGGAAGCCCACGGCAGCGCCAACGTCATGTGCTTCGCCGACGTCACGATCGCGTTGCCGATCATCTGTCAAGGGCTGGCCGAGCACTTCGGACGCGGGCATCGGCGCGAGCGGCCCAAGCCGTTGAAGCTGTCCGAAGTCTTCTAGAGCCCATCGCGATGCGGCGACGCGCTCTGCTGGTCGTGATGGCGATTCTCGTCGTCGTCGCGACCGCGCAAGCGCAGGGGACGGGGCGGCCGACGCCCGAGTCATTCCGGATCGAGTGGGTGCGGCGCCCGCCGTCGATGCGGCCTGGCGTCGACGGCTACATCTACAACGATTCGCGCTGGCGGGTGACCAACATCCGCGTCCGCGCGGTGGTGGTCGACGCCGCCGGCGCCACGGTCCGCGAGAGTATCGTCTCGGTGTGGGGCAACGCGGTCCCGGGCACCCGCACCTTCTTCGTCCTGCCGTCGATCGGCGAGGGCGAGGTCTATCAGCTGACGGTCACGACCTTCGATCTGATCTCGGAGCAGACCCCGTAACGCTCGGCCGGGGAGCGACGGCTCACCGCGGTCGGAATCGCACGACCGTGTAGCCGAGCGAGGAGGCCTGTCCGAGCCTGAGGCGCCGCCGCAGGCGGCGGCGATCAGGCGCCCGTTGACCGAGCGCGTGGCGCCGGTCGCTGACGCGGCGATCGAGAATGACCTTCACGCCGCGGACTCCGTCCAGTCGTCGCTGGAGATACTCGAACAGCGTCACGTCGTGCCGGCGGACCACGATCAAGAGCTCGACGTCGGGGAACGAGAGCGACGGAAGCGCCGCGAGGAGTAGCGCCGCGTGGCGCGGACAGTAGCCGTGGGTTTCCGCGGGATCGTCGAAAGGAGCTTTCTCGCCCAGGTCTCCGGACCGGCCCTCGACGCGGCACGACGCGCAGATGACTCTCATGTCGATTCGAGGACCTCTGCCTCCTGCCCCGACGGGGCATACCGCCTATAATTCCGGAAAAATCCAGCGCGGCCGCCGCACGGGCACGACACTGTAGCACCTTCTTGCGCCCCATTCGAGCGCGGTAGCCCGCCGAGCCGGCGCGCGCGGGGTGTACCATGAAGCGAGAGTGCAGAGGCGAGCGTGATCGACGCGAGATGGATCTCGGGGACGGCGCTGCTGCTGCTGGCGTCGTCGGTTTCCGGCGCATGGGCGCAGGACATGGAGCGGTTCGCCATGAGCCAGCTCCGACTGTCCACCGATCCCGGCATCGCCACCGGCTGCGCCCGCATGGCTCGAGTGAGCGACGACTCGCTCAAGGACCTGCGCCGGAAAATCGTGCGATCCGGCGGCAACACGGCCGTGCTCTCGTTCGCGGCCGACGATCTCTCGATGATTCTCGCGGATGTCTACCGGTGCCAGCCGCCGGCGCGCCGACCGCCGAACGTGCCGCCGCCTCCCGCGGGAGCGCCGCCGCCTCCGCCGCCCCCGGCGGGCACCTCACCGGCCCCGCCCCCCGCGGGCACTCCGCCGTCTCCGCCTCCGACCGGCAGTCCGCCGCCCCCGCCGCCGCCTCCGTCCCGGTAACACTCGACGCTCGACCCGGCGAGCCTCCGGCGCTATCCTAGTGGTATGCGTGGTTGGCCACGACTGACGAGCACGACGGCCTCGAAGAGGCGCGCGTGGGTCGCGCTGATCGTGGTGATCTTGCTTCTGGTGGCGATCCCCCTGAATCAGGCTTGGGCGGGCGGCTGGCGCCACGGAGGAGGAGGTCACGGAGGCCACGGCCGCGTGTTCATAGGATCCTCCTTCTGGTGGGGACCGCCCTACCCTTACTACTACCCCTACTACTACCCGTATCCCTACACCGTCTACGCACCGGCGCCCGTGATCGTCGAGCAGCCCGTCTACACGCAGCAGCCGGCCGCCGCACCGGAAGGGTACTGGTACTACTGCGAGAGCTCCAAGGCCTACTACCCGAGCGTGCCGATGTGCGCCGAGGCGTGGATCAAGGTCCCGCCGAGATCGGAGTAGCGCGGTAGATCAGCGCGCTGCGCCGACCAGCGTGGCAAGCGCTCGGTCGACGCCCGGAGCCAGCACGTCGGCCGCGCCCACCGCCCAGAGCGCCGTCACGATCGCCGCGAAGACATCCATCGTGTAGTGTGCGCGGAGCACCAGCACCGTCGTCGCCTCCACGAGAGCGATGACGACGCCGAGAACCGGCAGAATCGGCCCGCCCATCCGCGCCAGCTCGATGCACCCGAAGACCGCGATCGCCGTGTGGCCCGAGAAGAACAGATCGGTCGCGGTGCCGTAGGTGACGAGCAGCGACGGGATACTCGGGCGGCGCCAGATCATTCCCTCCGGCGGCGGCAACGCGCAGAGCCCCTGGCAGATCTGCCTCAGCGCATAGAGGATCAGGAGCCCGAGGAACGGGCGCACGGTCGGTCCAAAGATCGAGCGCGCGAGGATGAAGAGCCCGAGCGCGTCGATGATCGCCGAGGTCGCGACCAGAAGCGCGTCGGCGGCGCGAGGGTGCACGTGGAGATACCGGTTCAGCGGCGCGGTCAGTTGATGGACGCCGTCACCGATGTTGCCCGCCGGCCACGCCCGCTGGCCGATGAGCCGTTGGGTCCAAAACCAGCTCGCCAGACCCGCGATGACCAGACCGAGCCGTATCGCCCACAGCGCGGGCGTCGCTTCGCTCATCGATCGCTCCTCTACTGCGCCTTCGCCGCGTTGAGATCGGCCTCGAGGGTTGCGCGGCCCGCGAGGAGGATCGCGCCCGCCGCGGCCAGCAGACATCCGGTGACGAGGACGGGTGTGAGCAGGCCGATCTGGTCGGACACCTCTCCGATGAGCCAGGGAGAGGCGGCATCGCCGAGCAGGTGCATCAGCAACGTCGTGACGGCGAATCCGCGCGCGCGAAGCTCCGCCGGCAGGACGTTCGCCATGGCCGCGTTGAGCGGACCGATATTCACGAAGACCAGGAGCAGGGTGACGAACATGGCCGGCCAGAACACGGCCGGCTGCGGCGCCAGGATCGCGAAGCACGTGAAGACGATCGATGCCGCCAGCGACCAGCCCGACACGATGAAATCGGCACCCGGGTACCGGCGCGCCACTGCGCTGGAGATGCGGCCGCCGAGCAAGGTTCCGGCGAATCCGGCAACCACCAGGAGCAGCCCGAACGTCGTCGACGCGGTTCCGAGCGGGATGCCGCGCTCCCGCACGAAATACGTCGGCATCCACGTCGCCAGGCCGCCCATGCTGAACGTGTAGATGATCTGCGCGGCGGTATTGACGACGTAGCTTCGGCGGCTCACGAGCGCGCGGAGCGAAGGCGTCAATCCGAGCGGCGTCGCCGCGCCGTGCGCCGTGTCCTGGGCGCCGCGCTCGGGTTCCGTGAGGAAGAGCAGCAGGAATGCGAGAGCCGCCCCCGGCGCGCCGGCCACGAAGAAGGCGGCGCGCCAGCCGTGGGCTGCGCCGACCACGCCGCCCACGATGTAGCCCAGGGCGGTGCCGATCGGGATCGCCGCGTAGAAGATGCCGAGCACGCGCGCCCGCCGTTCAGCCGGGTAGCAATCGGAGAGGAGCGACGGAGTCACCACCGCATAGCTCGCCTCTCCGATGCCGATCACCGCGCGGGCGAGAAGGAGCCAGCCGTACGTCGGTGCCAGACCCGAGGCGACCGTCGCGACGCTCCACACGAACACGCCCCCCGCGACCAGGCGCAGGCGTTTGCCGACGTCGCCGAGCCAGCCGGCCGGCCCGCAGGCCAGCGAATACGCGACGATGAACAGAGACTGGAGCAGACCGCCCTGCGCATCCGAGATCGCCAGATCGGCCAGGATGAGGGGCAACGTGGCCGCGGCGACGTAGCGGTCGAGGTAGTTGAGCGCGTTGAGCGTCGTGAGCGAGCCGAGAATGACGCCGGGCGAGCGCGACCAGCGGCTACCGGACATCGCTCACACGGTCGGACCGCAGCACCTCCGGTGGGACGTGCTCGGCCAGCTCGCGCAGCTCGCTCACGAGCCCGCGTCGCTCGTCGAGCAGGCGCCGGTGGAGATCACGGTCGGCGACGAACCAGAAGAAGGCCCGCGCCTGTCGGATGACCCGGCCGAGTCGCTCGCGCCAGACGAGCGCGAGCAAGCCCGACGGTACGATCAGGAGCAGGAACACCAGGAGCGCGCCGCGGCCGCCGAGCCGCCAGAGCATCCAGCCCTCGATGCCCCAGAGGAGCGGATAGATCACGAGACCGACCGCCATCTTGTCCGTCGCCTCCTCCTCGAGCGTTCGCCCGAGCCGTTTCACGATCTGTCCGGTCAGCCAGTAGGGCGCGGCGTGACCGACGATCCCCCAGATCGCCAGAGGAAAGCCGAGCGCGAGCCATAGCGCATTGGTCACGACGTAGGACATCACGAGGCCGGTCGTGTAGGGCTGGCCGAGCTGGTCGCTGGTGATCCCGACCTCGTCGAGGTGACCGCGATAGAGCTCGATCCGGTGCCGTAGCTCGGCCACCCGGTGTGGCTCGCGGGCGGCGAGGTAGCGCCCGGCCCGCATGACCCGCTGCTGCCACGCCAGCGCATGCTCGGCGGACGAGCCGGGAGCCGGCTCGACCTCCCCGCGGCGTGCGGCTTCTTCGAGCCACGCGCGCTCGAGCACGGTGAGGAGCTCGAGCGAGTATTGATCCTGTGCCTCCACGATGCGCGCGGCGATGGACTCCGTCAGCCGGGTCGTGATCGCCCGCACCGCCTCCTCGGGCCGATCGCGATGGGCGGCGACCAGATCGGCGGTGGTGACCGGCGTGCCGACGGTGATCTGGACCGTTGCCGACCGAAAGGTCCCAGGGTCGTGGAAGACCATGCCGACCGGCAAGAGCGTGACGCGGTTCACGCCGCCTGCCGCGCGCTCGGTTCCGAGGGCCAGGCGCGCGGCGCCTGTCCGGAGCGGCAGCAAGATCGGCTGCGGCTGCGTTCGTCCCTCGGGAAAGATCAGGATGACGCCGCCGGCGCACAGCGCCTCGATGGCCGCCGCGAACATCTCCTCGTTCTTTCGGGGATCGTCGCCGGCCTCGGCCCGTCGGTGGACGGGCACGGCGCCGATCAGGCGCAGGGGCGGGCCGATCAGCGGGTGGCGAAAGAGCGGCGCGTTGGCGAGCACCGTGATCGCGCGGGGCACGGTCGCGATGATCAGCATCGCGTCGACCAGCGAGTTGTGGTGGTTCGCGGCGACGATCACGCCACCGCTCTCGGGAATCCGCTCTCGCCCGACCACCTCGATCCGCCGATAGAACAACCACAGCAGCAGGCGGATCAGCCCGCGGATGCCTCGATAGGCGAGCGAGCCGCGCGTGTGAGGAGCCGGTCTCGAGATGGCCATGCGTGCGCCAGCTCCAACCTATCCGAAACCGTCTTGGGGTGAGCCACACATTCGACGGTCGTCTTGACCCGTGTCGTTCGGTGGAGCTACCCTGCCGGCGGGCCATGGGGTGAACGTTCGGACCGAGACGGTCTCCGACTCGAGCGAGGTCAGGCCATGAGCTATCGCATCATCTCCGCGGATTGCCACATCGATATGACCTGGATGCCCGGCGACCTCTGGGTCAAGAACGCGCCCGCCAGGTTCCGCGATCGGGTGCCCCAGGTGCGGCAGACCGACGACGGACCGCGCTGGTATGCCGAGGAAAAGGAGCTCGGTGTCTTCGGCGGACTCGGCTTCGGCTTCGACCGAGTCCAGCGGGGATTCTCGAAGCACGTCGAGAAGATGTTCGAGGTTGGCTTCTACGAGGGCGGCCCGCACCCGACCACGCCGGATTTGCGTTTGAAGGATCAAGACCTCGACGGCATCGACGCCGAGGTGATGTACGGAATCCTCGGGATCGGCCTGCGCATGCAGGACCGCGAGCTCATCCAGGCGGTCTACGAGGTCTACAACAGCTGGGCCGCCGATTTCTGCAAGACCAATCCCCGGCGCTTCGTCGGGCTCGCGTGCATTCCGAACCACGATCCGATGGCCGCGGCGAAGGAGCTCCAGCGTGCGGCCGGGCTCGGGCTCAAGGGCGCCGACTTCGCCGTGTCCACCGCCGCGTTTCCCATCTGGCATGGGGCATGGGATCCGCTGTGGGACGCCGCGCAGGAGTGTCGCATGTCGATCTCGTTTCACACGACCGGCTATCCCGTTCGCGAGCCGTCCGACGATGCGATGAAGCAGGAGTACGACCTCCGTTACCGCGCCACGCGCACGACCATGTTCCAGATCGCCGCCGCCGAGTTTCTCGCGGGCATCGTGTTCTCGGGCGCTCTCGATCGCTTCCCAGGTTTCAAGTTCGTGCTCGGCGAGGCCGGCGTGAGCTGGCTGCCGTACATCCTCGACCGGATGGACGAGGAGTACGAGGACCGCTACCACCAGCTCAACCTCTCGATGAAGCCGAGCGAGTTGTGGCGCCGGCAGGGCTATTCGACCTATCAGCACGAGCCCTCGGTCGCCGTGATGATCCCGCTCATCGGCGAGGACAACATCATGTGGGGCTCGGACTATCCCCATCCCGACGGCATCTGGCCCGACTCGCAGAAGTGGATCGCCGAGGACCTCGGCTCGGTCAACCCGGCCGTCCAGCGCAAGATCCTCTGCGACAACGCCGGCAAGCTGTACGGGCTCCTGTAGGCCCTTTTAAAGGGAGGCACGCAAATGGCCAGGATCAAGCACATCGCCATCCGGACGCCGGACCCCGAGAAGACCGCAGCCTTCTACAAAGAGGTGTTCGGCCTCAAGGAAGTCGGCCAGGCCCGGACGGGCTGCTATCTATCCGATGGGTACATCAACCTGGCGATCCTGAAATCGCGAGACCAGGGAAGCGGCGAGAGCCCGCGAGACGAGGCCGACTACGCCGGCGTCCACCACTTCGGCTTCATGGTGGACGACGTCGACGAGACCTGCCGCAAGCTGGAAGCGGCGGGCGCCAAGGCCATGACGAATCGCGCGGACACTCGTCACGCCGGCGCGGCGGGCGCGCGGTCCTACTACGAGATCAAGTTTCGCGGCCCGGACCACCAGGAGTTCGACGTCACCGAGAGCGGCTGGATCACGGGCTAAGACACAGAACGTCGCGTACGCGCGACCTCTCTTGCCACCTTGACGAATGCCTGGATCAGGGGCAGCTCGCTGTCCCTTCGCCAGGCGATGACGGTTTCCAGCGTCGGACCCGCCGGCCATAACCGCCGATAGGCGATGGCAGGTCGCCCGACCATCTGCAGCGAGGCCGGCACCAATGAAAAGCCGAGGCCGGCCTCGACGATCGCCAGGATCGTCTGCGGATGCTCCACCTCGTACTTGACGCGCAGTGTGACTCCCGCGTCATGGCACGCGCGAGCGACGAGCGCCTCGAAGGCCGGCGCTCGGCGGCGAGAAAAGAGAACGTACGGCTCGTCGACGAGCGCCCTCCAGGGGACACGCCCGTAATTCTTGAATCGATGCCCCCTTGGAAACGCGACGACCAGGCTTTCCGATAGCAAGCGCTCGCTCATCAGGGCCTTGCTCTGGACCGGAGGCCGAAGAATCCCGACGTGGATTCCGCCGCTCTCCAGCGCCGAGATCTGCTCCGCCGCCGTGAGGTCGCGCAATTCGACTTCGACGTCTGGATGCCGCCGGGCGAACGACCGGATGATGCGCGCCCCGTTGAGGAAGTCAGCCCAGAGGTCGCAGGCCAGCAGTAGCTGGCCGATCTCGCCGCGGCTCGCTCGCTGCGCATTGCCGGCGGCCTGCGCCGCCTGGGCCACGAGCGCTCTGGCATCTCCGAGGAACACTCGGCCGGCGTTGGTCAGCTCCACATGACGCTTCGTCCGATGAAAGAGGGGAGCCTGCAGCTCCTTTTCGAGTCGCCGGATCTGCTGGCTCAAGGGCGGCTGGGAGATATGGAGCTTCGCAGCCGCCCGCCCGAAATGCAGCTCTTCGGCGACCGCCAGGAAGTAGCGGAGGTGGCGGAGCTCCATGCGCGGACTCATATCATCAACGTCTCAACATTGCAGGGAAAATGTATTGGACACCTGGCCGCCCCGGCAGGATCGTGGTGCAACAGGGCAAGCTGGAGCTCGAAGCTGGCAGGGGGAGGTCTACTCATCGCCAATTCGCAGTGACGAAGGAGGGCTCTATGCGAGTCGCTTTCGGGCTGACCACGACAGTCACACTCCTGATCGTGTCGACTCTTCGCAGCTGGGCCCAGGGCCCGGATGCAACGCGCCCCACCAGTCCCGCATCAGGGGCAGGCAGTACCGCCAGCACAGTCCTCTCGCTCGTCGTCCTCGCCGCGATCCTGATCGCCATCGTGATCCTGGCCAGATACATGGCCGCGCGGCGGAAGCTGAACGAGGAGGGGGTGATCCTTCAGTCGCAGCTGTCCGACATCGTCGCTCGCGAGTCTCAGCTGCGTGGTTTGGCCATCACGCCGCAGGCTCGCGTGTCCGGCTGGCGCAGAGCAGAGGTCACGGTCGAGGTCGCGGGCGACGTCCCAACGCCGGAGCTCCGGGAAGCCGTGATGCGGATCGTCGGGGGCGAAGCCCGAAGGCTTCGGCCCGACGTGATCACGCTAGATCATCTCTTCATCGTTCCGCCGAAGGAGGGCGCGCTATCCACTAGCGGGGAGGCAGAGCGCGTGCCGCGCTGAGGATCACGTCCTCGGGCGGATTCTTCCCGAGTCCGCCCAGGCCTTCCTTGGCGCACTCGATATTGGCCCAGCGAACGATGCCGTCGCGATCGATCAGGAACTGTCCCTTGAGCTGCGGCCACTGGCGCTCCATGTCCGCCTGATCCGTCGGCGTCCCGGCGTAGCTGTCCATGCGTGCGGTGGTCGCCGCGGCCTCCATGACGGGCAGCGGCTCGGGATAGTCCCCGTGGGGATTGATCCGCGTCGACGCGAGCGCTTCCATGAGCTCGGGCGTCACGGCTGGCCGCGGCACACCGTATGCGCGATGCGTGGACAGCTCTGGGTCGGATGCCAGGCGCATGCGCGTCGGACGGAACTTGAAGTAGAGCCGCGCGTTCTCGGGCGGAGTCGCCACGACCGCGAGACTCTCCACCCCGAGCGCCTTCAGCTTGCCTTCCGTGGCGCCGAGCTGCACGAGCTGGCGCCGGCAGAATGGGCACCAGAGGCCGACCAGCAGGGCCAGGAACACCGGGCTCCGCCCGCGGTAGTCGGCCAGCGACACCGACTCGTTCCGGTCGACGGCCGGCAACGTGAAGTCGGGTGCGGCTTCGCCGGGCTCGATCGGCGGGCGCGTGTCAGACGTCGTCATGAGAAGCTCCTTCTCAGCATAGGAACGGAAGCACCATCAGCGCATCGGGCTCGAGCCCGGCCTGCTCGCACACCTTTTGCGCCTTCGCGAGGTACGTTTCGGCGAGTGCCTGGTTGCCGGCGTCGAGGTGCAGGGTGGCCAGGCCGTCGTAGCATGGGAACAGAAGCTGCGGCTCTCCGACTTGCTCGGCCAAGTCGAGGGCTTCCTGATACGAAGCGAACGCCTCGGCGTGCTCGCCATGGCACTGGTGGATCTGCCCCAGCACGATCAACGGCACCGCCAGGTGGTCGAGCAAGCCTAGACGGCGGTCGAGATCGATGGCGGCCCGCGCGGCTTCGACGCCTTCCGCCTCGCATCGATCCGTCAGCGCGCAGTAGGCCACCGCGAGATTGGCGTAGAGGCGCGACTGGAAGCCGAGATCGCCCACCTTCTTGGCGGTCTCGAGCCCTCTGAGGCACGTCTCGATGCTCCGGCGCGGGTCCAGCGAGCTGTAGAGCACTCCAAGATTCGTATACCCACGACAGGCGGCCTGCAACAGGTCGCGGGCCTCGGCCAGCCCGATGCTCCGCTCGATCTGGGCGACCGCCTCGGTGAGACGCCCCGTTCGCGCGAGCGCGACCCCCAGGGTGTTGTACGCCTGCGCGCGCATGGCCGCCGCCTCGCGAGACCGCTCAGGGTCGGTCGACGTCTGCTCCTCGCTCGCCGCTTCCGCCAGAGCGCGCTCGGCCCACTCGATGGCGCCCGCGTTGTCGCCGGCGCGAAACGCCAGCCGACCCATCTCCTGGAACAGATGCGCGCGCTCGAGAGGGTCGCCATCATCGCCGAGCCGGTCGAGCCCCGAGGCGAAGCAGGCGCCGGCGCGTTCGCGGTCCCCCGCTTCCCAGTGCAGCGCGCCGATCTTGCGGTGCAGGCGCGCGGCAGCCGCGCGATCGCCGGCCGTCTCGGTTTCCTGCCGTACCGACTCGTAATGCGCCAGAGCTTCGGCCCGTCTCCCGGTGAGGCCCTGCAGATCGGCCAGACGCTCACGCGGGGCCCACGTCTCGATGGCGCACGCCTGGCACTCGGCCAAGGTGCGGAGCGCGCGCTCGTAGTGCCGGATCGCATCGTCGTTGGCGTAGACCGCGCGCGCCCAATCGCCGGCGGCCAGGAGATAGCGCGCGCCCCGCGGCTTGTCCGCGCTGAGGCTCCAGTGGTGGCCGAGGGCTTCGAGATCGCTCAGGCGCTCGGGATGAGGGCCGGTGACCCGCTCGAGCGCGCGCCCCGCCGTCTCGTGCAGCTCGGTGCGACGCGAGAGCAGGAGATTCTGATAGACCACTTCGTGCACCAGCGCATGGGTGAAGCGATATCGGGTCCCATCGCGTCCGGATCCGGCCGATTGGATCAGATCGGCATCGGTCAGACGGTCGAGCGCGGCGTGGATGGCTCCCGCGTCGGTCGCGATGTCCCGCAGCAACGGTTCCTCGAATTCGGCGCCGAGCACGGCGGCTTCCTGCAGGAGGCGCCGCGCTTCTGCGGGAAGCCGATCGACCCGCGAAAGCAGCAGGCCGTGCAAGGTGGCCGGGACGTCGACCGCCTCGTAGGCCGCCGTGGACGCCCAGCGATCGCCGTCGCGGACGAGCACGCCCGTGCCCACCAGGCTCCGCACGATCTCTTCCACGAACAGGGGATTGCCGCCGGCGCGCGTCGCGACGAAGTCCTGGAGCCGGGTGAGCGGCTCGCCGACCGCGGCGCCGAACAGGCCGCCGACGAGCGACCGCGTCTCGTCAGCGGACAGAGGATGAACGCGGATGATCAATTGGGTGGCTCGCGTGACGAGCGGCGGTCGCGCCTCCGGCCGGTGGGAGAGAAGCACCATCAGCGGCCGTTCGGCGAGGTGATCGACGATGCTTCGCAGCAGATCCACCGAGGCGCTATCCGCCCAGTGCAAATCGTCCACGACGATCAAGAGCGGTTCGTGCTGCAGACGCCGCTCGACCAGTGCGCGCGCCGCCAGCGCGATCTGGCGATGCAGCTGCTCGGGCTCGAAGTCCCGGGGCTTGGCGTCTTCCACGCCGAGCACGTAGCTGAGCACGGGGGCGATCGCGGCGGCCTCGTCGGCCCGAGCTCCGAGCGCCGTGAGGCCGTTCGAGAGCTTCTGCCGAGCGACGTCGAGCGAGTCGGCCGGGTCGACCTTGTAAGCTTCGCGGAAGAGCGCCCCGAAGATGCCGTAGGTCGGCTCACCCAGCGATGAGCATGTGACGCGCCGCACGGCCATCTCGCGGAGCTGCCCCTCGGCCTCGAGTCGCGCGAAGAATTCGGAGAGGAGCCGTGACTTGCCGGTTCCGGCCTCGCCGACGAGGCTGACCATCTGCGCTCGACCGCGCGCCATTCGGGCGAAGGCCTTCATCAGCTGATCGAGCTCGTCCGCGCGGCCGACGAGCGGCGCCGCGAGCCCGAGCGCGGCGAGACCGCGGCCCGATCGGGGCTCGGCCAGCGTGCCGAGGAGACGGTGGACCACGACCGGCTCCGATTTACCGCGAAGGGTCAGCTCGCCGGCGGGCTCGAACGAGAAGCGATGTCGCGTCAGCGCGTGGGTGGCCTCGGAAACCAGGATGGTGCCGGGCGCCGCGGCGGCCAGCAGGCGCGCAGTCGTGTTCACCGTGTCGCCGGTCACCGCGTACGCGGCGCCCGCGGCGGCGCCGAGGCTTCCCGCGACGACCGGGCCGCTGTGGACGCCGATGTGGAGCAGGACGCGCTGGCCGAGTCGCGCGGCCCATCGCTCGCTGAGCGCTCCGCCGCGCTCGAGCATCTGCAGCGCCGCCTCGAGCGCCCGCTGCGGGTCGTCTTCGTGCGCGACCGGCGCGCCGAAGACCGCCATGACGGCATCGCCCACGAATTTCTCGACGAAGCCGTCGTAGCGCTCGATCGCCTGCGCCAGCGTCTCGAACAGCGCGTTCTGGAAGGCGCGAACCTCCTCGGGATCGAGCCGCTCGGACAGCGACGTGAATCCGGAAAGGTCGGCGAAGAGGACGGTCACCCGGCGGCGGTCGGCTTCACGGCCGTCCGACTGAACGACCGCCGCCGCCGCGGCCGCCTTGTCCGCGCCGACGGCGGCCGGGCTCCGAGCCGCGCCGCAGCGGGGACAGAAGGCGAAGTCGGGCTCGCACGGGGCGCCGCACGCGGTGCAGGGGGCCGGCAGCCGGCGTCCGCAGCGCGGGCAGAACGCGAAGTCGGCAGACGTTTCGAGGCCGCAGCCGGCGCACGCCATCGTACTGAACAGTCTAAACCGGAACGGTCGCGCTTCGTCTTGACCACCATTGTTCGGTAGGGCTACCCTCGCTGGACATCTCCAGACGGCAAGCCCCTAGCCCATCCCGATGTGATTGCCCCTGACCAGGAGGCGATGCGATGACCGGACGCACCCGACAGATCGTGGCCGGCGTGCTCGCGCTGACGTCGGCCGCATTGACGCACGCGGTCCTCGCCCCCGAGGCCCGCGCGGAGGCCCCCGCGGGTCAGATGACGTGGGCGATTCACTTCACCCTGGCGCCGACGCTCTTCGAGCCCGCCGAGACCCCCGGTCTCATCACGCCCTTCATGATTCTCTATGCGCTCCACGACGCCATGCTGAAGCCGATGCCGGGCAAGAGCATGGCGCCCAGCCTGGCCGAGTCGTGGAGCATGTCGCCCGACGGGCTCATCTACGAGCTCATCTTGAGAAAGGGCGTGCGATTCCACAACGGCGAGCCCGTGACCGCCGAAGACGTCAAGTTCTCGTTCGAGCGATACCGCGGCATCTCGGCGAAGACGCTCAAGGACAAGGTGGCCGCGGTCGAGACGCCGGACGCCGGCCGAATCCGCTTCCGGCTCAAGCGGCCGTGGCCCGACTTCATGACTTTCTACGGCACACCGGCCACGGGCGCGGGCTGGATCGTCCCGAAGAAATACGTCGAGAAGGTCGGCGAGGAGGGCTTCAAGAAGCATCCGATCGGCGCCGGGCCGTATCGCTTCGTCTCGTTCAATCCCGGCGTCGAGCTCGTGCTCGAGGCCTTCCAGGGCTACTGGCGCAAGACGCCGAGCGTGAAGCAGCTCGCCTTCAAGGTGGTCACGGACAGCTCCACGCGGCTGGCCATGCTCAAGCGCGGTGAGGCCGACATCGCGTACGCGACCACTGGGCCGCTGGGCGAGGAGGTCCGGCGCTCACCCGGGCTGACCTTGCAACCGACGCAGTTCTCGAGCACGCACTGGGTCGTCTTCGCCGACCAGTGGGAGGCCAGCGCCCCATGGCACGACCGGCGCGTGCGCCTGGCCGCCACCTATGCCGTCGACCGTCAGGCGGTCAATCAGGCTGAGACGCTCGGGTTCTCGAGAATCACCGGAAGCATCATTCCGGCGAGCTTCGAGTTTTACTGGCAGCCGCCGATCTATCCCTACGATTTGGCCAAGGCCAGACAGCTCCTCGCGGAAGCCGGGTACCCGAAGGGCTTTGACGCCGGGGATTTCTGGTGCGACGCGGGCACCACCAACTACGCCGAGCCCTTCCTCAACTATTTTCAGGCCGTCGGGATCCGCACGCGGCTTCGGCCGCTCGAGCGGGCGGCGTTCCTCAAGGCGTACCAGGAAAAGAAGCTGAAGAACATCATCTACGGCTTGAGCGGTATCTCCGGGAACGCGGCGACCCGGATCGAGTCGTTCACGGCCTCGACCGGCGCCTATGCGTATGGCGGCTATCCCGACATCGACGGGCTCGTTCGCGAGCAGGCGACAGAGCTCGATACGAAGAAGCGCGAGGCGATCCTGCACCGGATCCAGCAGCTGATGCACGAGAAGGTCATGTACCTGCCGATATGGCAGCATGCGCTGCTCCAGGCCTACGGCCCGCGCGTCGCGGAGTCGGGGCTCGGCCTCATCACCGACTATCCGTGGTCTGCGCCGTACGAGGACCTGCGGCTCAAGGGGAAGTGAGTGAGCCGACGATTCGCGGCGGGCGGCCGGAGCGCGACCTCAGCGGCCGACGCCGCTCGGTTGCCGCAGGAGCTCCACGGGGCCACTGGGCTCCCAGCTCGCGCGCGAGGTCCCGACGCCGGCCATGTGCCCCGGATCCACGCGCGTCAGCGTGATCTGCTGACCGTATCCCGTTAGGGGATCCAGCACGAGCATGCGTCTGCCGTTCGAGTCGGCAAACCGGCCCCGGACGTTGACCGAGATGGCTTCATCCCGAACGCTGAAGGTCAGGATTCCCGACAGGCCGAATTCTCGCTGCCCGAGGGCCGACCAGGGGCCGACGTAAATGCCGGAGACCGGAGTCTCCTCCTGGTTGAGAACCAGGAGCGTGAGGGGAGTCTCGCCCCATGTGCCGGTCCACACGCCCCGCAGATCCGGCACGGCGTTCGACGAGGTCGATGGCGGCGCGGGCGGGGTCTGCCGTGGCGCGGAGCTTGCGACGACCGGGATCTGATTGCCCTTACCGTACATGCATTGCATGTAGCTCATGTCGTAGCGGCGCTGCGCGGGCGTGTCAGCGCTCTGCGTCGTCTGGATCTGTTGCGTCGCCCACTGGCGGCAGAGGGAATCGTCGGCTTGAAATTGCTCGAAAGGCTTCCCGGCCCCCGGAAGCACCATCACGCTCGGGCCAGTGGGCGCTGACGCGCAGGCGCTCAGCACCAGTGCGATCGCCGGGGACCATCTCCTCATGGGTCAGATTATCCCTCTCGGGGCCAGGCGGGGGCCCTTGGCCGCGCCCCGGCGTTCGGCTAGACTTCCTGTCAACCATGCTCGGGCAGGAGAGTCAGCGATGAATGAAAACAGCCAGGACCTCGATTGTCTCGCCGGCATCCGGGTGGTCGACTTCACCCAGTTCGAGGCCGGAACCTCTTGCACCGAGGCGCTCGCGTGGCTCGGGGCCGACGTCGTCAAGATCGAGAATCCGAAAACCGGGGATCCCGGCCGTCGGCTGCGGCCTGGGAAGCCCGATGACGACCCGTGGTACTTCCACATGTTCAACGCCAACAAGCGATCGCTGGCGATCAACCTCAAGTCGCCGCGCGGCGTCGCAATCGTCAAGGAGCTGCTGAAGAAGGCCGACGTCACGGTCGAGAACATGGCGCCGGGGACGATCGACCGCCTCGGGCTGGGCTACGACGAGGTGAAGAAGATCAACCCGCGGATCATCTTCTGCCAGATCCAGGGGTTCGGCACCGGGAGCAAGTACGAGACCGGCCTCGCCTTCGACATGATCGCGCAGGCCGCCGGCGGCACGATCAGCGTGACCGGCGAGCCCGACCGGCCGCCGGTCAAGCCCGGCCCGAGCTTCGGCGACACCGGCACGGGCATGCTGATGGCCGTGACCATCCTGGGCGCGCTGCTCGAGCGGCAGCGAACCGGCACGGGCCGACGTCTGCAAGTGGCGATGCAGGATGCGATGATCCACTACATGCGCACCTGCTTCGCCACGCAGGCGCGCACCGGCAAGGCGGCGCCGCGCCGCGGTGGGAAATCCGTCGCCGGCACGAACTCGCCTTCCGGGCTCTATCAGTGCAAGCCGCTGGGCTCCAACGACTGGATCTACATCACGACGAGCCGCGGCAATCCCGAGCACTGGAGCCGCCTGATGAAGCTGATCGGGCGGGAGGAGCTGATCGACGATCCGCGCTACGCCACCGGGGCCGCGCGGGTCGAGCGCGAGGCCGAGGTGGACGCGATCATTACCGAGTGGACACGGCAACACACCAAGGAAGAGGCAATGACGTTGATCAGCGGTGTCGGCGTGCCGGCCGGCGCGGTCTTCGACACGATGGAGCTGCAGAACGATCCGAGCTTCGAGAAGCGCGGCATCATGCAGGTGATGGACCACCCGAAGGGGCCGTTCAAGATGCCGACCTGGCCGGTGCGGGTCGACGGCAAGACGGCCCGGGTCAAGCCCTCGCCGGGCTTGGGCCAGCACGGCGCCGAGGTGCTGAACACCTGGCTCGGCGTCGGCGCCGACGAGCTCGACGCCTTGAAGAACGAGGGCGTGCTCTAGGCGAGAGCCCTCCGAATCCATCCCTCGCGGTCCACCTGCTCATGCGGTGGTCGTTGCTCGTCGCGCTTCCAGCGCTTGCCCTCGTCCTAACGGCGCCAGCCGCGGCCCGGGCTCAGACGCCTGCGGAGACCGCGCGCGCGATGCTGCGGCAGTATCAGGACGACCCCACCCGCATCGACCGCGCCCGCGACCTATTGGAAGCGGCGGTGGCCAAGGGCGCCGGCGACGACGTGCCGACTCTGGTGGCCCTGGCCCGCGCGTGGTTCCTCTATGGCGAGGAGCGCGCGAAGACACATGAGACGAAGATTGCCGCCTACGAGCGCGCTCGCGATGTGGCCAAGCGGGCGACCGAGCTGGCCCCCAAGGATCCCGACGCTCATCTCTGGCACGCGATCACCCTGGGGACCTGGTCGCACGCCAAGGGCTTGCTCCGCTCGGCCCTCGCGCTGCGCGACCTCCGCAAGGAGGTCGACACGGTGCTCCGGCTCGATCCCAAGAACATCGACGCCCACATCATGGCTGGGAGCATCGCGCGCGAGCTGCCGGTGGTCCTGGGCGGTGACCGAAAGGACGCCGAGGAGCACTTCAAGACCGCGCGGCGTCTCGACCCGCGGCTGACGGGGGCGCGGATCGAGCTGGCGCAACTCTACGTCAACATGGGGCGCTACCAGGAGGCGCGGCAGGAGCTGCAGGCCGTGCTGGACGAGCGCGCGCCGACCGACCGCGCTCGCTGGACACTCAAGGAATTGCCCCGCGCTCGCCAGATGCTCGAGGCCATCCGCGACAAGAACTGAGGCGGTGACCGCTCACGGCTTCTGCCACACGATCATCTCGCTGCCGCCGACCGTGAGCGTCGTGCCGAGCTTGTCGCACCGGCGCGTGATCTGCTCGACCGCCTCCTTGTCATGGCGAAGGTCGCAGATGTAGGTTTCGTTGCGTTCGTTGTGGCGAACCATCGAGAACGCAACCTCCACAAGCGCTGAGTCGTCGAACCTCAGGCGCGCCAGCATGCCGACCCAGTCGCCGTGGGCCCGACCGCCGTGTCCGGTATGGAACGAGAAGCTGCCGAGGCCATAAAAAATCGGCTTGCCACGATACATCTGCACCGCGCATGCGTAGTGCGGCCCATGCCCCATGACCACGTCGGCGCCGGCATCGATCGCGGCGTGGGCGATCTCGACCTGGTAGTCGAGGACGTCCTCGAACAGTCCCCAGTGATGGGAGGCGACCACGATGTCGGCCCGGGTGCGCAGCGCGCGCAGATCGGCGGTGAGCTCGGCGAGCGACGTCGCGTCCGCCCAGGTGAGGATCACGGGCGGAAGGCCGGGACGGTTCGCGGGCGGGAGGCCGGGGTGCCGCGCCTGGAGCATCGGCTCGTAGGCCGTGCGGCCCGTCAGGACGGCGACGCCGGCCGAATGGTCGGTGGCCTCGTGGCCGGTGGCCCAGTAGACGGAGGTCCGCTGCACGAAGCCAAACCGGAGACCGTCGCGCGTGACGACGGCGGGGGCGCGCGCGGCCACGCGGTTCACCCCCGCTCCGGTGCGCTGGATGCCGAGTCGGTCGAGCTGCTCGAGCGAGGCCCGGATCGCCTCCTCGCCGTAGTTCACGTTGTTGGCGACACCGACCGCGTGATACCCGCCGATGACGAGGGCCTGAGCGGATGCGAGGGGGGCATAGAAGCCCTCGCGCTCCATCGAGTGCGCGGAGGGTGGCTCATAGAAGCAGCACTCAAGATTGCCGAACAGCACGTCGGCCCGCCGTAGCGTGTTCCCGATGAGAGCGAACGGCACCTTGGGATCGGTGACGTTCATGAGGTTCACATCGCCGGTCAGCATCATCGTTCGTTTCATGGTCCACCGTTCTCGTTCATGGCCGGGTATACTCACCGACCATGCGCGAGAATACGCTCAAGCAGAGGCTCTACGCCGGGAAAGCGGCCTTCGGCGTCATGTGCACCTTTCCTGCGCCGGCGGTGGTGGAGATGCTCGGCCATCTCGGGTTCGATTGGATCCTGCTCGACAACGAGCACGGCTCCATCACGGTCGATACCGCCGAGGCGTGCATCGCCGCCGCCGAGCTCACGGGGATGGCGCCCGTCGTGCGCCCGGTCGGGAACAAGCCGGAGATCATCGCGCCGTTCCTGGATCGGGGCGCGTGGGGCGTGCAGGTTCCCCACGTCAACACCGCGGAGGAGGCTCGCGCCGCGGTGGACGCGGTGAAGTACGCGCCGGAAGGGCATCGGGGCATCTTCAGCGGGGGGCGGCCGGCCAACTACGGCTTCAAGGGCTCCACCGCGGACTACGCCAGGGAAGCGAACCGCAACACTCTCGTGTGCCTGATGCTGGAAGAGGTCGAGGCCATCGAGAACCTCCCGGACCTGGTCAAGGTGCCCGGCGTGGATGTGTATTTCATCGGGTCCGGCGACCTGTCTCAATCCATGGGCTACACGGGTCAGCAGGCCCATCCGGAAGTGCAGGTGATGATGGAGCGCGGCGTCAAGGTGATCACCAACGCCGGGCGCATCGCCGGCTGCAGCTGCCCCGACAACCTCGTGCCAAAGTTCCTGGGCCTCGGCGTTCAGTATTTTCACAGCAGCGTGGGCCGCCTGCTCCAGCACGGCAGCGATGCGTATCTGGGGAAAATGCGACAAGCCGCCGGCGCGGGATCGTAGCGCCAGGCAGGAAACCGCAAGCTCCTCGCGCTCAGGCTGCGTGCACGCGCTGCGCGTGCGTGTCCTACGCCTGGAAACGTCGCCAACCGGTACGGCTTCGTGTGCCTATGGGTTGGCGGCGATCACCACGTTGCCGACCGTCGCGTCGAGGTTCGCCAGCACTCCGACAAGAGCGAGCGGCGAGGAGGCTCTGGCCGCGCTCGTGTAGAAGACGACACCGTTCTTCGCGTAGGTCACTTCGCTCGCCTGGACCGTGATGCGAAAGACGTCACCGGTCACGAAGGTCGTGTCGGCCCGGTACACGCCGTTCTCCCGAACCTCTGCGATCCCCGCCTGCAGGCGGATGCCGAAGTCGATGTTCTCGCACTGGGGCTCCGTGCCGACCCGAGCGAGCCCGCCCATGCGGATCAGGGTCGTTTCCATCGCCGTGAACTCCGCGTACCCGTTGCCGCCGATCTGGCGCCGCGAGGTGGCGCTGGCGTCGAAGCAGCCATCGCACCCGCTGGTCTTCTTCACCGACCTGCCCGTCGCACTCACATGCGCCATGTCGACCCAGAACGACTCGGTGTTATTGATGAACAGCGAGACGCTGGAGCGAACGTTCGCCACCACGAGATCCGGACTGCCGTCACCGGTGAAGTCGCCCACTGCGGCAGGACCGGGAAGACCGTTCGTGTCGAAGCTCAGCGGCGCCTGGACGGTCCCGTCGCCGTTGCCCAGTAGCACCCACAGCGCGTAGACCTCGGTGGACATGGTCGACAGGTTGTGGGCCACCGCCAGGTCGAGCTTGCCATCGCCATCGAAGTCATCCGCGGCAAGGCCCCGGAAGTCCTTGCCAGTCGCCAGACGACGTGCCGGCTGGAAGGTCCCGTCTCCGTTGGCGAGGTGCAGAGAGATCACGGAGCCGGCATCACCGTCATTATTGAGCACCCCCAGGTCGAGCCCCCCATCGCTGTTGAAGTCGACCACCTGGATGGCGCCGGGAAAGGTACCCGTATGGCCGGAACGGAAAACCCGGGCCGATTGAAACGTCCCGTCGCCGTTGCCGAGTAGAACGGAGGTCGTGCTGGAGATGGACGTAGAGCCGGAATAGTTGAGAGTCACGATGTCCGGCGCACCGTCTCCGTTGAGGTCAGCCACGGCCACCACCGTGTTGAAGCCGTCCGTCGCGAAGCGTTGCGCGTCCTGGAACGTCCCGTCACCGCGCCCCAACAGCACGAACACCGGCTCCGCTCCGATGACCACGGCCAGATCGAGCGCGCCGTCGCGATTGAAGTCGCCCGCGGCCAACCCGAGTGCCGGCCGACCGCCGACGGCGAAATCGCCAGCCAGCTGGAACGTTCCATCGCCGTTGCCCAGGAAAATCGACACGCCCTGGCTGCCGCCCACGGCCAGGTCCGGCCCGCCGTCGCCATTGAAATC
>QHSQ01000230.1 GCA_003221615.1 Candidatus Rokuibacteriota bacterium | reverse complement strand
GTGATGGACGGCCGGTTCGTCCCGAACATCACGATCGGTCCGGTCGTGGTCGCGGCGATCCGCAAGCGCACGCGGCTACCGCTCGACGTCCACCTGATGATCGTCGAGCCGGAGCGGTACATCCCCGAGTTCGTGGCGGCCGGGGCCGACATGGTCACGGTGCACGCCGAGGCCTGCCCGCATCTCCAGCGCACGCTCGCCCAGATCCGCGAGCTCGGCGCGCGCGCGGGTGTCGCGCTGAACCCGTCCACGCCGCCCTCGGCGCTCGAGTACGTGCTCGACGATCTCGATCTCGTGCTGGTGATGTCGGTGAACCCGGGCTTCGGCGGCCAGTCGTTCATCCCGGGCGCGCATCGAAAGATTCGCGAGATCAAAGAGCTCCTGGGTGCCCGGTCCGTCGACGTCTCCGTCGACGGCGGCGTGAAGACCGACATCGCGAAATCGCTCGCCGACGATGGCGCCTCGACCCTCGTGGCCGGCTCGGCGGTCTTCGGCGCCGCCGACCCCGCGGCCGCAGTCCGGGCGCTGCGCGCCGCCGCGACGGCGGCGTAACGCGATGGACGTCGTCGACGCGCTGGCCCACCGCGGCCGGTTCTTTCGCGTGCTCCAGCAGACCGAGCGCAGCCAGACGACCGTGATGACCATCGCTCCGGGCGAGGACGGCGGGCCGGAGGAGGAGCACGCCGGCGATCAGATCGTGTACGTCGTCGAAGGCGAGGCGATCGTGCGGATCGGCGACAAGGAGCATCGCGCCGCGGCGGGATCGCTCGTCATGATCCCGGCTCGAACGGCCCACCACGTGAAGAATTCGGGGCGGACGCCCCTCTTTTTCGTGACCGTCTACGCGCCGCCGGCCTACTGAGGCCGGACGTCTCCCGTGGGGTATACTCGACCCATGCGGATCCTCGGGGTGGCCATCGGGCTCCTGCTCGCGGTCGGGGCGCTGAGCCCGGCTGCCGCGCAGGTGACCACCCCTGGATTGAGCACTCCGAACCCACAGAGCCCGGTGTTCGTCATCCGGCCGAACCCCAACGGGCCCTTCGTGGTCGTGCCGCCGGGGACCAGAGGCTCACGCGAGTCGATTCCCTTCGGCGACGAGCCCCACGCCCTCAACAACCCGCACCCGATGCTGCCCAACGCGGGCCTCGGGTACGCCGTGCGCCAGGTGTGGATGCCGCCACAGCCGGTGACGATGCAGGTGTACGTGCCCGTACCGGAAGGCGTCCCGACTAGATATCAGACGATGTTCGCCGAGGTCCCGGGGTTCTACGTCACCGAGACCACGACGGGAGTCTGGCTTCCCGAGCGCTGGGTCCTCGATCAGGTCAATGTCGGGATCTATCAGTGGCGCCGGGCGCCGATGCAGTTCGTTCCGACCGGCAGCCGGTAGCCTTCGAGCTCCCGCCGTCTCGTTGATCTTCGACTGATGTTCCCGTAGAGTAGGCGTTCCCATGCTCGATTCCCTGAGTACGAGACTGCAAACCATCTTCGACAAGCTCGGCGGCCGCGGCCGGCTGTCGGAGGAGAACATCCAGGAGGCGCTGCGCGAGGTGCGCGTGGCGCTCCTCGAGGCGGACGTCAACTTCAAGGTGGTCCGTGCCTTCATCGACCGCGTGAAGGACAAGGCCGTGGGACAGGACGTTCTGACGTCGCTCACCCCGGCCCAGCAGGTCGTGAAGGTCGTCCACGGCGAGCTCGTCGAGCTGCTCGGCGGCAGCGGCCACCGTCTCGCGACCGCGCCCCATCCCCCGACGGTCATCATGCTGATGGGGCTCCAGGGCTCCGGCAAGACGACGACGGCCGCCAAGCTCGCCCGCCTCTACAGCAAGCAGGGGCAGCATCCGCTGCTCGCGGCCGCCGACACGCAGCGGCCCGCCGCGATGGACCAGCTCCGGACGCTCGGCGCTCAGCTCGGGGTCCCGGTGACCGGGACGCAAGGACAGACGCCGCTCGAGATCTGTCGGACCGCGCGCGAGGAAGCGGCGAGCCGCGGTCTGACGCCGCTCATCCTCGACACCGCCGGCCGGCTCCACATCGACGAGGCGCTCTTGGCCGAGCTGCAGGCGATCCGACGCGAGGTCGCGCCCCATCACGTGCTGCTCGTCGTGGACGCGATGACGGGCCAGGACGCGGTCACGGTCGCCGACAAGTTCAACCAGGCGGTCGGGATCGACGCGGTGGTCCTCACCAAGATGGACGGCGATTCGCGCGGCGGCGCCGCGCTCTCCGTCCGTCACGTCACGGGCCGCCCCATCGCCTTCGTGGGCGTCGGCGAGAAGACGGACGCGCTCGAGCCGTTCCATCCCGACCGCCTGGCCTCGCGCATCCTCGGAATGGGCGACGTGCTCTCGCTGGTCGAGAAGGCGCAGGCGGCGGTCGATCAGACCAAGGCCGAGGCGCTGGCCAAGAAGCTTCGCGAGGACACCTTCTCACTCGAAGACTTCCGCGATCAGCTCAAGCAGCTCCGCCAGATGGGCCCGCTCGATCAGATCCTCGGTATGCTCCCCTTCGGCAAGATGCTCAAGGGCGCCCCCAAGGAGCTCGAGGGTGAATCGGCCGACCTCGATCGCTTCGACGCGATCATCGGCTCGATGACGCCGGGCGAGCGGCACAATCCCGAGATCATCAACGGCAGCCGGCGACAGCGCATCGCGCGCGGCAGCGGCACCAACGTGCAGGACGTGAACCGGCTGCTCAAGCAATACGCGCAGCTCCGCAAAGTCATGAAGCAGTTCAAGGGCATGGAGGGGAAACTTCCCCGCATGAAGAATCTTCCGGGATTTCCACGGTAGTGCGAGCACATGGAAGGGGTGAGCACGTGCCAGTGACGATTCGACTGAGACGAACCGGAACGACCAAGCGCCCGGCCTATCGGGTCGTGGTGACGGACTCGCGTTCGCCGCGCGACGGACGCTTCATCGAGATACTCGGACACTACAGCCCGCTGACCGAGCCGCCGACCGTATCGATCGACCGGGCGAAGGTGGACGCGTGGATCAAGAAGGGCGCCCAGCCGTCGAACACGGTTCGCCGGCTGATCGCGAACGCGCCGGACACGACGATCGCGAGCGCGCCCGCAAAGAAGTAGAGGCTCCGATGGGCCAGCGTCTCGTGGTGATCGGCGAGATCGCGCGGCCCCACGGCCTGCACGGCGAGATGCGCGTGACGTCCCTGACCGATCATCCCGAGCGGTTCGAGGGGGTCACGGACTGCGTCCTGTGGGATCGGGCGCGGGACACGCGGGAGCGGTGTCGTATCACGCGGGCGCGCCGGCAGGGCACCGCCGTGCTCCTGTCGCTGGCCGGATACGACACGGTCGAGGCCGCCAGCGCGCTCGTGGGGCGCCTGGTGGCGCTGCCGGAGGCCGAGGCCCTGCCGTTGCCGCCGGGCCAGTTCTACCCGTGGCAACTCGAAGGCTGTCGCGTGGTCACGGACGACGGACGAGAGGTGGGGCGGGTCACCCGCATCGAGCAGTCGGCCGCTCAGGATCTGTGGGTGGTGAGCGACGGGGCCCGCGAGCGTCTGATCCCCGCGGTCGCCGAGATCGTGCTCGAGGTGGACGTGGCGGCGGGCCGCGTGGTGATCCGGCCGCCCGACGGACTCCTCGAGCTGTAGCGGGGCGGCGCCATGCGCATCGACATCGTGACGCTCTTTCCCGGCATGGTCACGCCGGTGCTCGCCGAGTCGATGCTGGGGCGCGCGCAGACGCGCGGACTCGTTGACATCCGGGTAGTCAATCTCCGAGACTACGCGGGGGGCCGCCACCGGGTCACCGACGACTATCAGTTCGGGGGCGGCGGCGGCATGGTCCTGAAGCCCGAGCCGTTGTTCGCCGCGGTCGACGCGCTGCGCACGCCGGGCGCGCGCGTCGTGCTGATGGATCCGCGCGGCCGCACGTTCACGCACGAGGTCGCGGCCGCGCTGGCGCGCGAGTCGCACCTGATCTTGCTCGCGGGGCGGTACGAAGGGGTCGACGCGCGCGTCGGTGAGGGGCTGGCGGACGACGCGATCTCGATCGGCGACTACGTGCTGACGGGTGGTGAGCTGCCGGCCCTGGTGGTGACCGACGCGGTCACGCGCCTGCTGCCGGGCGTGCTCGGCGCAGAGGGCGCGGCGGCCCGCGAGTCGTTCGCGGACGGGCTCCTGGAGCCGCCGCAGTACACGCGGCCCGAAGCCTACCGGGGCGCGCGGGTGCCGCCCGTGCTGCTCTCGGGGGACCACGCTGATGGTAGTGCGAGCCGCAGGTCGTCGCGGGGCTGGGGACCCGCCGTCCGAGCGAGCTTATGACGGTAGTGCGAGCCGCAGATCGTCGCGGGGCTGGGGCCCTGCCGATCGAGGCGAGCCTATGACGGTAGTGCGAGCCGCAGATCGTCGCGGGGCTGGGGCCCTGCCGATCGAGGCGAGCCTATGAAAGGACTGTTGTGATGGACGCGATTCGACTGGTCGAGGCCGCGCAGTTGAAGAAGGACCGCGCGGGGTTCGCGCCCGGCGACACGGTGCGGGTGCACGTGAAGGTCATCGAGGGCGAGAAGGAGCGGCTCCAGCTCTTCGAGGGCATCGTCATCCGGCGCCGCGGAGAGGGCGGCCGCGCCTCGTTCACGGTGCGGCGCATCTCGTACGGGGTCGGCGTCGAGCGCACCTTCCCCCTGCACTCGCCCCGAATCGAGCGGGTGGATGTCGCGCGGCGCAGCCGGGTGCGGCGCTCGAAGCTCTACTACCTCCGCTCGCTCGCGGGCAAGGCCGCGCGCCTGAAGGAAAAACGCACGCCCCTGGTTCCCGCCACCGGCCCCACCGAGCAGTAATCGATCGACCCCTCGTGACTCCGCCTCCGTCGGCGCCCTATCACTACGAGGCTCGAGCGTGGAAGACCGGTGTCACTCGGCTGGCGGGCATCGACGAGGCAGGGCGCGGCCCGCTGGCGGGGCCGGTCGTGGCGGCAGCCGTCGTCATCGGGCCCGACCGGCGCATTCGCGGGCTCGCGGACTCGAAGCTCCTCACGCCGGAGCAGCGCGAGGTGCTCTTCCACGTCATCAGTGAGCGCGCCATCGCCGTGGGCGTCGGCATCGTCGATCACGAGACGATCGATCGCGTGAACATCCTGCAGGCCACGCGCCTGGCGATGGCCGAGGCGCTCGCGCGGCTCACCGTCGCGCCCGATCTGGTCATCACCGACTTCGTCGCGCTCCGCGATCTCGCCTGTCCGCAGCGGAACCTCGTCGACGGCGACGCGCGCTGCGCCAGCGTCGCTGCCGCCTCGATCATCGCCAAGGTCACGCGCGACCGCCTCATGCTGGAGGCGGACCGCAGCTTCCCCGAGTACGGCTTCGCCCGTCACAAGGGCTACGCGACCCCGGAGCATCTGGCCGCCCTCGATCGCTGGGGGCCGTGCCCCCTGCACCGGCGTACCTTCGCCGGCGTCTGGCGTCAGGGCGAGCTGTTCGTGCTGGAAAAGGACGACTAGCCCCGGCGGCCCACGGCTCCATTGACTCGGGGCCGGTCGGCGGTATATATCTCACAGATATATATCGGACCGGTACACGGAGGACCCCATGAGCCTCGGCGTCGGACCCCTGTGGGCGCGGTGACGGGATCCGCGCGCGAGAGCACGAGCCGCTTCGCGATCCTCGGGGTGCTGAGCCTCGGCGCGATGTCGGGCTACGACGTCAAGAAGCTGATCGAGCGCTCGATCGCCCACTTCTGGAACGAGAGCTACGGGCAGATCTACCCGGTCCTGAATCGGCTGGCCGCCGAGGGCTTCGCCGCGCGGCGGCGCGAAAAGCAGCGCGGCAAGCCCGACCGTCACGTCTATTCGCTCACCGAGAAGGGGCGTGGAGAGCTCGCGCGCTGGCTCGCCGTCCCGGCGCGGTACGAGCCCTTCCGCAGCGAGCTCTTGCTCAAGCTCTTCCTCGGCGACGCCGGCCGGGCGGCGGACAGCATCGCGCAGATCGAGCACTACGAGGCCACCCAGCGCGGGCTCCTCGAGACCTATCTCGGGATCGAACGACGGCTCCGCGAGGAGATGGCCGGCCATCCGCAGCTTCCGTTCTCACTGGTGACCCTGCACTACGGCCAGCACCGGTGCCGCGCGATGCTCGCGTGGTGTGCGGAATCGAGCCGCGCCCTCAAGCGGCTCGAGGGGCGACGCCGCTGTCGACGGCGGCGCTGAGGAGATCGAACAATGGACAGCCTGGTCACGACGCTTCGCTGGATCCACATCTCCGCCGGCATGATCGCCCTGGGCCTGGCGCCGATAGCCATGCTCACCGTGAAGGGCGGCCGAGCGCACCGGCGCTGGGGCAAGACCTACTTCTGGGCGATGGCGGTGGTCGCGTCGACCGCCGTCATTCTCGCGCTGTGGCGGCCTCAGATCTTTCTGGCGCTCCTGGCCGTCTTCAGCTTCTACCTGGCGTTCACGGGCTATCGGGTACTCTGGCGCAAGCGCCCCGACCGGGGGCAAGGACCCGTGGCGGTCGACTGGGCCGCCGCGCTCGTGACGTTCGCCGTGAGCGCGGCGCTGGTGGTCCTCGGGCTGATCCGGCCCGGCCCGACGTGGCAACGGCTCGGCGTCGTTCCGGTGGTCTTCGGTGTTCTCGGGATGGTCCTGACCGGGCTCGACATCCGGAAGTTCGTACGTCCGCCGGCGGACCGGAACGCGTGGTGGTTCGCTCACATGGCGGGCATGCTCGGCTCGTACATCGCGACGGTATCGGCCTTCTCGGTCGTCAATTTCACGTTCCTCCCGATCGCGGTGCGCTGGCTCTGGCCGACCGCCATCGGCATACCGCTGATCGCGCTTTGGATCACCTACTACAAGATCCGCCTTCGCCGCGTGCCGAGCGCGCGCATCGAGGCCGCGTCCGTGAACTGATCCACCACTCGCACCCCCGCCGATGCGAGAATGCCCAACCAGAGCTCGGAGGGGGCAATGGCGAACGTAGAGTTCGGAATGTTCGACTGGATCGATCGCCGGCAGCAGGGGCCGCTCGGGCAGCTCTACGAGGATCGGCTGCGGCTCCTGCAGGAGGCGGACGCGGCGGGGTTTTTCTGCTATCACCTGGCCGAGCACCACGCCACACCCCTCGGGATGGCGCCCTCGCCGTCGGTGTTCCTGGCCGCGGCGGCCCAGCGCACGCGGCGCATTCGGCTGGGGCCGCTCGTCTTCCTCCTGCCGCTGTACTCGCCGCTTCGATTGCTGGGCGAGATCTGCATGCTCGATCACCTGAGCGGCGGCCGGCTCGAGCTCGGTGTCGGCCGCGGCGTGTCGCCGTACGAGGTCGGCTATCACGGCTTCGATCCGGCACGCACGCGGCCCATGTTCCAGGAGGCGCTCGACGTGCTCGTCGCGGGGATGACCAGCGCGCGCCTGACCTACCGTGGGGAGCACTATCGCTATGACGACGTGCCGATGGAGCTGGCGCCGCTCCAGCGTCCGTATCCTCCGCTCTGGTACGCGACGAGCAACGTCGAGAGCGTGCCCTGGGCCGCGTCTCTGAACATGAACCTGGTCGGACTCGGCCCGGCGGCGGCATATCGCCCGTTCGTCGAGAAGTATCGAGCCGTCTGGCCCGAGCATCGCGACGATCCGCGGCGTCTCAACCCGCACGTCGAGACGCCGCGCATCGGCATCAACCGCCAGGTCGTCGTCGCCGACACGGACAAGCAGGCGGAAGCGATCGCGCGCGCGGCGCATCCCCGCTGGGCGGCGAGCTTCGTGAAGCTCTGGGCCGATCACGGCGACACGACCGTCGCTCACCGCGTCAACATCGACGCGGCGCTGACTCACGAGACGATCGTAGTGGGCTCGCCCGAGCGCGTGCGCGATCAGATCGCTCGCCTGACCGAGTCGACCGGCGCGAACTACGTCATCGGCTGCTTCGCCTGGGGCGACCTCAGCCAAGACCAATCGCTGCGCTCGCTGCGCCTCTTCGCCGAGAAGGTCATGCCGGCCTTTCAGAGGAGCATGCCATGAACCGACGCCGTGGCGACCGGGCCGTGCTCGTCGCCTTCGTGGTCTTCGCGGTGCTTGGCGCGCGCGTGGACGCGTCGGCGCAGGCGCCGGCGGCCGCCGGCCCGATCACGATCGGCGTGCTGGCGCCCTCGACCGGGCCCTTCGCGACCTACGCGCGCGACATCATCGACGGCGCGCGTCTCTATTCCGACGAGGTCGGCGGGCAGCTCGGTCGGCGCAAGCTCGAGATGGTGGTCGAGGACTATCAGACGCGACCCGACGTGGCGCTGACCAAGATCCGCAAGCTGGTCGAGCGCGATCGGGCCCAGGCGATCGTCGGCCTCGTGCTCTCCGCCGCCGCGCTCGCGGTGAAGGACTACGTGAACACGCAAAAAGTCCCGCTGCTGATCTCGGGCTTCGCGGTCGCCGAGAGCCTCACGCTTCAGCCGAACCCGTATGTATTCCGCCTCACCTACAGCGCCGCCATGACCGGTGCCCCGATCGGCCAATGGACCTATCGTCATCTGAAGGCCCGCAAGGCGGCGATCATCGCCTCGGACAGCGTGGGGCCGCTCGAGCTCATGATGGCGTGGGCGCGCGCCTTCGAGGAATCGGGCGGCAAGATCGTCCAGGAGATCTACCCGCCGCTGGGCACTGCGGACATGGCTCCCTGGGTCGCGAAGCTGCGGCAGGACGTCGACGTCATCGGCGTGCAGACGGTCGGCGCCGATGGCGTGCGCTTCGTGAAGCAGTATCAGGAGTACGGCCTGAGGGGGAAGATTCCGGTAGTCGACGCCTCGGTGGGCGTCAGCGAGATCTCGCTCTTGCCCGCCGCAGGTGAGGCCGCCGTCGGCGTCTACAACAGCCAGCCCTATCAATACACGATCGACACGCCGCGGAACCGGAAGTTCGTCCAGGACTTCCGCTCGAAGTTCGGCCGCGATCCCGGCTCGCCCGCCGCGTTCACGTACGCGGCGATGGCCGCGATCAATCAGGCCGTCGGCGCGTCCGCCGGCAACATCGAGGACTCCGCGAAGTTCATCGAGGCGCTCCGCAAGACCGATCTCGACGCGCCACAAGGCCGCGTGCGCTTCGACCGGTTCCAGAACGTCGTCACCGACATCCACATCAGCCGGATCGAGAAGGTGGGCGACCAGATCGTCCCGGTGGTGATCGAAACCGTCCGCAACGTCGACCAGTTCCTCGGCCTCGACCCCGCCGACTACCTGAAAAAACCCCGCCTCGTCACCCTGAAAAACTCCTTCGCCAAGTAGCCAAGGATCCCTATCTCCTTCGCCAGCGACGAGGCTCGATCGCCAAGTGTGCGGAAGACTCATTCGCCAGGAGGTCGGGGGCTCAAATCGTCGAGGGGAGCCCGGGCCTGGCGGGGGCTGGGGGAGGGGGCGCGGGACCCGTTGCCGTCAAGCGGCGTCGGACAACGTGCGCCGGGATGCAGCCCAGCCGCCGCGGGGAAGCGCACGCGCGCCGCGTGGTCGCCGCGCCCCCTCCCCCAGCCCCCGCCAGGCCCGGGCGGTTACGCGAGAGCCTTGAGCCGCGGATACACCTCGCGAACGAACATCTGCATGCCTTTGACGGTCTCGTCATGGTCGAGGAACCCAGCCTGACCCATGATCAGCAGATGGCCGAAGCCGCCGACGTGCTCGTACATCTTCATGATCTGCCGGTAGACCGAATCCGGGTTACCGGCGAAGACCAGCCCGTTTTCCATGAGCGGCCCGAGCGAGGGATTCTGGAACATCTTGAAGATGCCCGGGTTCGTCCCCTTCATCGCGTTCACCGCCGACGCCGTCGGGTGGTAGCCCGGCGGGCTCGTGAACTGGGGCGGAACCTTGTTGGACTCCAGGTACCACATGAGCTTGCGGGCTCCGGCGTAGCCTTCCTCGTCGGTCTCGCCCACGTAGACGAGCGCCGCGTACGCGAAGCGATCGAGCGCCGCGGTGGGCAGCTTCAGCTCGGCGCGGCGCTCGCGATACGAGCCGAACACGCTCTTCGTGCCCTCGAAGCCGGTCAGGAAGCAGGCGACGATGTAGCCCTTCTCGCCGACGGCGCGCGCGCTCGACGGGCTGAGCGCGGTGATCCAGATCGGCGGATGCGGCTCCTGGAACGGGCGCGGCCAGATGTTCACCTGGCGGTGATGGAAGTACTTGCCTTCCCAGTTGAACGGACCGTCGTGGCTCGTCCACGCCTTCACGATGAGGTCGTGAGCTTCCCAGAAGCGGTCCATCATCCGGGTCGGCCGATGGTTTCCCGCCGACATCTCGTACGGCACCCCGCGCACGAATCCGCACTCGAGCCGGCCCCGCGAGTAGACGTCGACCATCGCCATCTCCTCGGCCACGCGCACCGGCTCGCGACGGTTCGCGATCGGGTTGCCGAGGATCAAGAGACGCGCCTTGCGCGTGTCGCGCGCGAGGGCCCCCATGACGACCGCCGCCGACGGGTTCAGGTTGGTCGCCGTCTGATGGTGCTCGTTCACCATGATCTCGAGGCCGAGATCCTCGGCGATCTGCCACTCGTCGATGAAGCGATGATAGAGATCGGCGCCGATCTTGGGATCGTAGTAGCGGTTCGGCAGCTTCACCCTGATCGAGTCGTATTCCTTGGAATCCGGCAAGAGGTGATACGCGTTCTCGCTGAAGAACCAGGCCCGCATCGCCACGAGGGTCCTACGCCTTTCGCTCGCCGATGAATCCGCGGATGCGCTCGACGAGGGCCGCCGGCTCTTCGATGTGCGGGAAGTGGCCGGCCCGATCGATCGTCTCGAACCGCGCGCCCGGAATGGCGGCCCGGAACGCGTCGCCGTAGTACGCGGCGGTGACGAATCGATCGTCCGCGCCCCACAGGAGCAAGGTCGGCAAGGTGATCCGGTGCAGCCACTGCCGCAGCTTGGGGTTGTGGAAGTAGGGCTCCCAGGCATACAGGGCGGTCGCCTCGCGATTGCGCGCGATCACGGTGAGCTGGTCGTCCGAGAGCTGGCCGTGATCGACGGCCACCTTGGCCGGGTCGCGGTACTGCAGGCGCGCGACCTCGTCGGGCGGGAGCGCGAAGATATCGGGGATGTCGCGCGTCTCCCGGTCGCCGACCTTGATGCCGAGCGGGGCAACGAGGACGAGGCCGCTGAAGCGGTCGCTGCACTTCACGGCCATCTCGGCCGCGATCCAGCCGCCGAGCGAGGACCCGACCACGGTCACGTCGCGGAGGTTCCGCTCGGCGAGCACGTCCAGGTAGAGATAGGACAGGTCGTCGACGGTGTCGATGCTCGCCACGTCGGGCGAATGGCCGAAGCCGGGATGCGACGGCGCGAGCACGCTGCCGTGAGCCGCGAGCAGGTCGAGGAACTGCGCGCCCGGGTCGAGGCCTTCCTCGCCGTGGAGCCAGAGGATCGGCCGGCCCTGACCTCGCTCGACGATCTCCAGCCGTACACCATGCACGCTCATCCAGCCGGGGTGGGTCACGTTGGTGGCCATAGTCGATCGGACTATATCAAGAATGAGCCTCGATCAAGAACGCCGCTGAAGCAGCGCCACGATGCGTGCCGCCGTCACCGGCGTCTCCGTGATGCGCACGCCGAAGGGCGCCAGCGCGTCCTCGATGGCGTTGGCGATCGCCGCCGGCGGCGAGATCGCGCCCCCTTCGCCGAGCCCCTTGACCCCGAGCGGGTTGCGCGGCGATGGGAACTCCAGGTGCACGGTCTCGATCAGCGGGAGGTCGTCCGCTTTGGGTACCGCGTAGTCCATCAGCGACCCGGTCAGGAGCTGGCCCGTGTCGTCGTAGACCATCTCCTCGAACAGCGCGCCGCCGACGCCCTGCGCGACGCCGCCGTGCACCTGTCCCTCGACGATGATCGGATTGATCACGCGCCCGCAGTCGTGGGCCACGACATACCGGAGGAGAGTCACGCGGCCGGTGGCCGTGTCGACCTCGACCTGAGCCACGTGGACGGCACTCGCGTAGGTCACGGTCGGCACGTGATGGTAGGCGCTCGCCTCGAAGTCGGGCGAGGCGACGCCGGGCTTGGCGAAGGTCGGGATCGACGCCTGGACCACCCGCGCGATGTCGACCGCCGAGCTGGGCGCGCCCTTGACGAACACCCGGCCGTCCTCGATCTCGATGTCGTCGGGGCCGGCCTCGAGCAAGGCCGCCGCGGCCCGGGCGAGCTTCGTCCGTACCTCCCGGCAGGCGTCGGCGATCGTCGCCACGAGCACGCGGCCGGTCAGATCCAGCTTCACGGTCGCGCCTTCGTACGGGCCGATCGCCGTGCCCTCGACGTACCCGGAGATGCCGATGCCGCGATGGACGCCGCGAGCACGGAGAAGCGCCTGCTCGGTCCGAAACTGCTCGTAGCCCGCGGCCTCGAGCGCCTTCTCGAGCGCGTCGGGGAAATCGCCGGTGTCGTACACGAGCGGATTGCCGTCGCGGTAAGGCATGCCGAAGTCGTACGGAAGCTCGTCCGGGCGGATGTAGTTGCGACGCCGGATCTCCGCGGGATCCATCCGGAGCTCGCGCGCCAGGCAGTCGACGATCCGGTCCATCGCGAACACGGTTTCGGGCCGGCCGGCGCCTCGATACGGCGCGTTCGGTGTCTTGTTCGTCACCACCGCCTCGACGTCGACCCGCATGTTCTTGATGCGATGCGGACCGATCAAGTGGGCGACCGTGTTGTACGGCAGCACCACGCCCCAGACGTTGTAGGCGCCGAGGTCGAGCCAGATGCGATCGCGCACCGCGAGGATCGTGCCGTCGCGCCTGGCCGCGAGCGAGATCGCATGCACCTGATGACGCGCGTGCGCGGCGCCGGACATGTGCTCGCGCCGGCTCTCGATCCACTTCACGGGCCGCCCGAGGATCCGGGCCGCAATCGGAACCAGCGCGTCCTCGGCGTACCCGGACGCCTTCGTGCCGAAGCCGCCGCCGAGGTCGGGGGCGATGACGCGGATCTTGTGCGGCGGCAGCCCGAGCGCGCCGGTGAGTCCTTGCTGAACGAAGTGGGAGACCTGGGTCGAGTTCCAGGTGGTCATGGTCCCGTCCCGTCGGTCCCAGGCCGCGACGACGCCCCGGCCCTCGAGGGGCATGCCCACGTACCGCTGGATGTTGAACGTCTCGGCAACGGTGGCGTCGGCCTGGGCGAACGCACGGTCGGCGTCGCCGATCGAGTGCGTGAAGCCGATCCCGACGTTGCTCCCCCACTCCGGGTGGATGAGCGGCGCTCCGGGCTCCGCGGCACGCGTCATGTCGACGACGGGCGCCAGCAGATCCCACTCGACCTCGATCAGATCCACGGCGTCCTCGGCGCGCTCGGCGCTGTCGGCCACGACCATCGCGACGATCTCGCCGACGTAACGCACCCGGTCGCGACAGAGCGCCCACTGTGGCGCCTGGCGGATGTCGAACTTGACGACGGCGCCGAGGCCCGGCGGCACGGCGCCGAAGAGCGGCAGCGGCTTCATCCAGCGTTCGAGGTCCTTGAACGTGAGCACGCGCACCACGCCGGGAGACGCCGAGGCGGCCGTGGTGTCGATCTTGACGATGTGCGCGTGCGCATGCGGAGAGCGAAGGAACGATGCGTGGAGCATGCCCGGCACGGTGACGTCGTCGACGAAGCGCCCTTCGCCCAGGAGGAATCGCGGGTCTTCCCGCCGCTTCACCGCCGCGCCGAAGAATTTCGCGCCCATGGCTCGTCCAGCCCGCGACTATACACCCGCTCAGACGCGACCTTGCACTCGACGTCTCACGCCACTATCCGGAGAGCATCTCTTGAACGACATCGACATGCACGCGTTGGGCTACGAATGCGCGAAGCACGTCCCGGGCGAACGTGCGACCCACGTCTTTCTGCGCAAGCACGCGTGACCCGTCCGGCTCGCGGCT
>QHSQ01000136.1 GCA_003221615.1 Candidatus Rokuibacteriota bacterium | reverse complement strand
ACGGTCTTGCCGCCGAAGCCGCCGCCGATCTCGGAGGCGGTGACGCGGATCTTCCCGATGTCCAGGCCCAGGAGCCTCGCGCAGTGCGCGCGCACGATGAAGTGGCCCTGCGTGCAGCACCAGAGCTCGGTCGACCCGTCCTCGGACACGCTCGCGAGCGCCGCGTGCGGCTCGATGTAGCCCTGGTGCACCGGCGCGGTCTTGAACTCGCGCTCGACGACGACGTCGGCCTTCTTGAAGCCGGCCCCGATGTCGCCCAGCGCGATCTCGATCCGCTTGGCGACGTTCGAGGGCTTGTCGGGCTTGGGCTCGACCCCAACGGTGAAGAGATCGTCGTGCAGCAGCGGCGCGCCCGGCTTCATGGCCTCGACGACGTCGATCACGTGAGGCAGGACTTCGTACTTCACGTCGATCAGTTTCAGAGCGCGTCGGGCGATCGCGGCGCTCGTGGCGGCGACGGCGGCCACCGCGTGACCCTCGTAGAGCGCCTTCTCGCGGGCCATGACGTTCCGGACGACGTCCTTGTAGTTCATCATCATCTCGCCGGCCGGGATGAACTCCGAGGGTTGGTCGGCGAAATCGTCTCGGGTGATCACGGCCTTCACGCCGGGCAGCGCCTCGGCCTTCGCGGTGTCGATCGAGACGATGCGCGCGTGCGGATGCGGGCTGCGCAGCACGCGGCCGATGAGCTGGCCGGGCAGGCTGAAGTCGGCGCCGAAGCGGGCGCGCCCGGTCACCTTGTCGACGCCGTCCGGGCGGATCGTGCGGGTCCCGACGTAGCTCTGCGTGTGCCCGTTCGTCAGCGTCTCGGCCATGATTATCCCTTTCTCAGCGTCGCGGCCGCGTCCTGCACCGCGCTCACGATTTTGTCGTACCCCGTGCACCGGCAGAGGTTGCCGGCCAGCCAGAATCGGATCTCGTGCTCCGACGGGTTCGGCGTGCGCTCGAGGAGGGCTTTGCTGGCGACCAGGAAGCCCGGCGTGCAGATGCCGCACTGAAGCGCCGCATGCTCGAGGAATCGTTGCTGCAGCGGATGCAGCGCCTCGCCCTTGGCCATGCCCTCGATCGTCTCGATGCGCCGGCCGCCGACCTCGCAGCCCAGCACGAGGCAGGAACAGACCAGGCGGCCGTCGAGCGTGACGCTGCAGGCGCCGCAGTCGCCGGAGGCGCAGCCTTCCTTGCTGCCGGTGAGGTTCAAGGTGTCGCGCAGCACGTCCAGCAGTGTCTCCTCGGTCTCGCACAGGAACTCGACCGCGTCGCCGTTCACGACTGCTTCGATGTGGTGTTTGGCCATCAGCTCGTCCTCGCTCGGTCCAGCGCGATCAGGGCCGTCCGGCGCGCCAGCACGGCGGCCACGTCGGTGCGAAATTCGATCGTTCCCCGCTTGTCATCGATCGGGCGGCACGCCGCCCGGGCGGCCGCCTCGAGCCGCTGCTGCGCGGCGAGGTCGAGGCGGCTACCGACGATGGCCTGCGCCGCCTCTTGAACCAGCAGCACCCGCGCCGCCACCGCGCCCAGGGAGACCCGGGCGGCGGAAATCGTGCCGGCGGCGTCGAGCGTCAAGCTTACTCCCGCACCCACCACGGCGATGTCCATTTCCGTCCGCGGGATGAAGCGCAGGTAGGCATCGGCCGATCTCGGGGGACGGGGCGGCAAGAGAAAGGAGACGACGATCTCCCCCTTCTTGAGGGCGAGCTTGCGCGGGCCGAGCATGACGTCCTCGACCGGCAGATCGCGGCGGCCCTGCGGTCCGGCCAGGGTCGCGACCGCCCCCGCGGCGATGAGCGCGGGCACGCTGTCGGCGGCCGGCGAGCCGTTGCAGAGGTTGCCCCCGAGGGTCGCGCGACCCTGGACCTGAGTCGACCCGATCAGGTTCGCGGCCTCGACGACGCCCGGCCAGGCCTTCTTGAGCTTCGCGTGCTCCTTGAGCTCGGCTCCGGTCACCGCGGCGCCGATCCGCCAGCCGCCCTTCTCTTCCGTGACGGCGCGAGTCTCCGCGATTTTCTTGATGTCGACGATCAGGTCGGGATCGACGACGTCCGCCCGCATCTGAACGAGGAGGTCGGTGCCACCGGCCAGCACTCGTGCCTCCCCCGTGGCCGCCGACAGCAGGGCGACCGCTCCTTCTACCGATTCTGGCGCCTCGTAACGCATGTGCTCTGGTCTCGCCTTTCGTAAGGATCCGTAATGTTTGATGATGCTCAGGCATGCATAATCGATGATGCCGTCACGCCTGTCAACGCCGCGCCGACGCTCCTCCGAAGCGGTCTACTTGATCGAGTCGGGAGCGACCGGGCGCCCGATGCGCGAGGCCTCGTAGATGGCCAAAGGCACCTGAAGGATGTGCTTCGCGGTGCGGATGTCCTGCGCGGGCTGGCGTCCGGCCAGAAGACTATCGATGAAATCCACGGCCGCGCCGTCGAAGCCCAGACGCCAGTCGGCCGGCACCGGGTAGCTGACGGTCTCCGTGCCGCGGATCAGCATCACCGGGGGCATGTCGAGCATCTCGCCCGTGCCGCGTGTCACCCAGATGATCCCGCGCGTGCCGTGAATCTCGAAGAACTCGTCGGCGCGATAGTAGCGGGCGCGGATGGTCATCTCGGGCGCCGCGGTGTAGTCGATGATGCCCAGGCACTCGCGTCCCTTGAAGCGCCACATCGCCGCCGCCGGCGTCTCGTCGAGGAAATCGCTGGAGCGCGTGACGATCGCGGAGATGTCGCCGATCTCGCCGATCCAGAGCACGGCCGTCGCGTACTTGTGCACGCCGTCGTCGTAGAGCGGGCCGCCGGGGTTCAGACCCGGATCGCGACGCCACACCATCGCGTCGGGATCGAGCTCCATCGCCTGTTCCGTGATCTTCACGGCCCGCGTCGTGTGGATCCGCACCAGCGACGGCTCGCCGATGGCGCCCGAGTCGAGCAGCTCCTTGGCTTTCAGAATCGGCGGGTAGTAGAGGAAGTTCTCGGTCACCCGGAACGTCGTCCGCGCGCGCGCCAGCGCGGTGGCGATGCGATCGGCCTCGGCGACCGAGATCGCCAGCGGCTTCTGCGCCGACACGTGCTTGCCGGCCGCGAGCGCCGCCACGATCTGGTCGGCGTGCATCCAGGTCGGCGTGAGGAGCTCGACAGCGTCGATCGAGCCGTCGTCCAGGACCTGCTTGAAGTCCGAGTAGATCCGGGGCGTGATCGACCATTCGCGGGCACGCCGCGTCGCCCGCTCGGGCATCGTGTCGCACAGGGCCACCACGTCGCACCGCGGGTGCTGCAGGTATCCGGGCGCGTTGAGCTGAGAGATGTTGCCGCAGCCGACGATCGCGAGGCGGACTCGGTCCATGGTTGAAGCGCGTCTCTCTCAATACAACGTGGGCGATCGTGGGGTCAAGCGTCGCGTCAGAACTTGACCGGCAACGTCTTCAGACCGCGAAGCGTGAGGCTCTGGCGATACTCCGGCGCGTCCGTCATCAGCTCGAGTCGCGGCAGCCGGCGCACGAGCGCGTCGATGGCGATCTGCCCTTCCACCCGCGCGAGCGGCGCGCCGAGGCAGAAGTGGATCCCCCAGCCGAAGGCGATGTGCCGGTTGTCGGCCCGCGTGAGGTCCAGGCGGTCGGGATCCGGGAACTGCGAGGGGTCGCGGTCCGCGGCGCCGATGAAGGGCATCACCATCTCGCCCTTGGCGATCGTCCGGCCGCCGATCGTGGCCGGGGCACTCGCCACGCGGGCCGTGCGCTGCACCGGCCCGTCGTACCGCAAGAGCTCCTCGACCGCGTTCGTGATCAGCCCGGGCGTCGCGCGCAGGCGCTCGAGCTCCCCCGGATTACGCAGGAGCGCCAGGACGCCGTTGCCGATCAGGTTCACGGTGGTCTCGTGACCGGCGATGAGCAGCAGGATGCACGTAGCCAGCAGCTCCTCCTCGTTCAGCTTGTCGCCCGCCTCCTCGGCGGCGATGAGCGCCGACAGGAGGTCGCCGCGCGGCGACGCGCGGCGCTGGGCGATGAGGCCGCGGAAGTAGTCGTTGATGGCGTGGCGCGAGGCCGCGCTGCGCCGCGGCACCTCGGAATCCGGAGGCAGCCAGATCGAGTCGAGCCCACGGGCGATGTCGAGGCTCCACCCCTTGAAGCGCTCATGGTCCGCGAGGGGCACGCCCAGCATCTCGCAGATGACGTTGACCGGGATCGGGTAGGCGAACTCCTCGATCACGTCCATCGAGCCCGCGGCCTGGGCTCGCGTGATGAGCTCGTCGACGATCTGCTGGATGCGCGGCCGAAGCCCCTCGACGACGCGCGGGGTGAACGCCTTGCTGACGAGGCCCCGCAGCCGCGTGTGGTCCGGCGGGTCGCGATCGAGCATCGAGAGCCCCACCCCGCGGGGCACCTCGGCGCCGAAGCGGGCGGCGACGAGCGCGGCGAGCGGCTCCTTGATGAAGCGCGGATCGCGCAACACCGCCGATACGTCGTCGTAGCGGGTGAGCACCCAGAAGCCGAGCGGACTCTGATGGACGGGGTCTTCGGCGCGAAGCCGGTGGTAGGTCGGATACGGATCCGCCAGGAACTCGGGGTCCATCGGATTGAAGCTCTGCACGTCGGCCTCGCCGCCTCTATCGTCTCACTTCGGCGGAGTCGCGGACGGCGCCGCGGGCGCGGGCACCGGCGTCGGCACGACGACTCCCGGCGCGAGCGGAATCTCTTCCACGAGCGTCACCTGCGTGACGTAATAGCGAGTCTCGCCGAAGCAGCTCGTCGGAAGGCCGACGCGCTGCTCGTAGTGGAGGTTCACGCGGCGGCCCATCAGCTTGTTGATCTGCTCCACCGCGCTCTCGTCCCACACCGTGAAGGCGAACTTCTCGGTCGCCGAGCCGGGCATGGACACCATCGCCATCTCGCCTTCCCAGGTCTTGCAGATCCAGCCCTTGCGGGAAAATTTCTGGACCCAGCCGGCGCGCTCGCCGGACGAATAGCTCCACCGCGACGCGGACCAGAAGTAGCCGGCGGCCAGCGCCGCGAGCACCAGTAAGGCGAGCAGCACGCGCACCTTGCCGATGCCCCGTTGATCGTACGCCCCCATCTGGCCGCGCCTCCTGTCTTCGAGCGGGATGGTGCGCGATTGTCTCTCATCGCGCGTGATCGCGCGAGTAGCTTTTCGAGATTCAATCGGCCCGTGGTCCCAGATAGCGCTCCAGGACTCGGGCGAACTCCGCCGGCACGCTCACGCCGCCCATCAGCTCGCCGGTCTCGGGAAAGTAGATCCGGCCGAGCGTGGTGCCGTCGGTGAGCCAGAGCGTGAGCCAGTAGCGCGGCTCGGCCACGGCGTGCACCTTCGGCGCGCGCACGGCGCCGGTGGCGATCATCTCGACGAGCGCGCCGACGTCGAGCGACGACGTGACCGCCGCCGGCCTGGTCGCGGCCACCAGCGGCGGCTCGCCGCGCTGGACGTCGATCGCCCGCACCCTGCCGACGATGTCGTAGAGATCGGCGCCCACCTTCGCGCGCGGATTGCGCCAGGCCTGATAGAGAAAGATGCGGTCCTTCCAGACCGCCGCGAGGCGGAAATTGGTCGGGTAACCGCGGACGGCGTATACGCGCGTGTTGGACGGCAGGAAGGCCGCGGCGGCGTCGACGCCGTACGGACAGCTGCGGGTGTCCTCGCCGAAGGAGCATTCGATGACGGCGAACTCGGGGCCGAGGTCGCCGCGCGTGAGCGGGCGCCCCGGCTCGTCCGCAAAACGAATGTAGTCGATGCCGTCGAACGTGATGTAGTCGAGGAGCGTCATGGCGTCCGCGCCGGCGACGGACGCGAGAACGAGCGCCAGGAGCGCGAGCGCGGCCCTCATGGCGCCGACAACGTAGTCCCCTGTCACGGCGCGGTCAAGCCGCGCGCGCGCCCTTGACCTGACGCTCACGATCCTGCGATCTTATCGCCCATGAGCGACCGAAAGTATCGCCAGCAGGGTTACCGGAGCTCGAGTGCGGAGCCTCGCAGACCGTCCCCCCCACCACCGCGGCCGGCGGCCGACGCCCCACGAGGCGGCGACATGCTCGCCAAGCGCACGGTCTCGCGGTGCGGGGCGTGCGGCGCGGTCCTGCCGATCGCCACCGCGTCGCTCGAGCAGTGTCCCAACTGCCGGGCGGCGCTCCGCGCCTGCCGCCAGTGCACCCACTTCGAGCCGAGCCGTCGCTTCGAGTGCACCGAGCCGATCGCCGAGCGGATCGCCGACAAGAACGCGCGAAACGATTGCGCCGCGTTCTCGCTCCGTGTGACGGTCGAGCGCGACGCCTCGCCCGACTCGACGCGCCCCGGCGACATCCGTCGCGGCTTCGACAACCTCTTCAAGAAGTAGTCGGCGGAGAACGCGCATGAAGACCATCGACATCCACGCCCACCTCGTGCCGAGATCCCTCTGGCAGGCGGCGGAAGCCGGCCGCGAATGGCACGGCTTTCGTCATGAGCCGGGCGACGGGATCGGCTCCATGCTGGGAGGCGGACGGCGCATCAGCTTCACGTCGCCCAAGGTGCGCTTCACCCCGGAAGAGCGGCTGAAGGACATGGACTCCCAGGGTGTGGACGTCCAGGTCGTCTCCATCCACACCCCGTTCTTCGGCTATCACCTCGACTCGGCGCAGGGTCGCGCGCTGGCGCGCGAGGTGAACGACGAGATCGCCGGGATGGTCCGGCAGTGGCCTCAGCGCTTCGCGGGCCTCGCCACCCTGCCCGTCCAGGACGTCGAGGCGGCGATCGACGAGCTGGAGCGCGCCGTGACCGTGCTCGGCCTGAAGGGCGCCGAGCTCGACACGATGGTCAACGGCGAGAACTGGGACGAGCCGAAGTTCCGGCCGCTGTTCAAGGCGGCCGAGTCGCTGGGCGCCGTGCTGTTCTTCCATCCGCAGCCGCAGCACAACTTCCTGATGCAGCGCACGACCAAGTACGGGCTCTTCAACAGCCTCGGCGTCATCCTCGACGACGCGATCGTCGTCGCGATCCTGATCTTCGGCGTCCTCGAGGCCTGTCCGACGCTCAAGGTCTGCATCGCCCACGGCGGTGGGCCCGCCTGCTACGCGATGGGGCGCCTGGATCGCGGCTGGCAGGGCATGCCGGCCGAGCGACGCAGCATCCCCGAGCCGCCGAGCTCGTACCAGCGCCGCCTCTACTACGACACCGTCGTCGGCAGTGAGAAGGCGCTCCGCTTCCTGATCGACGAAGTCGGCGTCGACCGCGTGGTGCTCGGCAGCGACTGGCCCTTCGTGCCGTGGCATCCCTCGCCGGTCACCTGGGTGCAAGGGCTGAAGACCATCACGCCGGAGGAGAAGGAGCAGATCCTCTGGCGCAATCTCGAGTCGCTCTTGAAGCTCTAGTCGCTACACTACGTCCCGAATCTCGGCGCGAAAGGTTGGTGTCCCATGACGCCCGAACGCTTCGCCAGCGGCATGACCTTCGACGACTACCTGAAGTTCGTCGGCACGCCGGAGAACCTCCGCCGCGAGGGGTTCGACGTCCGGCGCTTCAGCGTGGCGAACCCGCGCGTCGACTGGAGCGCGTATCTCCGCGAGCGCCATGTCAGGGCGCGCCTCAGCGACGAGCAGACTGCGGCCATCAAGTGGCTGGCCGCTCAGCCCGGCGGGCCCGCGAAGGTCCTGGTGATCGCAGAAGACTGGTCGTCGGATTGCCGGCGCGACGTGCCGTACCTGGCGCGCCTCGCGGAGGCGGGCGGCCTCGAGCTACGCATCTTCAACCGCGACGCCGAGACGATGCTGCGGCAGGGGCTGCCCGAGCCCGGCTCACACGCCAATGCCGACCTCGTGCGCGAGTACGCCAACGAGAAGAACGGCCAGAAGTTCGCGACCGTGCCGGTCGCGGTCTTCTTCACCCGCGACTTCGTCGAGCTCCACCGTTACATCGAGTATCCGGCCATCTACCACAAGGACCGCGTGCTCGGCGCCCTTCGCAAAGCGCGGCCGGGGGAGACCGAGGATCAGTCGAAGGCCCGCGGCGGCCGCGAGATCGCCACGTTGCTCGAGTCGCCGTTCTTCGACGTTTGGGCGCGCGCCGGCATCGCCGAGATCATCAGCGGGCTCCACGAGCGGCTCGTGACGGCGTGACCCGCCACTATCTGGTCCGATAGGCCAGCCGCCACACCTCGAGCCCGTACGGCCCGCGGCCCTGGCCGTCGCCGGGACGAAGCAGCGCCACCAGGCTGGCCGGGACCGAGATCGACATCGCCTTGTAGAACGGCGCGTCGCCGCGGAAGACCGGATAGGTCTTGCCGCTCGAGAGATTCAGGATGCGCACGCCGCGATCGTGCATGTCGGGCGCGAAGAGCCAGTCGCCGTCCTGGCTGAACGCCAGGGACCGGCGCATCTCGGCGTGCATGCCGTGGCCCGGCGCCTCGGGCGTGTTGTCGAAGGTTCGCTCCTCGCGCTCCTTGGCGAGATCCACGATGTGCACCCTGCCCAGCAAGCCGTTCGCCGCCGCGCGCGTCCCCTGGAGCACGAGCGAGACCGGCGCCATCTGCTCGAGCGACTTCGACATCGACACCGAGGTGCGCAGGGTGAGCGCCGGCCAGGTCCACACCTTGATGGAGCCCTGATCCGACGCCGTCGCCAGGACCTGTCCGTCCGAGGAAAACGCGGCGGCGTAGACGTTTTCCCCGCCGTGGGCATTCGGGAGCGTGCGTACGATCTCGCCGCGCTGCGCATCGACCACGTAGAGCGCCCCTAACCCGCCGAGCACCAGGGTCGGCTCGGTCGGATGGAACGCGGCCGCTCGGCTGTCGCGGATCTCGAGCACGGCGGCCTGACGTCCGGCCAACACCTGCCACAGCTCGACCGTGCGCCCCTCCTGGGCGGTCGAGGCCAGCAGCGAGCCGTCGGCCGAGAAGACGAGCCCGTCCACGCGACGGGCGGCGACGCGCCCCCTCCAGCGCTCGGCGCCGGACGGAAGCTCGCGCATGACGAGCTCGCCGTCCATGTCCCCCACGGCCACGACACTTCCATCCGCGCTCAGGGCCACCGCATTCACGACGGGCTGGATGCCGGGCACATCGAGAACTTTCTCGGCGGTGACGGGTGGTGGGCTCTCGGCGCAGCCGGCGAGCAACAGCGCGACGGTGACGGCACGAGTCATCGCGCCGCTATGGCGCATGTCGATCCACTGTAAGCGATAATCACGCGAATGCACATCATCGCCGGCGCGATCCTGGCTCTGGTGGGCGCGGGCGCGGTGGCCTACATCGCGCGCGGCGCCTCCGCGTTCGCGCGCGAGCCCCCGTTCCTCGCGGTCGGTGTCATGCTCGTCACCATCGGGATCGGCATGTGCGGCCGCTCGCGCGCCGCCGGCCTCGTCGCGCGGATCGGCATCGCGGCGACCCTGCTCATGACCGGCTGGATCATCGTGACGGGCTGGTTCACGTCCGGGCCGGCGAGCACGGATGAAGGTCTGGTGCGGTATTTCCAGTTGCTCGGCTTCGCCATCGCCGCCGCCGTGCTGGCCGCCGTCTTCTTGCTCGTGCGGCGGGCGCCGCGCAGGTCGCGCTTCGGACCGATCGACATCGTGCCGATCGCCGGCCTGGCCGCGGCGCTCACCCTCGGCATGATCTGGCTCCTGGGTGACGACACGCATCTGCGGCCCTGCCGTCTGGGGAACGACCTGGCCTGTCAGCAGATCGCGACTCGCCTGCTCGAGTCGGCCGAGCGCGCGCCGTCGTCGCCGCCGACGGCGTGGGAGGAGCGGGCCGCGCGCGTGCTCGACGCGGAGCTCTGCCCGGTCGCCTCCGAGCCGGGCCCATGCGGCGCCCGGCGCTACGCGGTCGGCGCGGTCGCGCTTCGGGCCGGCCGGCTCGAAGCCGCCAAGCAGGCGTTCCGACAGGCGTGCGACTTCGAGCGCAGCTGGTGTGCGCGCGCGGCGCAGGAGAAGGCCGTGCTGTGGACGCCGGAGGAGCAGCAGCGGCTCGAGCGCCGCGCGCGGCCCTGACGGCGCGGCGAGGCGCTATTCGCCCTTGAGGCGCGGGTCGAGCAGGTCGCGCAGGGCATCGCCGACCAGATTGAACGCGAGCACGGCCACCATGATCGCGAGCCCCGAGAACGTCGTGATCCACGGGCAGCACTTGATGTACTGCCGGCCCTCGCTGAGGATGTTGCCCCAGCTCGGCGTGGGCGGCGGAATGCCGAGCCCGAGGAACGACAGACCGGCCTCCGTGCGGATGGCGGTGGCGATGTAGAGGGAGGCCACGACCACGAGCGCGTAGACGGTGTTCGGGAACACGTGGCGGGCCATCAGGCGCAGCTGCCCGCTGCCAAGCGCGCGCGCGGCCAGGATGTAGTCTTGCTCCCGGATCGTCAGGGCCAGGCTCCGGGCCAGCCGGAGGAAGTTCGGCGTCAGCGCCACCCCGATCGCGAGGATCTCGTTCACCAGCGAGCCGCCCAGCGCGGTCACGATGATCAACGCGAGCAGCAGCGTGGGGAACGCCATCAGCATGTCGGCGCAGCGCATGATCAGGGTTTCCACGCGGCCCCCGCGCACGCCGGCGACGATGCCGAGCGGCACGCCGAGGACGAAGGCGAACACCACCGAGGCGAGGCCCACCTGGAGCGAGACGCGCGCGCCCCAGATGATCCGGCTCAGGATGTCCCGCCCGAACTCGTCGGTCCCGAGCAGATGGCGCTCGATCACGCCCGGCCCCTTGAGCACCGAGTCGGAGAACTGCGCCGACGGGCTCAGCGGCGCGATGAGCGGCGCCGCGGCGGCGGCGACGATCATGACCGCCGCCATCGCGAGCCCGATCGAGATGGGCAGCCAGCGACGGAGCCAGCCGCGCAGCGCGCCGCGCGACTCCTCGCCGGCCCCCGTGATGACCAGGTCGGCCGGCTCGGCTCGGCGAACGAGGGCCACCTCGATCCTCTCGCCTACCGGTAGCTGATCCGCGGGTCGACGACCGCGTAGAGCATGTCGACCACGAGGTTGACCAGGATGATCGTCATCGTGAAGACGGTGATGGCGCCCTGGGCCAGCGGATAGTCGCGGGCGCCGATGGCGTCCACCAGCATCTTGCCGAGCCCGGGCCGCGTGAACACCGTCTCGGTGAGCACGGTGCCGGTGAGCGCAATCGCGACGAAGATGCCGATGATCGTGAGCAGCGGAACCATCATGTTGCGGAGCGCGTGCTTGTAGACGACCAACCGCTCGCGCTGGCCCTTGGCGCGCGCGGTACGGATGTAGTCCTGGCTGATCACCTCGAGCATGGCCGAGCGCGACAGGCGGCTCACGGTGGCCGCCAGGGTGAAGCCGAGCGCGAGCGCCGGGAGCGTCAGATGATGGAGTACGTCTGCCACGCCCGCGAGGAAGTCCCACGGTTGGGTGAAGACTTCGCCGGAGCCGAGCATGGCGAGGACGCCGTCCAGATCGCCGCCGCCGATCAGCGGAAAGAGATCCAGGCGGAGCGAGAACACGATGAGCAGCAGGATCCCGAGCCAGAAGACCGGCATGGACAGCCCCAGCAGCGCGAGGATCCGCAGCGGATAGTCGACGAGCGGATTGCGGCGCTTGAGCGCCGAGACGATCCCGAGCGGGATCCCGACGAGCGCCGCCACGACCGCGCTCGCCATGACCAGGATGAACGTGTGGGGGAACATGCGCGCGATGTAGTCGCTGACCGGGTAGCCCTGACGGAACGAGTTGCCGAAGTCGAAGCGGAGCGAGCGCCAGAGGTAGTCCACGTATTGAACCGCGAGCGGCCGATTGAGGCCGAGATTCTTGGTGCAGCCGGCGAGCGCCTCGGTCGTGGCCTGGTCGCCCATCATCGCGACGCACGGGTCGCCGGGCAGGACCCGCATCGCGAAGAAGACGATGCTCATCGCTCCCAGCAGCATGGGAATCGCGATCAGGAAGCGGCGCGCGATGTACTGGAGCATGCCGCTACCGGCCCCGCCGACTCACTTGAGTACCTTGAGCAGCTCGGGATAGTTGTAGCTGTAGTGCAGCGAGAACTCGCCGTACTCGGGATCGAACGGCGTGCTCACGCGCTTGGGGTTACGCGCCCACTGCCCGGGCACATCGCTGATCGGTAGACAGACCAGGTCCTTCTGGATGCGCTTCTGCGCCTCGTGATAGATCGTCGCGCGCTTCTTCACGTCGCGCTCGACCCGTCCCGCGGTCAAGAGGTCGTCGATGCCACGGTAATGGGCGAAGTTGGTGCCGTTGTTGCCGGTCGCCGGGTCCGGGATCTCCTTCGAGTCGAAGAACAGCGAGAGCCACGGGTCGGCGTCGGTGATGCGGGTACCGCCGTAGAGCACGAAGGGGTCGAGGTTCTTTCGGATGTTCTCGTGGAAGGTCGCGTGGTCGACGACCTGGAGCTCGACGATGATGCCGACCTTCCGGAGCTGCTCCTGGGCCAGGGTGAGCACCTTCGGATAGAAGAACGACTTGCTGATGAAGTAGTTCTTGATCGTGAAGCCGTTCGGATGGCCGGCCTCGGCCAGGAGCTTCTTGGCGAGCTCCGGGTTGTGCTCCGGGAACTCCATCGGGATGTGGCCGAAGTAGCCGGGCGGCACGCAGCTCGTCGCCACCCGCGCGAGCCCGCCGGGATACATGGTCTCCTTGATGGCCTTGCGATCGATCGCGTGCATGAACGCCTTCCGGACGCGGATGTCGTCGAAGGGCGGTTTGGTCATGTTGATGTAAAAGCGTTCTTGCCCGCCGGGCCCGCGGCGATCGATGACCGCGCCCATCTTCTTCACCTGGTCGGCGAAGTCGGCGGTGACCGCCTCCGGGTAGAGCAGGTCGAACGTCCCCTTCTCGAGACCGATCAGCTTGGTCGCGTCCTCGGGCACGTCGTACCAGTGCACCTCGTCGATCTGCGGCCGGCCGCCGTAGAACTTGTCGAAGGCTTTCAGGACGATCTTGTCGCGCGGCGAGTGGCGCTCGAAGTAGAACGGCCCGGTACCGACCGGGCTCCACTTGAACTGGTCACCCAGTTTCTCGGCCGCCTTCTTCGAGATGATGTAGCCGTTCTGGTAGCCGACCATGCGCAGCAGAAAGATCGGATCGAACGACTTGAGCGCGATCTGCAGCGTGTACGGATTGACGACCTCGATCGACTTGATCACGTCGAGGTTGACGCCGTAGCGGGTACCCGGTGCTTTGTTGATCTGGCGCTCGAAGCTGAACTTGACGTCCTCGGCCGTCAGCTCGCCGTAGCCCTTGTGGAACTGCACGCCCTTCCTGAGCTTGAGCGTCCAGATCGTGCCTTCCGGCGAGAGCGTCCAGCTCTCGGCCAGGTCCGGCTCGACCTCTGCGGTGGTGACCTTGCCGTCCTTGATGGCGAAGCGCGTGAGCCCGCGGAACATGAAGCGGGAGATGGCCTGACTCTGTCCGAGCGTGCTCGAGTGCGGGTCGAGCGTATCGGGCTCCTTGGCGGCGATGTTGAGGATCTTCTTCTGCGCCTCCGCGGCCGGGGGCGCGACGAGCCCAACAACCCCGAGCACCGAGACGAGTACGACGAACACGAACAAGCAGAGCCTGATTGGCCGTGCCATGGATTTCTCCTCTTTCGCTGAGCGGACCCGGGGCGCCCGTCCCGGGCGCCCCGGGGATACACGGGAAGAATTCGAAGGCCACCGCGCCGAGCGCGATTCGAGCACTGTCACCCCAGTCGAATCGGTCCAGGACGGGTCTTGGAACGTCGGTCACGCGCGCGGCGGGACCGACCCAGCCTCGAGAATGGCCGCTACGATATACGAAGCATTGGCCGGCTACAAGCGCTCGGCCCTGCCTCCGGGCCGCTCAAAAGGGTCCAGATGCGAGGCGGCGCCCGAAGGCGGTATGCGAGCCGTACTTCGAGTACGGTGAGCGTACCGCCGAGGGCGCCAACGAAGCAGATGGGCCCTTTTCAGCGGCCCGACTAGACAGGGATGGGAAGGTCGAAGAGCGGTGCATACTGCTGGGCGCCGAAGACGTCGCGCTCGCCCGGGCTGCCGCTCGGCCGCTCGCGCCGGATCGTGAACTTGATCGCGAACGCCGGATCGAACTCGACGAACGCCGTGATCCGCTCGCGTGGCACGCCGTAGAGGCGCGTGACGACCTCGGGGCTGAGCGCTCGGCTCCGCTTCACGAGCTCGTACGTCTCGCGATCCCTGAAGACGATGTCGAAGGTGATCTGGTCGACCCCCGCGTTCTTGCTCCGGATGGTCTTCGCCAGCTCGACCAGCGGCCTCGTCGTCATCGGGCCACCACCTCGAGCTTCACGGTGGTGAGCTCGAGCGGGTCGGCCAGCGGCAGGACGTGGTTCACGGTCCACTCGTAGCCGGGCTTGCCGCGCAGGACTTCGTCCATCATCAGGGCGGCGGTGCCGGCCGTTCCCCTCACCTCGGGTAGCCGCGCGTAGAAGAGATTGCGCGTGCCGAGGGCGCAGATGACCTCGGCGTCCTCCCAGCGCGGAGCCACCGCCTCGACCACCAGGCACAGCTCGTGCGCGGGAGTATCCCGGCGAGGCTCGGACGGGCCCATGACGCCGTCGCGGCCGTACACGTGGTAGTAGAGCTGGTAGCGCCCACCCGGCTCGCCCCAGCGCTCCTGCACCTTCGAGCGCGCCCAGCCGATGACGTCGTCAATGTGGCGGATCGTGTACGGGTCGCGGATCCCGGCGATGGACACCGCGCGCTCGCCGACCCTCCCCGCGCCTTCCAGCTTGATCCGATAGACGGAATCGCGCCGGAACTCGAACCCGCTGACTCGAGTGGTGCGCTCATCGATCTGCTCGTAGCGACAGTGCGTCATGTCCAGCACGCCGCCGGCGACGTGCTCGAAGAACGGGCTCGCCCGCTCGTACATCGCGTGGCTCGCGACGGAGGCCACCGTGCAGCGCTGCCCGGGATGCATCGCGGTGACCGAGACGGCGTCCGCGGTCACGGTGCCGATGATGCTCTCCTTGCCCATGAACGGCTCGGCCGCGAACGACGCGCACTCCAGCACTTTGCCCAGATAGTACGAGGCCGCCTCGGGGAAGCCCGCTCGGATGGCCGGGGCTGCGAACAGACACGAATCGCCGGAGCGTCCGGCGACGACCACGTCGGCCCCCTGGTCCAGCGCCTGGATGATCGGCTCCACGCCCATCACCGCAACCAGTCGGTCCGTGCGCGCCAGAACCTCGGGCGTGAGATCGCGCCGGCCGTCGAGGCCCTCGACGCGGACGCCGCCCCGCATCCGGCGCGAGACCTCGTCGCGGCTCACCTCGGAGAAAATCGAGGCCAGGGTGAAGGGCGCGAGCCCGTGCCGGCGCGCCAGCTCGCGGATGATCTCCGCGTACTGATGCACGCCGCGATCGGTGCCCGCGTCGGACGCCGAGCCCACGATCATCGGCACGCCGAGCCGGCGCGCGGCCAGCAGCATCAGCTCGAGATCGTGGCGCTGCCACTCCTCGGGACTGCAGTGCTCGTCGGCTCCGAGCGGCTGGGGGCCGATGTCGCAGCTCCCCGAGTCGGCGACGATGGCATCGAGCCGGCGGGTCAGGCCGATCTCGAAACTGCCTCGCTCGATGGGCGTGAAGCCAAGGTGGCCCGTCGGCGAGAGAATGCTCATCCGCTCGGACATCGGGTCTAGCGCATCAACCCGGCGAAACGATCGAGCGCCGGCAGCACCTCATCGGCCTTCGCCGGATTCAGGTTGAAGACCAGTCGCGCGACACCGGCGTCGCCATAGCGCTTGATGAGATCCTTGTCTTCCGGCACGCCGAACACCGTGATCGGCAGGGTCGCTGGATCGCGCCCCGACTCGGCGACGAGCTTCTGGAAATCCGGCAGGAGCTTGATCACGTCGCCGTACTCCGGCCGGCGCGCGTGTGGCATCCATCCGTCGCCGTACGCGATCGCCCGCCGCGCGCCGTACGGAAAGGCGCCGCCCACGATCACCGGCGGATGAGGCTTCTGCACCGGCTTGGGCCAGGTCATCATCGGCGGGAATTTGACGAACTCGCCGCTGTACTCGGGCTTCGACTTCGTCCAGATCGCCCGCATCGCCTCGACGCGCTCGCGCATCACCGTGAAGCGCGCCTTGAAATCGGTGCCGTGATCGAGCATCTCCTCGGCGTTCCAGCCCGCTCCGATGCCGAAGAGGAAGCGCCCGCTCGAGACCTGGTCGAGGCTGGCGACCAGCTTGGCGGTCTGGATCGGATCGCGCTGCACGACCAGGCATACGCCCGTGCCGACCCGCAGCCGCGTCGTCGCCGCCGCGGCCGCGGCGAGCGTCACGAAGGGGTCCAAATCCATGACCGCTGCCTCCTACTAGCGCGATAGAGGCGCGCCCCGGGTTTCCCGGGGCGTGCCGAGCGTTAGGGGTCTGGGGGCCATGTCGGGGCCCCCAGTTAAACAGTCAGCTTGTCGCCGTCCGCCGGCGCCGCGACCTCGAACGCGTTGACGACGCCCGACAGCAGCGCGAAGTAGTTCACGGCCGTCGTGAGCTCGACGAGCCACTGCACGTTGTGGCGTTTCTTGAGGGCATCGAACGCCGCCTGGTCGATCCGGTTCGTCCGCATGAGCTGACGCACGTAGGTCACGATCTCACGCTCCTCGGGGGGGAGCTTGCCGGGATCGGCCTTCGCGCGCAGCAGATCGATGATGTCCTCGCTGACTCCGTTGCGCCGCGCGGCGCCGACCTGCGCCGACCAGACGTACGCCGCCTCGCGCTCGCGCACGGCGGCCAGAATGGCGACCGATCTGAGATTCGGCTCGGTGACGCTCTCGTCACGGAAGAACGTGACGAGCCCCAGCACCCGCTCGGCGAGCCTGGGACTATGGAGCAGCATGCTGAACGGTCCGCGCACGCCTCCGAAGACACTCACGACCGAATCGACGACGGCGTGATGCTCCGCGGGGACATCGGACTTGCCGGTGACCGGATTGACTCGCGGCATAGTGAGCTCCTTTCGCCGGGAAGGATGGCACAAAATCGGGCGGAGGGCCGAAGATCCGTTGACATTGCCCGCCGGCCTCTCCACAATCGCGCGGCGAAAGGAGCTTCTTCATGGCCCGCCGGATCCTCGTCCTCGTGTCGCTCTGTCTCTTCGCCGCCGCGCCGGTATCCGCGCAGGAGCCCGTGCGGGTCGGCGTCTTGACGATTCGCTCCGGGCCGATCGCCTCGTGCGGGCGCCAGATGGAAGAAGGGCTCCAGTTCGCGCTGAAGGAGCGCGGCGGCTCGCTGGCCGGCCGCAAGGTCGAGGTGTTCTTCGGCGACTCGGCCGGCCAGCCGGCGCAGACGCGCGCCAAGACGCTCGAGCTGGTCGAGCGCAACCGGGTCCACGTGCTGACCGGGCCGGTCGCGGCCTTCGAGGCCTACGCGATCAGCGACTACGTTCGCCAGACCGAAACGCCGATGGTCATCTCTCCGGCCGCCGCCGACGACATCACGCAGCGGAAGACCAATCCGTGGTTCGTGCGCGCCACGATGAGCGGCTCCCAGGTCACGCATCCGCTCGGCGAGTACGCGGCCAAGAAGCTCGGCTACAAGCGCGTCGCCACGATTTCCGACGACTTCGCCTACGGTCACGAGCACACCGCCGGCTTCCAGCGGACCTTCGAGGAGAACGGCGGCAAGATCGTGCAGAAGCTCTGGCCGCCGATCGTCACGCCCGACTACGGACCCTACATCGCCCAGCTCAAGACCAGCGTCGACGCCATCTACGCGGGCTTCGGACCCACCAACGGCCAGCGCTTCCTCAAGCAGTACGCGGAGTTCGGGATGAAGCTGCCCGTGCTCGGCATGGTGACGACCACGGAGGAATCGAGCCTCAAGTCGATGGGCGACGAAGCGCTCGGCGTGATCACCGCGGGAACTTACAGCGCGGCCATCGACACGCCGACGAACCGCAAGTGGGTCCAGGCCATGCGGGCGGAGTACAAGGACGATCCCGGCTACTGCACGATCGGCGGCTACCTCGGCGTGCTGTTCATCGAGGCCGGCATGAAGGGCGTCAACGGGAAGGTCGAGGACAAGTCCGCCTTCATCAAGGCGCTACGCGCCGTGCAGCTGCCCGACACGCCGCAGGGGCCGATCCGGCTCGACGCCTACGGCAATCCCATCGTCAACGTCTACATCCGCAAGGTCGAGCGGCGCGAGGGCCGGCTGATGAACGCCGTGATCGACACCTATCGGGACGTGAGCCAGTTCTGGAAGTACGACCCGGCGACGTTCCTGGCCGCGCCGGTCTATTCGCGCGAGTACCCGCCGGCGAAGAACATCGAGTGATTTGACAACCCGCGAGTTTGCGCCGATAACACCGCCATGGACCTCGAGCTGAAGGACAAAGTCGCGATCGTCGGAGGCGCATCGAAGGGACTGGGGCGGGCCTGCGCCGAGGTGCTGGCGCAGGAAGGCGTCAAGGTCGCCCTGTGCAGCCGGTCGCAGGCGGATCTCGACAAGGCGGCGAAGGAGATTCGCGACACGACCGGTCGTGACGTGCTCGTCGTCGCCGGGGACCTGGATCGTCACGAGACCATCCGTGACCTGGTCGCGAAAACCGTCGACCGCTTCGGGCGCCTCGACATCATGATCAACAACTCCGGCGGCCCTCCCCTGGCGCGTGCTCAGACGGCCACCGAAGAGCAGTGGGCGACGGCCGTGCAACGGTCGCTCCTGTTCTTCGCGCGGATGTCGCGCGAGGCACTGCCCCACCTGAAACGGCAAGGCGCCGGGCGCATCATCAACATCCTGGCCAGCACCGTCTACCAGCCGATTCCGAATCTCGCGCTCTCCGGCGCCACGCGCATGGGCGTGGTGGCGTTCGCGAAGAGCCTCGCCGATGAAGTCGGGCGCGACGGCGTTCTCGTGAACAACGTGTGCCCGGGCTCGATCCTGAGCGAGCGCATGCTGTCCAACGTGACGAACCGCGCCAAGGAGCTCGGCATCTCGGTCGACGAGGCGCTGGCCCAGCGCGCGGCGGAAACCGCGGTGGGACGCATCGGCGAGCCGAAGGAGCTGGCCAACCTGGTGGCGTTCCTCGCCTCGGGCAAGTCCAGTTACATCACCGGGACGACGATCCTCGTCGACGGAGGTCTCGTGCGTTCGGTCCTGTGAGTTGGTGTGAGCTGATGCTGTGAGCCGCTCGAACCGGAGGATCAGACCATGACCGCTTCATCGCCCAGCCGCCGCGACCTGCTCAAGGGCGCCGCCGCGATCACCGCCGCCACCGCGGTCGGTATCGGCGGCGCGACGACCCGCCGAGCCCACGCCCAGACGCCATCGGCGTCGCGCGCGCGAATCGACGCGGCGCTGAAGCACGCGGTCGACACGAGGGAGGTGCCCGGCGTGGTGGCGATGGCGGCGACCGACAAGGGCCTCTTCTACGAGGGCGCCTTCGGCGTCCGCGAGCTCGCCAAGGGCCCGGACATGACGCTCGACTCGGTCTTCCGCATCGCCTCGATGACCAAGGCGATCACGTCCGTGGCGGCCATGCAGCTCGTCGAGCAGGGCAAGCTCAAGCTCGAAGAGCCGGTGCCGAACATCGATCCGGCGCTGGGCTCGCCCCAGGTCCTGGAAGGATTCGACGCCGCCGGCACCCCGAAGCTTCGTCCCGCGAAGCGGCCGATCACGTTGCGACATCTGCTGACCCACACGGCCGGGTTCAGCTACGAGATCTGGGACGCGAACATGGTGCGCTACGTGAAGGCGTCGGGGATGCCCTCGACGGCGACCGGCAAGGTCGCGTCGATCCGCATGCCGCTGGTCTTCGAGCCCGGCGACAAGTGGGAATACGGCGTCAACATCGACTGGGTCGGGCGTCTCGTCGAGTCGGCCAGCGGTCAGACGCTCGACGCGTACTTCCGCGACAAGATCTTCGCGCCGCTCGGCATGAAGGACAGCGGCTACGTCACCTCGGATGAGCAGCGGGCCCGTCAGGCTCGCGTGCACCAACGGCAGGCCGACGGTACGCTGGCGCCGCAGCCGCTCGAGACGCCGTTCACCCCGGAGTTCTGGTCCGGCGGCGGCCCACTCTACTCGACGGGCCGGGACTATCTCACCTTCTTGCAGGCCCTGCTGCACGGCGGAAGCCACAACGGGAGCCGGATCCTGAAGCCGGAGACGGTGGCGTTGATGGGCAAGAACCACACGGGCGACATCCCGGCCGGCATCATGAAGACGACGACCCCGGCGCGCTCGAACGACGTCGATTTCTTCCCGGGCGCCCCGATCCGCTGGGGGCTCGGCTACATGCTGAACATGGAGCCCGGGCCGAACGGCCGCAGCGCCGGCACTGTGAGCTGGGGCGGGATCTTCAACACGTACTACTGGCTCGATGGGGCCAAGCGCGTCACCGGGCTGATCATGACGCAGATCCTTCCCTTCGCCGACACGCGGGCCGTGAAGCTCTACGGGCAGTTCGAGCGGAGCGTGTACGAGAGCCTGAAGGCGGTGTGATCGAGCGCGGGCGCTCCGCGCCGAGCTCGACGCGGAGCGCCCGCGATTCCTCCCGCGACTAGGCTCCGGGAGTCTTCACCAGCAGATCGAGATTCAGATTGGCCTCGGCCGGCGCACTCTTCGCGGCCCCGAGCGCCTCCGGATCCTCCAGGCCCAGACGGCGCACGGACATCTCGAAGCGGTCCTGCATCCGCGCGTCGTTCGCGTTCAGGTTGCGGGTGAAGCAGCAGAACTCCAGCTGGAGCCCGTTGGGGTCCTTGAAGTAGATCGACTTCGCCCAGTCGTGGTCGACCACGTCCGTCACCTCGACGCCCTTCGCGCGGAGCTCGCGGCGCTTGTCCTCGAGCCCGGCCTCCGAGCCGGCCTCGAACGCGAAGTGATAGAACGCGCTCGGCACGCCGAGCCCGCGCGTGATGCCGGCGTCGTAGTGCGCCGGCACGCCCGGAACACCGCGCGCTTCCATGAAGGCGATGAGCTGATCGCGTCCGGTGTCGAAGAAGATGTGGCGGATCTGCCCGCCCTCCTTGACCTTGATGATGTCGCACCGAACCGGCTTGAACCCGAGGACGTTCTCGTAGAAGTCGCGAGTCTTGTCCAGGTCCAGTGTCGAGAGACCGAGATGGGAGAACCCTTTGTTGGACATGCCGTGCTCTCCTGTCTGTGTGTTGCGAGCCCGTCGCCCGTGACGTGGACAGGATAACAGGAGACGCCCGCGTCCGGACTGTAGCTCGAAATCGAGCGGTAGCTTATGCTACGGGCGGCGTCACTCTCATAAAAGGAGATCCTGCATGATCGAGCCTGCACATGATCTCGAGGCGCACCTCGGCCGGCGGGGCCCCAGCCCCGCGACGGCCTGCGGCGCGCACGACACCGCCGTCACCCGGCGCGGATTTCTGAAGACCGGAGCGCTCGTCGCCGCCGCGCCGCTCCTGGCCGACGTGCCCTTCGCCTCCGCCCAGAGCCCGGCGCGCAACGTCACCAAGGTGCACGACATCCAGACCTCGGCCGACGTCGCCAAGGCCGAGCAGGAAGGCGAAGTCGTCTACTACGGCCACGACAGCGAGCAGGGCATCGCCATCCTGCTCGAGGCCTTCCGCAAGGACTTCCCGAAGATCAAGACCAGCTATGTGCGGCTGCAGACCGGCGCCCTCTACGCGAAGATCACCGCGGAGCGGTCGGCCGGGCGCTTCGGCGTCGACGTGCTTCAGCTCTCGGACATCTCGCCGGCGATCGACTTCCAGAAGAAGGGCGGCTGGGAGCAGTACATGTCGCCCGAGTACGCCGCGTACAAGCCCGAGTATCAGTCGACTCCGGCCGGGTACTTCGGCGTGCCGGGAGTCGGATTCTCCGGGATCTCCTACAACCGCGCCAAGGTGAAGCCGGAGCAGGCGCCGAAGACCTGGAAGGACATCAACAACCCGGCTTTCAAGGACGGGATCAGCGCCAAGCTCGCCACCTCGGGCATGCAGCACGCCCAGTGGTACATCCTCCGCAAGATGTACGGCAACGACTTCTGGCAGGAGTTCGCCAAACAGCGGCCGAAGGGTTTCGACGCGCGCGCGCAGCTCTTCGACCGGCTCGCCAAGGGCGAGGACCGGATCTGCGCGCTCGCCGAATATGCGGGCTACACGCTCTACCAGGAGAAGGGCGCGGAGATCGAGTTCGTGGCGCCGCCCGAAGGCATGCCGGCGATCGCGATCTACATCGGCGTCGTCAACAAGGCGCCGCATCCAGAAGCGGCCAAGCTCTTCGTGGACTGGGCGCTCTCCAGGCGCGGCCAGCTCGTCTACCAGAATCAGAAGATCCTCCTCTACGGATCACTGCGCCCCGACGCCGGGCCGATGCCGACGGGCAAGCGGCTGGCGGACTTCAAGCTGCTCTTCCCGACGGACTGGAACGACTACGTGACGAGCCATCCCGTGTTCGTGAAGGAATGGAACTCGATCATGGGCTTGTGAGCCTATCCCCGCGCCTCGTCAGCGTGCTCGTCGGCGGCGTCGCCGCCGTGCTCGTCCTCTATCCGATCGCCTATCTCGTCCAGGCCTCGCTGAGCGTCGGCGATCCGCAGGCCCGCCCGCCGGAGGCGTACGGGCTCGACAACTTCCTGGGCCTCGGCCGCTACGCGCACATCTTCGGCAACACCTTGCTCGTCGCGGCGCTGGCGACGGTGCTCGCGGTGATCGTCGGGTTCACGATGGGATGGATCCTCTCGCGGACCAACGTGCCCGGCCGCGCCGCGTTCGAGCAGCTCATGGCGATGCCGTACTACGTGACGCCGCTCATGGGTGCCCTGGCGTGGGCGCTCATCGCCTCGCCGAGCAGCGGGTTCATCAATCAGGTCTGGCGGGCGCTCGGGGGCGACGGACACGTGGTCGACATCAACACGCCCTGGGGCATCGCGTGGGTGATGGCGCTGTTCGAGGGCGCCGTGGCCTTCGTGATGATCGGCGCCGTGATGAAGTCGATGGACCCGGCGATGGAGGAAGCCTCACAGGTCCTCGGCGCCGGCCGCGTCCGCACGATGCTGCGTATCACCTTGCCGCTCGTGCTCCCCGGGGTGCTCGGTGCGGCCGTGTTCGTCTTCGCCGAGATGCTCGGCTCGTTCTCCGCCGCTTTGGTGCTGGGACTCCCCAATCGCTTCTACGTCGTGACCACCGCCATGTACCAGCTCGTGTCGCAGTATCCCCCGCGCTTCCCGACCGCGGCGGCCATGGGCGTCTCGCTCTTCGCGGTCATGTTCACGATGGTGTGGATCTACCGGCGCATCGTGAGCTCCGGCACCTACGTCACGATCACCGGCAAGGCGTTCCGGCCGCGTGTCATGGACGTCGGCCGGCTGCGCTGGCCGTTCCTGGGCGTGTGCGTGGCGTATCTCATCGTCGCCGTGATCCTGCCCGTGCTGACGATCACCTACGCGTCCTTCCAGCACCTCACGACCGCGTTCCCGCGCGCCGCCAATTTCACCCTGGCCAACTACAGGACCGCGCTGTCCCTCGATGCCGTGGGCTCGGCGCTCGGCAACAGCCTGCTCCTCGGCCTCGCCACCGCGAGCATCGGCGTGCTGTTAATGGGCTTTCTCTCGTGGCTCATCTATCGCTCACGGCTGCCCGGCGCCGGCGCCATCGAGTATCTGTTGATGTTCCCCCAGGCGGTGCCCCGTCTCGTCTTCGCTTTCGGGATGCTCTGGGCCTGGCTGATCTTCCCGATCCCGATTTACGGCACGCTCTGGCTCCTGCTGATCGCGTACCTCACGGTGTTCCTACCGCTGGGCCTCCGGACGATCTCGGGCGTGATCCTCCAGATCGATCGCTCGCTCGAGGAATCCGCCCAGATGTGCGGCGCGACGTGGGGCTATCGGCTGCGCACGGTCACGATGCCGCTCCTCAAGCCCGGACTGATCGCGGCGTGGCTGCTCCTGTTCATCGCCAGCGTGCGCGAGCTGGGCGCCTCCATCTTGCTGATGGGCCCCAAGGCCAAGGTCATCACGCCGGCCATCGTCGAGTCGTGGTTCTCGGCCAGCACCGAGCTCACCGCGGCGATGGCGCTGTTGCAGACCCTGGCGGTGGTCGCGGCGCTGGTGCTCCTGTTCGCGGTCGCGCGCCGCGCGGTCCAGCACGCAGGAGAGTGAGGATGGCCCGCGCGTCGATCGAGGTGCGGGACCTGGTCGTTCGCTACGGCAGCGTGATCGCGGTGCGGGGCGTGACGTTCACCGTGGGCGCCGGCGAGCACCTCACCCTGCTCGGCCCGTCCGGGTGCGGCAAGACGACCACCTTGCGGGCGATCGCCGGGCTCGAGAAGCCCACGTCCGGCGAGATCGGGATCGGCGGTGCCCCGGTATTCTCGTCCTCGCTCTCGGTGAACATCCCGGCGGAGCGTCGCGGGCTCTCGATGGTCTTCCAGTCCTACGCGATCTGGCCGCACATGAGCGTCTTCGACAACGTGGCCTACGGCCTCCGCGTGCGCAAGCGTCCGGAGGCGGAGGTGGCGTCGCGCGTGCGCGAAGCCCTCGAGCTGGTCCAGCTCGGCGAGCTCGGCGCCCGGGGCGCGTCGAAGCTGTCCGGAGGCCAGCAGCAGCGCGTCGCGCTCGCCCGCGCGTTCGTGTTCTCGCCGTCGGTGCTCCTCTTCGACGAGCCCCTGTCGAACCTCGACGCGAAGCTGCGCGCCGAGATGCGCGTGGAGCTGAAGGAGCTCCAGCGCCGGCTCGACATCACGTCCGTCTACGTCACCCACGATCTGGAAGAAGCGCTCGCGATCTCCGACCGGATCGTCGTGATGCGCGACGGCGTGATCGAGCAAGTCGGCACGCCGGGCGAGATCTACGACCGGCCGCGGAACACCTTCGTCGCCGATTTCGTCGGCTCGGCGAATCTGATCCGGGGCCGGCGCCGTCCGGATCTCGAGCACAATGGGCTCGTGGTCATCCAGACATCCGGTGGCGCGCTCGTCCACGGCACCGCGTCCGGCCAGCCGAGCGGCGGCGAGGCTCTGATGGCCGTTCGTACCGTCCGGCTGCGGCTCGACCGCGCTCGCCCGGCCACATCGCTGAACGCCTGGCCGGCCCGGATCCGCCAGCGAGTGTTCCAAGGCGACTTCACCCAGTACCACGTCGACTGGGACGGCCGGACACTCATCGTGCGCCTGGCCACATCGGATCCGATGGCCGAGGGCGACGAGGTGTTCGTCAGCGCTGACCCGCGGCATTGCGTCCTGCTCGAGGAGTGAGCCGGCCGCCGCGGTACTATCTTCCGTGTCCATGAGACCGAGCCGACCGCTCTCCCTGGCGCATCTGACCGTCCTCGACACGACCCCACCCGAGCTGGTGACCGTGGCGGCCGCCGCCGGGTTCCGGACCATCGGCATCAGGCTCACGGCCACGCCGAGCGTGGGCCTTCCGCCCTACGACGCGCTCCACGAGGGGCCGTTGCTTCGGGAGACCCTCCAGCGCCTGACCGACACCGGGGTGTCCGTGCTCGACACCGAGTTTTTGCGCTTCGAGCCCGAGCACCCCGCGGGCATCCCCGAAGGCTTCCTCGAGGTCTCGGCGCGCCTCGGCGCGAAGAACGTGCTCGTGATGAGCGCGGAGCCCGACGAGTCGCGGACGATCGAGCGGTTCTGTGAGCTCTGCGATCGCGCAGCCCGGTACAACCTGCATGTGTGCCTGGAGTTCGCGATCTACACAGGCGTGAGAACACTCGCCCACGCCGCGAGCATCCTGGCGAAGGCGCAACGCTCCAACGCGTCGATCCTGATCGACGCTTTGCACTTTAGCCGCTCGGGTGGCGTGCCCGCCCACGTGCAGCAGGTCGATCCGGCGCTGCTCCGCTACGCGCAAATCTGCGACGCCTCCGCCGACATGCCGGGTCCGACCGACACCCCGGCGCTGATCCGCGAGGCTCGGACCGGACGGCTTCTCCCGGGCGAAGGCGTTCTGCCGCTCGCGGAGCTGGTCGCGGCCCTTCCCGCCGGCGCCCCGCTGGCGATCGAGGCACCGTGCTGGGCCACCGCCGATCTTCCCGCGCCCGAGCGCGCCAAACGCGCGTTCCGCGCGCTCTCAGCCCTGACAGGAGCGTGACATGAAATTCGGGATCCATATCGGCGCCATGGGCGGGCCGCTCGCCGAGATGCGCAAGCTGTGGAAGTTCGCCGACGCGAAAGGGTTCGACTGGTTCTCCGTCTCCGATCATTTCCAAGAGTCGCCGCCACGCGGCGGCGACATGGACTGCTACGAGGCGATCGCGACCTTGACGGCGGCCGCGATGGACACGACGCACGTCCGCCTCGGCAGCGGCGTCTACTGCGTCGCGTACCGTAACCCCGGGCTCCTGGCCAAATCGCTCACCACGATTGACCACCTGTCGAACGGGCGCGTCGATTGCGGGCTCGGCGCCGGCTGGCACGACATCGAGGCCAAGGCCTTCGGCTACGCGTTCCCATCGATCGGGCCGCGCGAGGACATGCTGGAAGAGTACGCGCAGATCCTGAGATTGCTCCTCGACCCCGAGCAGAAGCGCGCCAATTTCCAGGGCAAGCACTTCCAGGTGTCCAATGCCCCCAACTATCCCAAGCCGCTCCAGCCCCGCATTCCGATCTGGATCGGCGGGCGCGGCGAGAAGCGCACGCTCCGCGCGGCGGCGAAGTACGCCGACGGCTGGAACGGCGCCTACATCGGCCCGGACGACTGGAAGCACAAGGGCCAGGTGCTCGACCGCTGGTGCGAGACCGAAGGGCGCGATCCCAAGACGATCATGCGCGCCGTCAACCTCGGCTTCTACCTCGGGGCCGACGCGAAGGGCATCGCCCGCGCTGACGAGCTGTGGCGCAGCCATTTCGGCGGCAGCCCCGCGCGCGCCGAGCGCACCGGCTATCTCAAAGGCTCCGTGAAGGACGCGCGCGAGATGGTCGACCAGTTCCGAGCGCTCGGCTGCACCCGGCTCAGCATCGCGCTGCGCGAGGGGCCGTACGATTGGGACGCGCTCGAGGCGTTCGCGGCCGAGATCGTGCGCGCGCGTTGATCGCGCGTCGGCGTGGGCATCGCGGTAACCTAACATCAAAGGAGGGACTCGATGCTGAATCCCGGAGACAAGGCGCCGGACTTCGTCGGGCGCGACCACAACGGCAACACCGTGAAGCTCTCCGACTTCAAGGGTAAGTCGATCGTGCTCTGGTTCTTCCCCAAGGCCGACACACCTGGCTGAACCGCCGAGGGTTGCGGGTTCCGCGACCTGAAGGCTGACTACGACCGGAAGGGCGCCGTGATCCTGGGGGTGTCGTTCGACACGCCCGCCGACAACAAGAAGTTCGCCGAGAAGTTTCACTTCAACTTCCCGCTGATCTGCGACACCGACCGGACGATCGGCACCGCCTACGGCGCCAACGTCGATCCGGCGAAGGGCGCTCAGCGCGTCGGTGTCGTCATCGACCGTGAGGGCAAGATCAAGGAGTGGCACGAGCGAGTCGACGCTCGCGCCTGGCCGGCCGAGGTCGTCAAGACGCTCTAGCAGGCGGCCGAGAAAGGCCCATCTGCTGCTTCGTTGGGCCCTCGCAGCTGGACCTTTTCTCTGCCGCCTGAAACACCGTTCGCGGGGCATCGCCGCTGTAAAGCCGACGGGCCGATCCTGGCACCTACTGGTGAGGAGGGGCGATGGACCTGGAACGAACGGTTCGGGCCGCAGCCGGAGGCGATCTCGACGCCTTCGCCGAGATCATCAGCCGCTTCCAGCACATGGCCTTCGGCTACGCGCTCTCGTTCGTTCGCGACCTCGGCCAGGCCGAAGACGTCGTCCAGGAAGCGTTCGTCGCGGCCTGGTACGCCCTGCCGAGCCTGACCGACCCGGCCGCGTTCGCCGGCTGGCTCCGTGGGATCGTGAGGCACCGAGCTCACCGGGTGCTGCGACGCAAGCATCTCGAAGCGTTGCCGCTGAGCTCGGCCGACACCGTGGCCGCCGACGAGCCGGCGCCGGACCGCCGGGTCGAGCGGCGCCAGCAAGCGCGTGCCGTGCTGGCCGCGATCGGCGACCTGGCGAGACCCCTCCGCGAAGTCGTCACGCTCTACTACGTGCACGACTGCTCCCACCAGGACATCGCGACGTTCCTGGGGGTGCCGGTCACGACCGTGAACAACCGGCTGCACGCGGCGCGCGCGCAGCTCAAGCGGAGGATCTTGACCATGGTGAAGGACACGCTCGAGACGCATCAGCTGCCCGATGATTTCGCGGCCCGCATCGGACGCATCGTCCGAGCGCGCGAGGGCCTTGTCGAGGCCCGCTTCGACCCGCTCTCCCTGCCCGACTTCCTCACGGAGATCGTCGTGAGCGACGACGCGCGGCAGCGCGCGGTGACCCTGCAGGTCGTGCAGCGGCTGCCCGACGGCGTCGTCCGCTGCGTGGCCACCTCACCCGCCGACACGCTCGAGCCGGGCATGACGGTGATGAGCGCCGGCCGTCAGGTGCAGACGCCGGTGAGCCAGGAGCTGTTCGACCGAAGCGTCCGGCTGCTCACCGGACCGCCGGCGCCATCCGGAGCTCCGGCCGAGCTACTCGAGACCGGGATCAAGGTGATCGACGTCATGTGCCCGCTCGTGCGCGGCGGCACCGTGGCCATCGCCGGCGAGCTTCGCGCGGGCACGACGGTCGTCATGGAAGAGCTGGTGCGCCGGCTCAGCGGCGGATCCGCCGGCGTGTCGCTGTTCACCCTGGCGCCGTGGACGCCGGTGTCGATCGCGGACACCTTGAGGCAGGACGGGTTCAGCGAGGGCACGATGGGCCCGGTCCAGACGTTCTATTTTCGCTCGGAGGAAGGTGCCTGGACTCCGGAGCGGCTGGCCGGTCTCGCGGGTGTCGACGCGGTCATCCGGCTCTCGGCCGCGCTCGGCGGGCAGGGCATCTACCCGACCGTCGATCCCCTCACCTCTCGCTCCCGGCTGCTCGAGGCCGAGAACGTCGACCGCGCGCACGTGGAGCTGGCGGCGAGAATTCGCGAGGCGCTCGCCGCGCTGCTGGCTCCCGGAGGCGACCCGCCGGCGGCCGGCGAGCCGGCAGCGGACGCGCTGACGCTCGAGCGCGCCGGAAAGCTCCTGCGCTTCTTCGCGCAGCCGTTCTACGTGGCCGAGCCGTACACGAAGCGCCCCGGCGTCACCGTCGGCCTCGCCGTGTCGCTCCGGGTCTGCCGCGAGATCCTCGACGGCGTCCACGACAGCGTCCCCGCGAAGGCGTTCTATTTCACCGGCGGGCTCGAGGCGGTGCTGGCGAGCGCGGGCGTGCCCTAGTCACATCTTGCCCTGATGCCGCCGAGACGGCACAATCGCGGCATCGATGGCGCGGCACTGGCTCGGGATCGATATCGGCGGGACCTTCACCGACTTCGCCCTCTTCGACACGCAGAGGGGCGAGCTGCTCGGTTTGAAAGTCGCGTCGACCCCGCACGAGTTTGCCGAGGCCGTCCGCGTCGGGCTCGCGCGCCTGGCCGACGAGCACGCCGTCGACCCGCGCGAGATCGGCACCGTCGTCCACGGCACGACGATCGCGGTGAACACGCTCATCCAGCGGACGGGCGCGCGTCTGGGCCTTCTCGTCACCGAGGGATTTCGCGACGTCCTCGAGCTTCAGCGGTTGCGGCTGACGAACCCGTTCGATCTTCACGGCTCGCGTCCGCTGCCGCTGATCCCGCGCGCGCGGGTCGCCGAGGTCCGTGAGCGCCTGCGGGCCGACGGCCGCGTCGACACGCCGCTCGACGAGGCCGGCGTGCGCGAGGCCACGCGGCAGCTCGCCCGAGCCGGCCAGGGCATCGAGGGCCTGGTGATCTCGCTGCTACATTCGTATCGCGATCCCGCGCACGAGCGGCAGGCGCGGGCGATCGCCGAATCGGCTGTCCCCGACTTGCCGGTGACCGCGTCGTCCGACGTCTGGCCGCAGGCCCGCGAGTACGAGCGGACGGCCCTGGCGGTGCTCGACGCCTACGTGCAGCCGAAGGTGCGGCGCTACCTCGAGGGCTTCGAGCAGGCCCTCACCTCGCGCGGAGCCCCGGCCACGCCGCTCGTCACGAAGTCGAACGGCGGCATCATGCCGGTCGCGGCCGCGCGCAGCCAGACCGCGGCGACGCTCCTCTCCGGGCCTGCGTCCGGGGTCATCGGCGCCGCGTACGTCGCGGGCCGCGCAGGCCTACCGAACGTGATCACGCTCGACGTCGGGGGCACCAGCGCTGACATGGCGGTCGTCGAGAACGGGCGTCCGCGCGTGAGCACGAGCGAGCATATCGGCGGCGTGCCGGTCATGATGCCGGTGGTCGGCGTGAGCGCGATCGGCGCCGGCGGCGGCTCCGTCGCGTGGGTGGACGACGTCGGTCTGCCGAAGGTCGGCCCGCAGAGCACCGGCGCCGAGCCCGGCCCGGCCTGTTACGGTCGCGGCGGCAAGGACGCCACGCTCACCGACGCGTTCCTCGTCTCCGGCTTCCTCGATCCCGATCGCTTCCTCGGCGGCCGGATGCGCCTGGACCGATCGCTCGCCGAGGCCGCGATCGCGCGCTTCGCGGGACGGCTCGGCATGACGCCCGACGAGGCGGCCGAGAGCGTGGTGCGCGTGGCCGTCTCGAACATGTACGCGGAGTTCACCAAGATCCTCTCGCGTGCCGCCGTCGATCCGCGAGATTTCGCGCTGGTCGCCTTCGGCGGCGCCGGGCCCGTGGTCGGCGCGCTCGTCGCCCGCGAGGTCGGCATCCCCACGGTGTTCGTCCCGCGCTCGCCGGGGACGCTCTGCGCCCTGGGCGCGCTCAGTGCCGACATCGTCAACGACGCGGTCCGCACGGTGCACACGCGCGTGGAGCCGGCGCTCGTCGAGGCCGCCGCCCTGCGCCGGCAATACGACGTGCTCCGCGCCGAGCTGGCCGACTGGCTCCAGCGCTTCGGCGCCGGCGCAGGGCCCGCTGCGTTTCGCCACGCCGCCGACATGCGCTACGTCGGCCAGTCGTACGAGATCGACGTGCCCGTCGAGCTCGACTGGCTGGCGCCCGGCGGCGGCGCCTCCCTGCTCACCGCCTTCCATCAGGCTCACGAGCGCGCCTTCGGCCACGCCGATCGCGAGGCGCCCGCGGAGATCGTGAACCTCCGCATGCAGCTCCGCGCCGAGCGCCCACGCGTGCCGCTCGCGGAGCTACACGCCGGGTCGACCACGCCCGCGGCACGCACGACGCGGCGGATCTGGCTGGACGGCCGCCCGACCGAGGCGCGCGTCTTCGACCGCGCGGCGCTCGGACGCGGGGCCCGGCTGGAGGGGCCGGCGATCGTCGAGCAGCCCGACACGACCGTGCTCGTGCCTGGCGCTCACGTCGGCGAGGTCGATCGATTCGGGAACTTGCTCCTCCGGAGGGAAGGCTGATGCGTCTGGACGCGCTGACCGTGGAGATTCTGCGGAACTACCTGCAGGGCGCCGTCGAGGAGATGGCCTACGTCGTGGAGCGCACGGCGTACACCACCTTCGTGAAGGAGACGGCCGACTTCACCTGCGGCTTGCTCAATCCGTCCGGCGAATTCTTTGCCTACCCGGTCGAGCTCGGCGTGGCGAGCTTCGGCGGCATCAGCTACGCGGAGACCATCGAGGCGGTCGGCCCGCTCGAGCCCGGCGACGTCGTGATCACCAACGACCCGTACGGCTCCGCGGCGGCGGCCACGCACCTGCCCGACATTCATCTGGTCAAGCCGATCTTCTGGGAAGACCGCCTGGTCGCCTACGGCGCGGGCTTCCTGCACAGCTCGGATGTCGGTGGGATGGTGCCGGCATCGATCACGCCGCGCGCGTCGGAGATCTTCCAGGAAGGCCTGCGGCTACCGCCCAAGAAGCTCTTCAAGCGCGGCGAGGTCAATCGCGACCTGCTCGACGTGATCCTCGCCAACTGTCGCATCCCCGAGCAGAACTGGGGCGATCTGCAGGCCTTGGTCGCCGGGCTCACCACCGGCGAGCGCCGGATGCACGAGCTGATCCGCCGCTTCGGCCCCGACACGGTCGACAAGGCGATGGACGACCTGATCGACTACGCGACGCGCAAGGTCGAAGCGCTCATTCGCCAGATGCCGGCCGGACGCTACGAGTTCTCGGACTACATCGAGGACGACGTGGTGTCGAAGATCCCGATCCGGCTGAAGGTGGCGCTGACGATCGCCGACGGCGAGATCCACCTGGACTTCACCGGCAGCGACATCCAGGTGAGCTCGGCGCTCAACGTGCCCACGGCCGGGAAGGTTCACCCGTTCATGTCCGTCGCGCTCGTCAACTACTTCGCGACGCGCGACCGGACGATCCCGCTCAACGCGGGCGTGCTGCGCCGCGTGCGCATGACCCTGCCCGAAGGCTCGGTCGTGAATCCGAAGTTCCCGGCGGCGTGCGGCGTGCGCTATGCGACCGTGCTCCGAATCTACGACGCGGTGCTCGGCGCGCTCGCCCGGGCGGTGCCCGAGGATATTCCGGCGGCCAGCGGCGGTCAGGGCTGCATGGTGGCGCTCTCGCTGCCGGATCCGGAGGCCGGGCGCCGTCACGTCACCGTGATCGAGCCGATGATCGGCGGCGGCGGCGGCCGGCCGGCGCGCGACGGCGTCGACGGCTGCGACGCCTCGCTGGGATTTCTCAAGACGACGCCGGCCGAGACGCTCGAGGCCGAGGTGCCGATCGTCGTCCGACGGTTCCATCTGATCCCGGATTCCGGCGGCCCCGGCCGGTTCCGCGGCGGCTTCGGCGTGCGCCTGGACTTCCAGGTGTTCCAGCCCGAGGGCCTGGTGACCGCGCGCGGGATGGAGCGCCTGCGCTTCGCGCCCTGGGGCGTGGCCGGCGGCACCGCCGGCGCGACCGGCAGCGTGATGCTGAACCCGGACACCGCCGCCGAGAAGCCACTGCCGAAGATCGACGTGCTCGCGCTCGAGCCCGGCGATGTGCTCAGCGTCCGGACGCCGGGCGGCGGTGGTCACGGCGATCGCTTCACGCGCCCGCCGTCCCACGTGCTCGCCGACGTATTGTCCGGCCTCGTCTCGCGCGAGCGCGCGCGCGAGGCCTATGGCGTTGTCCTCGACGGCGATCGGGTCGACGAATCGGCAACGACGTCGCGACGTGCTACTCAGCTCGAGGCCGCACCGCCACGCGCGGCCACGGGGGCCGTGTTCGATTTCGGGGCGGCGCGCCGTGAGTACGAGCGCCGCTGGCCGCCTGCGCTTCAGGACGCGTTCATCGCATTGCTGATGAGCCTGCCGGCGCCCTATCGCGCGTATGTCCGCCGCACGCTCCACGGTCGCGTCGAGGCGCTCGCCGCCGAGCGTCCGGTGACACCGGACGATCTCGACCGACTCTTGAAGGACCTGCGCGCCTCGGTCGCGCTCAAGTGATCGCGCGTCTCGAACACGGGAGACCGCCATGAGCACCGTCGACTGGAGCTACCACCGCCAGGGCTGAACGACCTGCGCCAAGACGCAAGGGTTCCTTGCGAAGCACAAGGTCGAGATCGCCGCACAGACCGATGCCAAGAAAGCCACGATCAAGGGCGAGCCGCCCGCGGCGCCCTGAAGGACGTGGACGAGCTCTACATCGCCAAGGGCAAGAAGATCGTGCACCTCGACCTCAAGCGGGAGCAGCCGCCGCGCGCCGAGCTCCTCGGTCTCCCTCTGGGCCCCACCGGCAATCTGCGGGCGCCGACGCTCCGGAAGGGACGCAGGCTGATCGTCGGCTTCGACGAGGCTACTTACAAGCGGCTCCTCGGATAATCCCGCGGCGGCCGTGCCCGCGCGCCAGCGGGCGAGCCTGGGGTGCCTCCCGCGACCTGCGCGGGTACGCCACGCGAGTTGAACCTACGAGCTTGTCGTTCAAGTAACCGTGCCTACACAGGTCGCGGGAGGCACTCCAGGCTCGCCCCCTGGCGCGCTCCCCGCCGCGGCGCGCCGCTTAGCCGCGGGCTTTCTTGAAGGCGCGTTCGAAGCCCGGGAGGGCGCGCACTACCGTGTCGCGGTCGACGGTCAGTGAGATGCGGATGTGGCCGGGCATGCCGAAGCCTGAGCCCGGCACGGTGAGCACACCTTCTTCGGCCAGCAGGCGGATGAAGGCTACGTCGTCGTCGATCGGGGTCTTCGGGAACACATAGAAGGCGCCCTGGGGCTTCACGCACTGGTAGCCGATGCGCGTGAGGCCCTCGTACATCAGGTCGCGCTTCTCGCGGTACGGCCCCACGTCGATCACCAGGTCGCCGACCTCGGCCACCACCCACTGCCAGAGCGCCGGCGCGTTCACGAAGCCGAGCACCCGGCTCGTGAACGTGCACGCCTCGAAGAGCTCGGCGGCCTCCGGCAGGCGCGGCGAGAACGCCAGGTAGCCGATGCGCTCGCCGGGAATGGCCAGCGACTTCGACCAGGACGTCGCGACGATCGAGCGGGTGACCAGCGGCGGCACTTCGGGCGGCACGACGTCGTCGAACACCAGCGCGCGATACGGCTCGTCGCTGACGAGCACGATCGGCCGCGCGACGCGCGCCAGCATCGCCTCGATCTCGACGAATGTCGACCGTGGATAGATGGCGCCGCTCGGATTATTGGGCGAGTTCACGAGAATCGCGCGCGTTCGCGAGGTGATCGCGGCTTCGAGCTTCGCGATATCGGGCGTGAGATCGGCCTTCGGCGGGACGACCACCAGCTTGCCGCCGTGGTTCTCGGCGTAGAACGTGTACTCGGCGAAGAACGGCGCGACCGTCAGCACCTCGTCGCCGGGATCGAGCAAGGCCTTCAGCACGGTGTTGAGCGCGGCGCCGGCGCCCACGGTCATCAAAACGTGGCCGGCCGTGTACGGCAGGCCGGTCGAGGCCCGCAGCCGTCCCGCCACCGCCTCGCGCACCTTCACGTGGCCCGCGTTGGGCATGTAGGCGTGCAGGTGTGGCGCGGTGCTCTCGAGCACGCGCCGCGCCGCGGCCAGCACGGCCGGCGGCGGCTCGATCTCCGGGTTGCCCAGGGTGAAGTCGAAGACCTTGTCGGCGCCGCGCTCCTGCTTCAGTCGAGCGCCCTCCTCGAACATGCGGCGGATCCACGACGACTTCGTCAGATTCTCGGTGACGGCGCGCGAGACGATCATGGCCTCACTCTACCCCCGCCAGCCGCAGCTCGTGAGCGCGGTGGCAGCCGACGAGGTGACCCGGCGAGATTTCCTGGAACGCGGGCGTCTGCGTCCGGCACACCTCGATCGCGTGCGGGCAGCGCGGGTGGAAGTAGCAGCCGGACGGCGGCGAGGCGGGATTGGCGACCTCGCCCTGCAGCACGATGCGCTTCGAGCGTATGCGCGGATCAGGCTCGGGCACCGCGGAGAGTAGCGCCGCCGTGTACGGGTGCTTGGGCGACGTGAAGAGCTCCTCGGTCTCCGCGAGCTCGACGATCCGACCAACGTACATCACGGCGACCCGATTGCTGATATAGCGGACCACGCTCAAGTCGTGCGCCACGAACAGATACGTCAACCGGAACTGATCTTGAAGGTCGAACAGGAGATTCAGGATCTGCGCCTGCACCGACACGTCCAGGGCCGAGACCGGCTCGTCGGCGACGACCAGGCGAGGCTGGAGCGCCAGCGCCCGCGCGATGCCGATGCGCTGCCGCTCGCCTCCGCTGAACGCGTGCGGGAAGCGACGCATGTACTCTGGTCTGAGTCCGACCCGGCGCAAGAGGTCCGCCACGCGCTCCTCGCGCTCGCGGCGGCTCTTCATGCCGTGGACCAGGAGCGGCTCGCCCACGAGGTCGAGTAGGGTCATGCGCGGATTGAGCGAGGTGAACGGATCCTGGAAGATCATCTGGATCTCGCGCCGCAGGGCCCGCAGCTCCGATTCGCGCAACCCGCCGAGCTCGACCACGGCGCCTCCGGCCAGCCGCATGAAGATCTCGCCGCCCGTCGGCTCGATCGCGCGCAGGATGCAGCGCGCCGTGGTGGTCTTGCCGCAGCCGCTCTCACCGACGAGCCCCAGGGTCTCGCCTTCGTCGATGTGGAAGTCGACGCCATCGACCGCCCGAACGTGACCCACCGTCCGCTTCAGGAAGCCCTTGCGAATCGGAAAGTGCTTCCGCAGCCCGGCCACTCGCAGCAGCGGCGTCTTGACGGCGCTCATGGGTAGAGGAAGCAGCTCACGGTATGCCGGTCGCCGACCGCTCGGAGCTCCGGCGTCTGCCGATCGCAGGTCCCCGGCATGAAGTCCGGGCAGCGCGGGTGGAAGGGGCACCCCTCCGGGCGATCGTACGGATGCGGCACGGACCCCGCGATCGGCGTGAGTCGCTCGCGGCTCCGCGCGCGCATCCGCGGAATCGAGCGGAGGAGCGCCCGGGTATACGGGTGCTTGGGCGCATGGAAGATCGCGTCGACCGGCGCCTGTTCGACGACGCGGCCCAGGTACATGACCGCCACGTCCGTCGCCATCTCGGCGATCACGCCGAGGTCGTGCGTGATCAGCATGATGGCCATCCCGTCTTCCTGCTGGAGCTGGCGCAACAGCTCGAGGATCTGTGTCTGCGTGGTCACGTCGAGAGCGGTCGTCGGCTCGTCCGCGATCAAGAGCGTCGGGCTGCACGACAGCGCCATCGCGATCATGGCGCGCTGCCGCAAGCCGCCACTCAGCTGATTGGCCAGCTGATCGATGCGCTGATCAGGCGACGAGACGCCGACCCGCCGCAGCATCTCGATCGCCTTCGCGCGCGCCCCGCGGCGGTCGATCTCCTCGTGGAGCACGATCGCCTCGATGATCTGATTGCCCACGCTGTGAACCGGGCTGAAGGAGGACATCGGCTCCTGGAAGATCAGCGCGATCTCGGCGCCGCGGATCGACCGCATCTCCTTGCTGTTGGGCTCGAGCTTCGCGAGGTCGACGGCGGGACTCCCCGCCCCGCCGTTCGCGGTGGGGCGCCGGAACCAGATCTCCCCCGCGACGATCCGACCCGGACGGTCGACGATACGCAAGATGGAGCGCGCCGTGACGCTCTTGCCGCACCCGCTCTCGCCGACGACCCCGAGCGTCGCCCCCGCGCTCATCTCGAGACTCACGCCGTCCACGGCCTTCACCATGCCCTCATCTTGCGCGAAATATGTATGCAGATTCCGTACGGACAGGAGTGGCTCGTTTTCCACCGTCATATTGTCCGCTTCGAGCGCCGGCTTCGCCGGCGCACTCCCGCGGGGAGGCAGGCCGAGCGCGGCCCTTCAGGGCCGCGCCGGCCGTCGGAAGGGGGGCGAAGCACCCCTCCGAGAAGTAGCGGCTCAGCGTCCATAAGGGTCGGCAGCGTCCCTCAGGCCATCGCCCAGGAAGTTGAAGGCCATGACCACGACGATCACGGGCACCGCCGGGAGCATCAGCCACGGCGAGATCGCCACGGTCTGGACGTTCTGGGCCTGTTGCAACAGCACGCCCCAGCTGATCGCGGGCGGCCGCAAGCCCAGGCCCAGGAAGCTCAGCGCGGTCTCGCTGATGATCATCGCCGGCAGCGCCAATGTCGTCGCCGCGATGATGTGGCTCATGAACGACGGCACCATGTGCACGAAGATCGTTCGCATCTGGCTACAGCCGACGAGCCGCGCGGACACCACGAAGTCTTCTTCCCGGAGGGCGAGAAAGCGGCCTCGGATCACCCGCGCCAGCTCCGTCCATCCCAGCAGCGAGATGATCACGGTGATGGCGAAGTAGACTTGCAAGATGGTCCAGTCGCGCGGCAAGGCCGCCGCCAGGCCCATCCAGAGCGGAATCGTCGGGATCGAGCGGAGGATCTCGATGATCCGCTGGATCACGGTGTCGGCGACGCCGCCGTAGAATCCCGAGAACCCACCCAGGACCACACCGAGGACGAGGCTCATCGTGACGCCAAGCAGGCCGATCGTGAGCGAGATGCGCGTGCCGAACATCAGCCGCGACCACAAATCGCGCCCCTGCACGTCCGTGCCCAGGAGAAAGATCGTTGTCGAGGCGTCGCGTCCCGAGTCGACACCGATCAGGTGGCGCGACATCGGAATCAGACCGAGGAAGCGATATTCGAAACCCTGAGCAAAGAATCGGACCGGGATCTTCTGGCTGGGATCGGCCTGATAGACGCGCTTGAACGTCTTCGGGTCACGGGCGCCCTTGAGGCCGTAGACGTGGGGGCGAAACCGCCCGTCGTCGAACCAGTGCACAGGCTGCGGCGGCATCAAGGAGCGCTGCGCCTCGGACGCGTTGGGATCGGCGTACGCGAGGAAGTCCGCGCCCAGCACGGCCAGATAGAAGCCGCCGACGACGATGAGGCTGGCCACGGCCACGCGATGCTTGCGGAACCGCCACCACATGAGCTGCCACTGCGAGGCGACGAAAATGCGCTGCTTGTCCGCGGTCGGTGCGCTCGGTAGCGGCCCCGCGTCGGCGGCGACGGCCATCAGGTGTCCTCGAGCCGGATGCGCGGATCGATCCACACGAGCACGATGTCCGAGATCAAGGTGCCGATCACCGTCATGATCCCCAGCAGGAGCACGATGGTGCCGGCGAGGAACATGTCCTGGGAGATGAGTGCCTTGAGCAACAGCGGGCCGACGGTGGGCAGCCCGAGGACGAGCGAGACGATGATGCTGCCCGAGACGATATACGGCAGCGTGTAGCCGATCGTGCTCGCGAACGGGTTGAGCGCCAGCCTGACTGGATACTTCAAGATCACCCGCGCCTCGGTGAGGCCCTTGGACCGCGCGGTCACCACGTAGGGCTTGCGCAGCTCGTCCAGCAGATTGGCGCGCATGATCCGGATCTGCTGGGCCGTTCCCGCGAGACCGAGGATCAGCGCGGGGATCGGCAGGTGCTTGAGCAGGTCCCAGACTCGCGCGAGGTTCCACGGAGCGTCCTGGAGCTCCGGCGAGAAGAGCCCGCCGATGTGGGCGTTGAACAACGTGAAGCCGAGATAGAGGAGCACCAGGGCGAGCAGGAAATTGGGCACGGCGAGGCCGAGGAAGCCGATGAAGGTGGCGGCATAATCACCGAACGAGTACTGGCGGACCGCGGAATAGATGCCGATCGGCAGCGCCAGCACCCACGTGAGGAGCAGCGCGGACACGGCGACCACCACCGTCAGCCACAGCCGCTCGCCGATCACCTCGGTGACGGGGCGCCGCCACTCCATCGAGAAGCCGAAGTTGCCCTCGGCGATCTGCTTCATCCACTTCCAGTACTGCACGTAGATCGGCTGACCGAGGCCGTACTGGATCCGGAGAGTCTGCGCCTCCTCGTCGCTGACGACGCTGCCCATCGCCGCCATTTGCGCGATGTACGACGAGACGTAGTCGCCGGGGGGCAGCTGGATGATCACGAAGGCGAGCATGGAGATTGCCCACACGGTGAAGACCGCGAGCAGTGCGCGACGGCCGATGTACGCCAGCATGGGAAAGGCGCGCCCGGCTCAGCGCCGGGTGGCGTTGAACCGGGCGCGCGCGGGGCTCAGTTCTTCCAGTAGAACGTGGCCGGACGCGAGACGCCCGGCGTCTTGCCGTCCGGACTGTTGTACATGCGAGTCGGGATGTTGCCCAGGTTATTCTTCACCACGCGCACGCCCATGGAGGCCGGGCCCTGGCCCACCACGCCGATGATGTAGACCTCCTCGGCGGCGATCCTCCAGATGTCCTTGCCGAGCTGGATCCGCTCCTTCTCGGGCGCTCCGAAGGCCTTCTTGAATTTTTCCATCAGCTCCTTCATCCGCGGCTCTGGCTCCTTGCCCTGGGCGCCGTTGGAGTGGAACCACTTCGCGTAGAGCGGTCCCGACGAGGCGACGGTGGCCACCTCGAACGGGAACACGTGGAGCGGGAAGGTGAAGAGATGCTCGCTGCCGTCGTTGTTCCACGCGGCGAGCTGCTGCTCGTTGGCGGCCGTGCGCTTGAGCGCGAGGCTTCGCTCGACCTCCTGAACTTGTAAATCGATGCCGATCTTCTTCCACTGCTCGCGGATCATCTCGGCGATCTGCGTGTACTGCACGAACTGCCCGCCGAGCGTCATGATCTCGATGCGCAGACGCCCCTTGCCATCGCTGCGCAGCCGGTAGCCCTCCGCGTCCTTCTTCGCGAGCCCCAGCTTGTCGAGCATCTCGTTGGCCTTCTTCGGATCGAGCGTGGCCCAGAGCTTCCGGTACTGCGTCCCGGGGTTGTACTTGTTGTTGTCGACGGGCACGACGGACCCGGGGTTGCCGGTGCCGAGCCAGAACGTCTCGTTGATCTGGTCGCGGTCGATGCCGAGCGACAGCGCGCGCCGGAAGTCGGCCGTGTTGAACCACTTGGCGATCTCCGCGTCGGCGTCGTAGTTCAGGTTGAACTTGATGATCAGGTCGCAGTAGTCCCCCGGATCGAGATAGACCTTGTAGTTGCCCCTCTGCTGGTTCTCGAGGAACACGGGCAGCTTGCCGAGGTCCATGTGCCGCGAGGCGTAGTCGTACTCGCCCGCGATCGCTCTTAGATTTATGACCTCGAGGTTCTCCGCCAGCGTGAGGACAACCTTGTCGATGTAGGGCAGCTGGTTGCCCGCGGTGTCGACGAAGATGCTATAGGGATTGCGCTCGAGCGTCCACGTCGGCGTGTTGATAGCCGTGACGGTCTTCCACGCCGACAGCACCGGCAGCTCCGGGTTGAGCGCCCAGTCGTTCTTGAACAGGAACATGCGCACCCAGGAATCGAACTTGCCGTCCTTCGCCTTCTTGTCGAGCTCTGCCTGGCTCGCGTACTTCGGATGGAACTGCTTCATGTAGTGGGCCGGTGCGAACCCGCCCAGGGCCCGCCAGCCCTGCATCTGTCCAGCCAGGTCGGTGGAGCCCGCCAGCACATCGGGGAACATAGTGTACGGCTCGGGGAACTTGAACCGCACCGTGTTGGTGTCCACCTTCTCGACCACGCCGGGCTTGCCGTTGATGGCCATGGCCGCCGAGGGTGTCGGCACGAGATCCTTGTTCTGATAGACATCCTCGAACCAGAACACGAAGTCGTCGGCGGTGAAGGGCTTGCCGTCGCTCCATTTCATGCCGCGGCGCAAGTGGAGCAGCCACGCGCGGCCGCCGTCCTGCATCTCGAGGCCCTTCGCGAGGTTCGGCACGACCTTGTCGCCCGTGTAATCCCAGAACATCAGGTGATCGGGGCCCGAGCAGCAGCGGAAGCCGTTCCAGAAATCGGCCGGGCCCGTGAAACCGGCGCGCCACATGCCACCATACTTACCGACCTCGTGCAGCGGCTTGATCACCAGGGGATCCTGGCCGATGCGCTCGGCGACGGGCGGCAGCTTGCCCGCCTTCACCAGCGCCGCCAGCTGCGGCGCCTCCTTGAACGTTTTCGGAAACTTCGCCGCGTCCGTCACGACCTCCGGCCCTTCCAGTTTCCCGATCAGGCTCTTGCCGGCGTTTTGTGCGATCGCGGCGGCGGCGACGGCACAGGTGAGCGCCCCGACCGCGAGGGCAATCGTCAGCTTGGAGCGTAAGGTGCGAGTCTGCATGGGGTCCCCTTTCCCGCGTGCGCAGCTCGAATCAAGCCCCGGCGTCATCGAGGAGCCCGCCGAGGCCGCCCGATTATCGTGATATTCCCGTAGCAAGTCCAGACCGCGCGATCTGTGCCATGATTCGAGGACCAGTGAGCCCTCAGGGGACGGAAAACGCGCCGCGCATGGCGGTCCGACGGAGCGGAAGCGGGCCGGACCTCGTCCTGTTTCACGGCGGCATGGGCTCCTGGCGCCACTGGACCCGGAACATCGAGGCGCTCGCGGCGCGCTTCATGGTGCACGCGCTCGACCATCCGTCGTACGGCGACTCGGCGACGGTGGCGCGCGAGACGACGGGCTCGGCCTATCTCGACCTCGTGCACCGGCTCTTCGTGGAGATGTTCCCGGGCGAGGCACCGCTGCGACTGGCCGGATTCTCGTTCGGCGGCGCCATCGCCACGAGCCTCGCCCGGCGGCTGGGCACGCGCGTGAGTCACCTCTGCCTGGTCTCGCCGGGCGGCTTTCCGTCGCGACGATTCGGCGACCGTCCGATCCGGAGCTACAAGGAGGCCGGAAACGACGAGCGGCTCTTCCGCGAGATCTGCCGCCACAACCTGCTCGTAAACATGCTGAGCGACCCGGCCAGCGTCACCGAGGAGGCGATCGACATCCAGGCCGACGGCGTTCGGCGTACGCGCTTCGACAGCCGCAAGGTGAGCGGCGGCGGCACGCTGCTCGGCGATCTCGCCCAGCTCACCTGCCGGATCCGCGTGCTGTGGGGCGAACGCGACGACTCGGCGTTCCGGCCCGCCGATCTGCTGATCGGCGAGATGCGCGCGGCGGTCGGCGCACTCGACGTGCACCGCATCTCAGCCGCCGGCCACTGGTCGGCGTTCGAGAACGCCGCCGAGGTCAACCGCAAGCTGCTGGAGTTTTTCTCGAGCTAGCCCGCCGCTCGCCGAGCCCGCTAGGCGGCGCTCGCGGAGCGAGCTAGGCGCCCGCCGCCAGGGTCCGCAGCTCGACGCTCTCGTCCGCGAGCCTCGCCGGATCGATCTTCGCGCGGCGACGGACCATGTCCACCGCCGCCTTCAGCTCGCTGTCGCCCTTGGGGTCTTCCGGATCGCCGCCGCGATCGAGCCCCATGGCGGCACGGACGACGCCGTCCTTGAGATAGAAGCCGAGGAACTTGCGGCTCTCCAGCCGGCCCCGGAAGACCACGCGGTCCCAGCTCGCGGCGAAGCCGACGTATTCGATCACGTGCTCGTACTGATCCGACCAGAACGTGTGGATGTAATCGTAGGGCTCCGGCCGGCCGAGCATCGAGCGGGCGGCGGCGCGCCCATGCTGATAGCCGTTGTTCCAGTGCTCGACGCGCAGACGACCGAAGATCGGATGCAAGTGATTGGTCACGTCGCCGGCCGCGAACACGTCCGGCAGCGTCGTCCGGCACCGCTCGTCCACGAGCACGCCGTTGTCCACCTGCGCACCGGCTGCCGCCAGGAGCTCAACATTGGGCACGATGCCGATGCCGGCGACGACCAGGTCGCAGTCGAACGCCCGCCCCTTCTTGGTGCGCACGCGCGCCACGCGGTCCGAGCCCTCGAGCGCCTCGACGGAATCCTCGCTGACGAGCTCGACGCCCTTCTCGCGATGGATCTCGGCGAGCACCCGCCCGACCTCGTCGCCGAGCACGCGCGCCAGCGGCACGCGGGAGCTCTCGATGGCCATCACCTCGACGCCCATCTGACGCAGCGACGCCGAGACCTCGGAGCCGATGAAGCTGAAGCCGATCACCACCGCGCGCCGGCCCGGCGCGACGGCCGCGCGGATGCGGTCGCAATCCTGCACCGTCCGGAGCTGGAACACGCCGGGCAGGGTCGCGCCTGGCGCCGAAAAGGTCCGGTTGCGTCCGCCCGTCGTGACCAGCAGCCGATCGTAGGCGACCCGCTCGCCGCCCTCGAGCTCGACCAGCTTTTGCGTGGGGTCGATCGCGGTCGCGCGCACGCCGAGCCTGAGCTCGATGCGCTGCTCGGTGTAGTAGGCGGCCGGCTTGACGAGCTGATCGGAGAATCGGTCCTGACCGCGCAGATAGCCCTTGGACAGCGGCGGCCGGTTGTAGGGCAGCTCGGACTCGGCGCCGATCAGCACGATGTCGCCGTCGAATCCCTCGTCGCGCAGGGTGACGGCCGCGGTACCTCCGGCCAGCGAAGCGCCCACGATCACGATCGGCTGTCGTTTCATCTCGTGACTCCTCAGCCGCGACAGAGTCGTGGCGTGTTCGGGGTCGTCATCGGCAGCGCTCTAGAGGCAGTATGCACCCCCGGCAAAATCACGAGGTGCGGTACCAGGCTTGTCCGTCGAATTCCGCCGGCCCGGCTATCTCGTTCGACGCGTTGAGCTCTCGCCACGCCCACGGTCGGCACGCGGCATCGACGTTCGGCCGTGCCCCGATGTCGAGCACAGAGTGTGCCTGGGCATCATCGGCGTCGTCGTGGAGCCGGATCGTCCTGTGAAGTCGCGGCGCTCTCGCCAGAGCGCGCGTCGGCCCCCTCGATCCACGGAGGCGCCGTGCGGCATCACGCCCGGTCAGATGGGAGGAGAGCTCGAGCTCGGCTCGACGGCGCGACCTCAGTCGTCCACGCCGCCGGAGATTCCGCGGGCGGGTTGGCGTCGCCAGGCGCGACGTAACCGATGGCGCCACGCCCGGCGCTCGCCCTGCCGCGCCTGGCGGCGCCACGGAGCCAGCGAGGGCGCCGAGAGCTGGAACGCGCGGGCCGCGTCCTCGAAGAGCGAATACGCGACGGGCGTCACCAGGAGAGTCAGCAGCAGACAGAGCGTCTGGCCGCCGATGACCACGACCGCGATGGCGCGCCGCTCCTCGGAGCCCGGCCCGGTGCCCACCCAGAGGGGCAGCATCCCGGCCACGAGCGCCAGCGTCGTCATCAAGATCGGCCGGAGCCGGTCGCGATTGCCCTGCATGATGGCGGCGGCGCGATCCATGCCCTGGGCGCGCAGCGCGTTCATGTGGTCGATCTGCAGAATCGCGTTCTTCTTCACGACGCCGAACAGCACCAGGATGCCGAGCGCCGAATAGAGGTTGAGCGTGTTGCCCGTGTACCACAGCGCGAACAACGCGAACGGCACCGAGAGCGGCAGCGACAGCAAGATCGTCAACGGGTGGATCAGGCTCTCGAACTGCGAGGCCAGGATCATGTACATGAAGATGACGGAGAGCAGGAAGACCCAAAGGAACTCGGTGAAGGTCTTCTCCATCTCTTTCGCCTTGCCGGTGAGGAACGTCTGGTACGCGGCCGGCATGTTCATCTCGGCGACCGCCTTCTTCAGGAGCTCGTTGCGGTCGGCCTGGCCGAAGCCCGGCGCGATGCCCGCGCGTAGCCGGGTCTCGCGCTGCCGGTCGGTGCGATCGATGCGCGAGGCGGTCGCCGCCGGCTCGATCTTCACCACGTTGTCGAGCCGCACGAGCCCGCCGCCGGGCGCCAGGTTCACCTGCCCCGGGGCGCCCGTCGCCGGGTTCGTCGACGTCGTGTCGCGCGAGACGTAGAGCCGCTGGATCGTGCCCAGGTTGCCGCGGAACTCGGGCATCAGGCGGATCTGCACATCGTAGTCGTCGTTGACCACCGGATCGTGGAAGCGCGAGACCTGATCGTCGCCGCCGACCATCAGCCGCAGCGCGGTCGCGATCTGCTGGGTGTCCACGCGCAGGTCGGCCGCCCGCTGGCGGTCGATGGCCACGCGGAGCTCGGGCTTGTCGAGCCTGAGCGTGGTGTCGATGTCGACGATGCCGCCGATGGCGCGCGCCTTCGCCTTCAGAATCTCGCCGTACTCTGACAGCTTCTCGAGCTCGGGCCCGCGCAGCGCCAGGTCGATGTCGAAGGTACCGCCGCCGATGTTGAAGCCGGCGATGTTGCGCACCTGCGTGCGCATGTCCGTGAACTTCCTGAAGCGCTGCCGCAGCGCCACCATCACCTCGCGCTGCGAGTAGTTGCCCTGGAATGCTTCCAGCGGCCGCCCGTGGATCAGGCCCTTCCAGATCCGCCCGGGCGTGAGCGTGCGCTCCTCGTGGGACACCGTGCGCACGTACATGTAGCCCTGGTTCACCTTGCCCAGGAAGCTCCCGCCCCCGGACGCCAGGACCAGCGCGATGCCCTTGGTCTCCCGGGCCTCCTTGGCCAGCGCCTGCATCGCGTCGTCCATCGCGGCCAGGCTCATCTTCTCCGGGCCGAACACGAGGACCTCGAACTCCGACTCGTCGACGTCGCTCGGAATGTACTCCTGCTTCACCTGGCGATAGATCGGCACCGCCGAGGCCAGGGTGAGCACGCTGACGACGACGATCACCCAGCGGTGGCGCATCGACAGGGCGAGAGCCCAGGTGTAGGCACCGTCGATCCACGCGTAGAAGCCGCCCCGCGAGCCGGCGTGCTCGCCCTCCGCGGCGTGGCCGCCGGCCGCGTCCTCCGCCCGCAAGAGACGCGCGCACATCATCGGCGTCAGCGAGAACGACACCAGCAGGCTGACCAGCACCGATACCGCGGCGGTCAGCCCGAACTGGTAGAGGAACCGTCCCGAGATCGAGGACATGAACGAGACCGGCACGAAGATGACGACCAGCGAGAAGGTCGTGGCCATGACCGCCAGGCCGATGTCGGCGGTGGCCTCGCGCGCCGCCTCGAACGGCCGCATCTTCTTTTCTTCGACGAAGCGGAAGACGTTCTCGAGCACGACGATCGCGTCGTCGATGACGATGCCGACCATCAGCACGAGGGCCAGCATGGTCACGCTGTTCAGGGTGAAGTTCAGGGCCCACATCATCCCGAACGCCGAGATGACCGAGGTGGGGATGGCGACCGCCGCGATGAACGTCGAGCGCCAGGAGCGCATGAAGGCGAGCACCACCAGCGAGGCCAGGATCGAGCCGAGCACGAGGTGCAGGTTGATCTCGTGGAGCGCCGCGTAGATGTAGCGGGACTGGTCGCGGATCACCTCGAGCCTGACGTCGGGCGGCACCTGCTCGCGCAGGCGCGCGAGCTTGGCCTTCACGCCCTCGATCACCGCCACCGTGTTCTCGCCCGACTGGCGGCGTACCTCCATGATCACGGTGGGCACGCCGTTGAGCCGCGCCGCCGAGCGCTGCTCCTTCGTGCCGTCCTCGGCGAAGCCGATGTCGCGCACTCGCACCGGCACGCCGTTGAGCGTCGCCACCACCAGGTCGTTGAACGAGCGCGGCTCGGCGATGCGGCCCATCGTCCGGAGCGACGCCTCGTTGAGCCCGGCCGTCACGTTGCCGCCCGGCAGGTCCGCGTTCTGGCGCACGATCGCGTCGCGGACGTTGGTGATCGGGATCTGGTAGGCGGCGAGCCGATCGGGGTCCACCCAGATGTTGACGGAGCGGAGCAGCCCGCCGACGATGCGGACCTCGCCGACGCCGGTCGAGCGCTCGAGCTGCGGGCGCACCTGCTTGTCGGCGATCTCGGTCAGCTCGCGCAGCGAGCGCTCCCCGGACAGCGCGATCGTGACGACCGGGGCCTGGTCGTTGTCGAACTTCGCGATGATCGGCGGCAGGATCTCGCGCGGCATGTTGCGGACCGCGATGGCCACTTTGTCCCGCACGTCCTGCGCAGCCACGTCGATCTGACGGTTCAGGTTGAAGGTGACGATGACGATCACGGTGCCGGGGCCGCAGATCGAGCGCAGCTCGTTGATCCCCTGGATCGTGTTGATCTGCTCCTCGAGCCGCTGGGCCAGCTGGGTCTCGGTCTCCTCGATGGAGGCGCCCGGCAGCTCGACGCGCACGCTCACCGTCGGCAGATCGACGGCCGGGAAGCGGTCGACGCCCAGCCGCATCCAGCTGGCCGAGCCGATGACCACCAGCGCCATGACCAGCATGGTCGCGAAGACCGGGCGCTTGATGCAGACTTCGGCGAGCTTTTGCATGGCGGGCTACGGGACCACGGTCACGGGCTGGCCGCCGACGAGGTTCCCCGGACGCGCGATCACCGGGTCGCCGCGCTTGAGCCCGTCGACGATCTCGACGTCCTCGCCGAGCCGGCGGCCGGTCGTCACGCGAACCTCGGCGCTCTTGCCCTGGCGAACGACCAGCACCTTCTCGACACCGGCGAACACGATAATGGCGCTCGACGGGACCGTGATCACCGGCTGGCTCACCTCGGTCATGATGTCGACGCGCGCGAAGGAGCCAGGGCGCAGGAAGCCGCGCTCGTTGGGCACCTCGGCCTCGACCAGCAAGGTGCGATTCTGCTCCTGCACGATCGGCGACAGCCGGACCACACGCCCGCGATACACGGTGGGATCGCCCTCGACGGTCAACGCGACGGCGTGCCCGACCCTCACGCCCGCACCCTCGCGCTCGGGAACCGGCACGCGCAGCCGCAGCGGGTGCACGCGCAACATCGTCGCGATCGGCGCGCCCGCGCCCAGATACTCGCCGACCGAGGCCTGCTTGAGGCTGACCACGCCGTCCAGCGGCGAGAGGATGACCGTGTCGGTCAGCTGCTGCCGGGCCAGATCGAGCTCGGAGCGCCGCTGCGCGATCACCGCCTGGCGGTTGCGAACCTCCTCCAGCGCGTCCTGATAGCGGCCTTCGGCCACCTGCAGTGCCGCCTCCGCCGTGTCGAGCTGAGCGCGGGCGATAAGCTCCTGCTGCGCGAGGCGGATGCTGCGGTCGCGGGTGAGACGCGCGTCGTCCATCATCGCGCGGGCCTGGCGGACGACCGCGGTCTGCTCGTGATCGACCTTCTCGTCGCTGCCGGTCGGCGAAAGCCCGAGCCTCGCGCGCGCCTGCTGCAGCGCCGCCTCGGCCTGGTCCACCCTGAACTTGAAGTCGCTCTGGTCGAGCTTGCCGATCATTTGGCCGCGCTTCACGCGCGTGCCGAGGTCGACGGTGATCTCGGCCAGACGACCGGCGACCTTCGTGCCGAGCACGACCTGATCGTCAGCGGCCAGAGTTCCCGTCGCCGAGACCGTGCGTGCGACGGTGCGCTCGGCGGCCGGCGCGATCTTCACCTCACGCGGGGGCGGTCCCGCGGGTTTGCTCTTCTGCTCCTCGGCGCCGACTGCACCCTGCCCCTGGCAGCCGCACAGCAGAAGGGTGAGGCTCAGCGCGAGGGCGGTCAGAACGTGGGCGGACATCCGGTTGATGATACCCCAACCGATTGCACCTGCCCGGCCTAGACGGTGCGTACTACCGGGCCGGAGCGGGCGGAGCGACGGTGACACCCTGGGCGCCGTTCCGGGAAATCGCCTCGGCCACCAGGCCGGAGGCCTTGACCTCCTCGACGAAGGCGCGCAGGAACCTCGCGGAAGCCTCGCGGTTTTTCGGGGTGCCCATCGACTGCTGGACGGCCGTGAACTGCCCGTCGAGGATCCGGGCACCCGGGAGTTTCTGGACGTCGGTCAGGAGCCGCGGCTTGAGCCCCGCCAGCGCCTCGAGCTTCTGGGCGACGAACACGTCGAACGAGGAGTCGAGGCCTTGCGTAGTCACCAGCTTCGCGTGCTTGATCGTTCGCGCCAGATAGAGGCCGTACGCGCTCTGCTCGGCCACGGCGATCCGTACGCCCTCGCGATCGACCTCGGCCACGGAGCGAATCGGCGAGCCCGCCGGGACCAGATAGGTCGACGGGATCTCGAGATACGCGCCGCTGAAGGCGATCTCGGCCGCGCGCTGCGGCTCATTGCCGAGAAACGCGACGTCCCACGCACCAGCCTTCGCGCCGTCGCCCAGCTTGCCGGCGCTGTCGAACTTGATGAACTCGATGGGGACGCCGACTCGCTTGCCGAGCTCGCGGGCGATGTCGGGCGCGACGCCGTGCGGGTCGGTCGCCGACGAGCCGGGCGTGACCAGCAGGAAGTTGCCGTGGTTGAGCCCGACGCGGAGTTTTCCGGACGGGGCCAGCTCGGACCGAATCGCGGGGGTGATCTCGGTAGCCATGGCGCTGCACGTTAGCACGAACAACGCGCCCGAAGCCATGCCGACCGCCCAGGAGGCGAGTGCCCTCATGGATTCGTCACGCGGCGACGCGGTTCTTGAAGAACGAGCTCTTGAGCGCGATCTTGCCCGCGCGGAACGTGAACACGTCGCAGCCATTGACCTCGACACGGCGGCCGTCGCGCGCCGTACCCGTGAACACCCACTCCGACAGGCCGCGATCGCCCGATACGAAGTGGTGCGCGGCGCCGAACCGCGCGTCGGGGAACGCGGCGAAGACGCCGGCGAACGCCGCGCGCACGCGCTCGCGCCCGACGTGCCGCGTGCCGCAAGCCTCCGGGCCCGTGACGCTCTCGAAGACGCAATCGTCGGCCATGAAGGTCATCAGGCGATCGACGTCGTGAGCGTTCCAGCCGGCTTCGAAAAACGTGTGGAGATCGTTCGTGGTCATGGCGGCTCTCCTCGCCGCGAGGATCACACCCGGCGCGCGACGCCGTCAATTCCCGATACATCCCGTCGCCGGCGGCGCGGGCTACGATGTATGGTGGCGCGCGCGAGCTGACACCCATACATCCGCGCGATGGGCTCGCGCGACACCGGATCTTGCGCTATGCTCTGGACCGGCCCGATCGAGGGGCCGACGGTCCGCGTGAAGGGCTCAGCCCACTCTCGCTAGAAGACGCCAACACAACCTGACTTCCTGCCCGCAGCTCGCGGACGCCGGGCACAACGCAAGGGCCTCGCCCTGCGAAAGGAAGGAAGGTTCGTCATGGGCTCGTCACACGAGCTACCCGCCCGCGCCAACCTCGAGCACCTCAGGAACGAAGCCAAGCAGCGCCTCAAGGACCTGCGCGCGCGCGACGCCGCCGCTCGGCTGAGCGACGCGCAGCTGCTCGTCGCCCGGGAGTACGGCTTGCCGAGCTGGCGGCGGCTCAAGGCCGCGGTCGACGACCGCGAGCGCGCGCGCGTGTTCGCCGCCGCGCGCGAGGGCGACGTGGCCGTCGTTCGTCAGGCGCTCGAGCGCGGCTTCAACCCTGGCTCGAGCGATGCCGACGGCCGCTCGCTGCACCAGCTCGCCAAGATCCTCGGGCACACCGAGCTCGAGCTGCTCATGCGCGATTATCAGGAGCGCGACGAGCGCTCGGACCAGGTGAAGCAGGCCGTCGCGGCGATCCAGTCCGCCGCGGCCGACGGGCGCGCCGACGAGCTGCGCGGGCTGCTCGACGAGCACCCGGATCTGCTCGACGCCCGCGGCGTCGAGTTCAACAAGCAGACCGCGCTCCACAAGGCGGCCTGGAAGAACCGACCGGAGTGCGTGCAGCTGCTCCTGGACCGCGGCGCCGACGTGCGGATCCGCGACTTCGGCGACAACGCCTATGCCCTGCACTTCGCCGCCGAGGGGGCCGACCTGGCGATCGTCCGCGTGCTCGTCGAGGCCGGCTCCGACGTGGACGGCGAGGGCGACGACCACCAGGTCGGCGTGCTGGGCTGGGCGACCTGCCTGGGTAAGGTGCGCGAGGACGTCGCCGCATACCTCTTGAGCGCCGGCGCCCGGCTGAACATCTGGTCGGCGATCGCGCTCGACCGCGCCGACGACGTCCGCGCCTTCGTCCGCCGCGACCCGGCGCTCCTGACGGCGCGCTCGAGCCACAACGACCATCACCGCACGGTGCTGCACCACGCGGCGGCCGTGAACCGGCCGGCGATGGTGCGCCTGCTGCTCGAGCTGGGCGCGCCCACGGAGGCGACCGACGCGACCGGCGCGACCGCGCTCACCATCGCCGCCGTCGAGCACGCCGACCCGAGCATCCTGGCGATGCTCGAGCGGGCCGGGGCGCGGTTGGATCTGCTGGGGGCGCTGACCTTGCGGCGCTACGACCTCGCCGGCCGCATGGTCGCCGACGATCCCGCGCGAATTGGACCCGACGGGCGGGACACGATCGCCCTCCATCTCCTGGTCGCGAAGCGCGACGCGGACGGCGTGCGCTGGCTCATCGAGCACGGCACCGACCTGAATGCCAAGCGCGTCTTGTGGGACTGCAATCACACCGCGCTGCACATCACCGCCGAGCGCGGCGCGACCGAGCTCGCGCGGATGCTGCTCGACGCCGGGGCCGATCCCGGCGTCCGCGACGACAAGTATCAGGCGACGGTGCTCGGCTGGGCCGAGTACTGCGGGCAGCCCGAGGTCGCCGAGCTGCTCCGCCGGCGCGGCGTGACGGCGTGACGCCGGCGCCGCGCGCGGCGCTCAGCGCATCGTCACCAGCGGCTCGAGCCCCATCTCGCCCGTGCAGACGGAGAACCACTGGATGACTTCCTTGTGGAGCGGGATGCCATGGGCGCGGCGGTGCTGGATCTCCTCGGCCTCCGACAGGCCGGGATAGAGGACGCGCTCCTGACCCGGAGCGGGCGTGGCCATTCTCAGGGTCTTGAGCATCCCGTCCATCGTGTCCTTGAACTGCTCGGGGTCGGTGAACGCTTCGATGTTGTAGGCCGCGAAGTGGTTCTTCGATCCGCTGCCGGCCGAGAGCATCGTGGGCAGAGCGCCCGAGAGCACGGTGGACAGGACCTCGGCCATCAGCGCGAAGCCGTAGCCCTTGTGCGAGCCCTGCTCGCGCGTGCCGCCGAGCGGCGCCTGATGATACTCGTCGCGGTCGAAGACGGGCTTCTCCTCCATGATCGGGATGCCCTCTTTGTCGGTGACCCAGCCCGGCAGGAGCGGCGAGCCCACGCGAATGGCCAGCCGGATCTTGTTGCCGGCGATCGCCGAGGTCGCGGCGTCGAAGAGCATCGGCGCCTCGTGTCGCGCCGGGGCCGCGAGTGCGATCGGGTTCGTGCCCAGCAGGGGCTTCGCGGCGAAGGTCGGCACCACGCTGAGCCCGGCGCCGGTGAAGCAGACGCCGACCATGCCCTGCTCGGCCGCCTGCACGGCGTAGTGGCCGATCGCGCCGAAATGCCCGCTGTTGAACACGGTGACCACGCCGACGCCCACGCGCTGCGCTTTCTCGATCGCCAGCCGCATCGCCTTGGGGCCGACCATGATGCCCAGACGCCGCTCGGCGTCGATCACCGCCGTGCCCGGTGACTCGCGGGCGATCCGCCAGCCCGGTCGGGGATCGAGCTTGCCGGCCTTGTAGTCGCGGACGTAGGCGCGCAGCATGTTCGAGACGCCGTGCGTCTCGACGCCGCGCAGGTCGGTCATCGTGAGGACGTCCGCGCCTTCGGCCGCGTCCTCGGGCGTCAGGCCGAGCTTTTCGAAGATCTGCGTCACCGTGCGACGCAGTGCCGCCTCGGAGACGAACACCTGGTCCTTCACCGGAACCTTGAAGCGCTCGAGAATCATGGCTCGCTCTCCCCTTGAATCGTCGTCACGCTAGGCGCCACGGACGTAGCGCCGCAGTACCAGGCGCAGGTGATCACGGAAGTGCGGCTGGAGCCGCCTGGTCCAGTCGCTCTGGCGCGCCTGCTTCCACTCGGCCGAGTCCTGAACCTCGGGCGTCGCGAGATGGTAGAGCGCCACGTACTTGCGGTTGCCGGTGCCGCGGAAGCGCCGGGCGCAGAGCACGCCCGGGACGGCGGCGAGCGCCGGGATGTGCTCCTTGTCGTACCACTCGTTGAACTCGGCCTCGTGCTCGGGTGCGATGTTCATGGCGTTGAGGAGCAAGCCACCCGCGTTGGCCGGGGGCAGCTGGTCGCCCGGCAGGATCTGGTCTCCCTCGAAGCGCATCAGGCGCTCGACCTTGCTGGTGACGCGCTTGGACCACGGCGACAGGTTCGCGCCGCCGATGGCCAGATAGGCCGGGCTCGCCAGCACCTTGACGTTGTCGAGGTCGTAGGTCGCGACCGAGATCTTGCGATCGGTGGCGCCGATCCAGCGGTGGCACACGAGGAAGCCGGGCACGCGCTGCCGCTCCGGCAAGTGCTCTGTGTCGTACCAGTCCTGGAACTCGTCCTCGGCGGCCTGCCCGATGCTCATCGCGGCGATCAGCGTGCCCTTGGCCATGGTCGGTTCCTCCCGCCGGAAGAGTGCCACGGGGCTCGGTGCTCGGCAACGGCGGCGTGGGCGCGCCGCGCGCGCGCGCGGCGGACCGCCGTCGGCGACCGGCGATAGACCGCGCGAAACGCCGCGTTGAAGCGTCGGATGCTGGCGAACCCCGAGGCGAAAGCGATCGTGGACATCGACAGCGTCGTGCCGTCGACCAGGGCCTTCGCGCGCTGCACGCGCCGGGTCGTGGCGACCGCGGTCGGCGAGGCGCCGGCGTGGCGCAGGAACAATCGGCGCAAATGCCGGGCCGTCATCCCGAGCGTGTCGGCGAGGTCGCCCACCCTCGCCTCGCCGTCGAGGAAACCGCGCTCGATCAACCGGAGCGCCCGCGACACCGTCGCCGCGGCCCCGCGCCACGCCGGCGTTCCGGGCGCCGTCTCGGGCCGACACCGCAAGCACGGCCGGAATCCCGCGCGCTCCGCCGCGGCCGCGGTCGGGAAGAACACGACGTTCGTCGACTTCGCGGGCTTGACCGGGCACGTGGGCCGACAGTAGATCCGCGTCGTCTTCACGCCCGTGTAGAACGCGCCATCGAAGCGGGGGTCGCGGGCGATGCGCGCGCGGTCGCAGATCCTCGGGTCGAGCGCGGCGCCGTTCCTCACGATCGCGCAGCCTAGCATGCGCCGTGACGCTGCGAGCCCTTCCGGGCGATCACGTCCGAAAACGGCGAGACAGCCTTGCGCGCAGCCGATAGCGTCATGACCGAGGATGAGGACGCGATACTTCTACGGCTGGAACGTCGTGGGCGCCACGTTCGTGATGGCGCTCTGGAGCTTCGGTCTGGGCTTCTACGGTATCGCCGTGTACGTCGCGATGCTCCAGCAGCTGCACGGGTGGTCCGCGTCCGCGGTGTCGGCGCCGGTCACGGTCTACTACGTCGCCGGCGCGCTCCTGACCGCGGCGATCGCCTCGGTGTACGAGCGCTTCGGATCGCGCATCGTCGTGGCGACGGGCGCCGTTGCGATGGCCGCCGGCCTCGCGACGCTCGGCGTCGTCAGCCGCCCGTGGCAGCTCTATCCGGTCTTCCTGGTCATGTCGGTGGGCTGGGGCGCGATGAGCGGCGCGGCCATCAACATCATCCTCGCCCCGTGGTTCCAGCGACGCCGCGGTTTGGCCGTGAGTCTCGCGTTCAACGGGGCGACCCTGGGCGGCGTGCTCGTCACGCCCGCGCTGATCTACCTGGTCGGCGCGCTCGGCTTCGCGCGGGCGCTGGCGGTCGCCGCGCTCGTGCTCGTCGTCGTGCTGCTCGTGATGGGCGCCGCGGTCATGCGGAGCGGGCCCGACACGCTCGGGCTGGGGCCCGACGGCGACCCTCCTCGCCCGCCATCCGCCAGGCCTCTCCCCGCGGGCGACCGGCGCTGGCGCAGGGACGCGCTGCGCACCTGGCGCTTCTGGAGCGTGTCGGCGCCGTTCGCGCTCGGTCTCGCGGCCCAGGTCGGCGTCCTCACGCACATGGTCGCGCTCGTGACGCCGGCGCTCGGCACGGGCGGCGCCGCGCGGGCCGTCAGCGCGACGACGGCCGCCGCGCTGGTCGGGCGTCTGGCGACGGGCTTCGTGGTCGACAAGGTGAACCGGCGCCTGGTCACGTGCGCGACCCTGGTCGTTCAGCTCGCCGGCCTCGCCCTGCTCTCGCGCGACCCGTCGCCGGTCGGCGTCTATGCAGGCTGCGCGCTGTTCGGCCTGGGCGTCGGAAACCTGACGACGTTGCCAGGGCTGATTCTCGCCGTCGAGTGGCCGCGTGAACACTTCAGCGGGCTCGTCGGCCTCGTGGTCGGGATCAATCAGCTGACGTTCGCGTTCGGCCCTTCGCTGGTGGGCGTGGTGCGCGACTGGGCCGGAACCTACGGGGCCGCGCTCGGCGCGTGCGCGGCGCTTCAGGCGATCAGTGCCGCGCTGATCCTGCTCGGGCCGGGGCCGGCCGCGAACACCCGGGCCGATTGAGGGTCACCACAATGCCCGTGAGGCGAGACTCGCTCCCGCGACGAGCGAGCGGAGCTTGTGCCAGACGATGTTCGTGTCGACCTGGACCCGCCCGGCGAAGGTGCCGAATCCGCAGTCGACGCCGGCGATGACGTTCTCCCGTCCGACCACCCCGGCGTAGCGCTCGATTCGCTCGGCCACCAGCTCGGGGTGCTCGATGAAGTTGGTGGTGGAATCGATCACGCCGGCAACGAGCACCTTGCCGTCCGGCAGCTTGACGTCCTTCCACACCTTCCACTCGTGCTCGTGACGCGGATTCGCGCCGGCGATGACCAGGCCGGCGGGCCGCGCCTTGATCACGACGTCGGCGATGTCCCTGAGCGGCAGGTCGCGGTGATGCGGCCCGCCGGTGCTGGCCCAGCAGACGTGGATGCGCATCTGCTCGGGCGGGATGTCGGCGACGGCATAGTTCAGGACCTCGACGTGCATCGCGGCGATGTCGCGGAACTCGCGCAGGCTCAGGTGCGAGAACTGCGTGTGGCGGCCGAGGGCGAGATCGGGGCAATCGAGCTGGAGAACGAATCCCGCGTCGACGATGGCCTGGTACTCACGCTTCATCACGTCGGCCAGGGTATAGAGGTACTTCTCGTCGCTCGGGTAGTACCGGTTCTGGAGGAACCGCCCGATCTGGCCGGGCGACGGCGAGGTCATGAAGACTTCCTCCGCCCCACCGGCCGCCGCGGCGTCCTTGAGATTCTGGATGTCGCGCTCCACCGCGGGCCAGTCCTTCCACTCGACTGGGCCGACGCACGCCGGCCGCTTCTGGAACGGCGGCGCGAACTGTCGCGCCATCTCGGTCCACTCCGGGAACTCCTCGGCATCGGGGTTGGGCCACGACGAGCTCTCGCCCGCGAACCCGGTCAGCCGGTCCTTGACGTAGATCGTGTAGTCGGCGCGGCCCTGCTCGCCGTCGTTGACGGCGGACAGCCCGGTCTCACGCTGCTTCTTCACGACGTCGAGCACCGCCGAGCGCGTGCGCTCTCGCAAGGTGGCTTCGGCGATCGGCCGGCCCTCTTCCCGGTCGCGCAAGAAGCCGAGCAGGTCCCTGGGGCGCGGCAGGCTTCCGGTGTGGGTCGTGAGGATCCGGTCCGTGCTCCGCCTCACGAGGCGCTCACGGCGACTTGTGTAGCCGACCGTCCTTCATGATCACGAGCAGCGCGTCCCGATCCTGTAACCGCTTGATGTCGGTGAGCGGGTCGCCGTCGACGAGCAAGAGATCGGCGAGGAAGCCGGGCTTGATCTGGCCGAGCTCGGTCGGCCGGCCCATGATCTCGCCGCCCATCCTGGTCGCCGCGACGAGCGTCTCCATCGGCGTGAAGCCGAGCACGTCGACGAACAGCAGGAGATCGCGCGCGTAGGTCCCGTGCGGGTTCCAGGCGAAGCCGTAGTCGCCGCCGGGGAGGACGCGGATACCGCGCTTGCGCATCCGACCCATCGTATCGATGGAAACCTCCAGCTGCTTCATGAGACCGCGCGCGCGGACCACCTCGGGTGTGAAGCCCCAGTCGCTGCCGGCGTAGCAGGCCTGGTACGAGAGGCCGAGCGCCGGCACGACGAAGCACCAGTCGCGGTTGGCCTCGAGCAGGTCCAGCGCTTCCTCGTCGGCGAAGTTGGCGTGATAGATGATGCCGAGGCCGTGCCGGACACACATCTTGACCGAGTCCGCGCTGCGGGCGTGGGCGCACACGCGCACGCCCGAGGCCTGTGCGATCTCCATCGCCGCTGCGACCTCGGCGTCGGTCATCACGGCACGGTCGGCCCGGCTGTCCGGCGGACCGGCGTGGCCCGAGACGTTGAGCTTGAAGAGATCGGTCCCCTCGCGGACGAGGAGGCGACAGATCTTTCGCACTTCGTCGGGCCCGTCGGCGACCCACGCGAACGTCGGCGTCTCGATGTGGGGCAGATGCAGCTCGTTCTCGTCGCCGAGCCCGCCGGTGACGGTGATCTCCGGCCCGTTGGCGAGATAGCGCGGGCCCGGGAGGCGCCCGGCGTTGATCTCGTTGCGGATCACGATGTCGAGACGCGGCTTGGCCGAGGCGCCCGACAGCACGCTCGTGTAGCCGCAGTCGAGCATCGTCTTGGCGTTGCGCATCGTGATCAGGACGTGCTCTTCGGGCGGCAGGCTCGTGAAGGCCGAGTTCGACGGCGCGTCGGGATAGCTGACGTGGCCGTGGGGCTCGATGAGGCCGGGCATCAACGTCGAGCCGGCGCCGTCGATCACCCGCGCCTCGTCGCGCGGCAGGCCGCCGCCGCGCTGAACCGCGACGATGCGCTGGCCCTCGACCAGCACGTCTGCCGAAAACGGCGCGGCGCCACTGCCGTCGAGCACCGTGGTGTTGGCGATCAGCGTGCGGTCCATCGTGCCCTCCCTGAGCGGTCCCACAATAGCACTAGCGCGCGGCCTCCAGCGCCACCTCGCCGAGCCCGTCGATGACGAACCGCACGCGATCGCCCGGCACCGGGAACTTCGTCGTGATGCTGCTGCCGGTCATCACGATCATGCCGGGCTCGAGCCGGCGGCCGCGACTGTTGAGGAGATTCGCCAGCCACGCCACGGCTTCGAGGGGGTGGCCCATCGCGTCGCCGGTCTTGCCCTGGCCCGCGGGCTGATCGTTGACCCAGCAGCGCGTCACTGCGTGCTCCAGGTCGACGCGACGCCACTGGGCGACAGCGGGTCCGAGCACCACACCGCCGTTCCACGTGTTCTGCGCGATCAGGGTGAAGGCGTCGAGCGTTTTGTAGTCGGCGTCGCCGTCCTCGACCAGCTCGAACGCCGGCAGGCACGCGGCGACCTTGCCGGCCACCGACGCGCGCGTCCAGGGCCCGCTGCTCGCCGGCAAGCCTTCTCCGAGTCGCACTGCCACCTCGAACTCGACCCCGAGGTGGTGATAGGCCGTCACATCGACACGCGCCGGTGATGGGTGGACGACCTTCGAGAAGATGGCGCCGGCGGCGGGCCGGTCGACTCCGGTCATCTGCTGCATCGCCTTCGACGTGAGCGCAATCTTCCAGCCGGCGATCTCGCCGCGCCCGGCGGCAGCCATCACCCGGTGCAGCGCGTCCTGGATGCGATAGGCGTCGTCGAGCGGCGCGCTCCGGAGCGCGGCGTCGAGCGGGCGATAGCGCGTGCGCGTTCGATAGGTATCGAAGGCGGCGCGGGCGGTGGCCTCGATCGTCTCAGGGGTCAGCATGAGCGAGTCCTCCTGTTCGTCGTGCGCAAAGGCGCGGTCTTGCCCAACGGCCCGAGCGCGCTCAACAACGATTCATGGGCGCGCCTCGGCCGGCGGGGCCCCAGCCCCGCGACGGCCTGCAGCGCGCATTACTGATTTATAGGCGCGCCTCGGCCGGCGGGGCCCCAGCCCCGCGACGGCCTGCAGCGCGCTCAACAGGCTCGGCGGCGCCACCTGCCGATAGGCTTGCTCGACCAGGTTCGCCACCTGCGTCCAGTCGGGCGCGCGATCGATCCGGACGCCGACCCAGCCCCGCGGACCCACGTACGGGGGCCGAAAGAATCGCACCGGGTCCGTGAAGATCATCGCTTCCTGCTCGCCGAGCGGCGCGGGCAGCCACACGGCGAGATGGTCGGCGCCGTGGTGGTGATCGTCGAGCTGGGCGAAGAGCTTGCCCCTCACTCGCCACGTCGGCTCGCCCCACGCGATCTTCTCGGTCGCTTCGGGCAGCGCCAGACAGATCGCGCGCAGCCGCGCCACCGGCGTCCGGCCGGAGCCACGACGCTTCGATCGCGGATTCGCCGCCATCCCCGGAAGACTCTAGTCGTACATCGGACGGCGATCGACCAGCCTGAGCCATCCGCTCACAATGCGGTAGATGAACCAGAGCCCGACGACCATGAGCGGGAGCCAGGCGATGAGCAAGCCGATACCGAGCGTGGCCACCACGAAGGCCAGGCAGAGCGCGACCCACAGAAGGCCCCACCAGAACGTGCGGATCTGCCAGCGGAAGTGCGACTCGAGCCACGTGCCGCGTGCCTCGCCCCGCTTCACGTAGTTCAGGATGACGGCGATGATCGAGGGCCACCCCGTGAGGAACGCGAACACGACGCTCGCGGCCGTGACGATGCCCGTGATCAGGCTGACGGCGTGAAGGCCGTAGATCACGTGCGTCACGGTGATCAACGATCGATTGGGCTGGACGGTGGCGTTCACCTGGGACGAAAGTATAGGCGATTCGCGGGCGATGGCGTCCTCGACCGCCGGACGCCGTCGTGCTATAAAGCCGCATCCCGTCGCGGTCGAGGAGGACCATGCGCCGCTCGATGTTCGCGCTCGCTTTCGTCGTGGCCCTGGTCGCCGTAACCCTCTCCGTCAGGACCGTCGCGCAGGGCCAGTCCCTGCCCAAGTCGGTCACCATCGGGACCAACCCCGCCGGCACGGTGTACTTCGCGCTGGCCAGCGGCATCGCCAAGGTCGTGAGCGGCGGGGCCGGCTATCAGATGGCCGTCCAGCCGCACGCCGGGACCAGCACGATGCTGCCGCTCATCAATACGGGCGAGATGGAGTTCGGCATCCAGAACGGAGTCGACCTCTGGCTCGCCTACCGCGGCTCCGCTCATCAGATCGGCGGTCGCAACCCGTTCGCCCACACGCCCAACGTGCGGCTCGTGATGCGCGGCGCGCCGCTGATGGTCGGGCTCCTCGTGCGGAAGGACTCGCCGATCAAGACCGTCCACGACGTCAAGGGCAAGCGCTTCACCGGTGAATACCGTGCGCATCTCGCGGTCTGGTACAACATGTTCGGTCACCTCGCGAGCGCCGGGCTCGGCTGGAGCGACGTCAAGGTGGTGCCCGTGAACACTGTCAACGACGGCGTCGATGCCCTCCTGCAAAACCGCGCCGACGTCACTCAGCACGCGTTGAATTCGGCGAAGGTCAAGGAGGCCGACGCCGCCGTCGGGGTGCGGCACATCTCCGACGATTGCTCGCGCGAGGGCGAGGCACGCATGAAGAAGGCGGTGCCCGGCTACTACCCGCGCGTCGTGAAGCCCGGCGCGATCACGGGCATCGTCGAGGACACCTGCGTCGTGGCCTACGACACGTACTTCTTCGCGGGCAAGGCCGTGCCCGACCAGGTCGTCGAGCTGGCGCTGAAGGCCGTGTGGGAAGGCGGCGAGCAGCTCGTGCCGATCCATCCGATGTTCAAGGAGTGGACGCAGGACCGCGCGGTCGATGCCGACGCGTCGATCCCGTACCATCCGGGCGCGATCCGCTTCTACAAGGAGCGCAACGTCTGGAAGCCGGGGATGGATCAGGTCCAGCAGAAGCTGCTCGCGGTGAACCCGTAGCCGACGCGGGCCGCGGGCGCCGCCGTCGCCAATGACCGAAGTCCTCCCGAAGTTCCGCAGCCTCGGCGGCGCCCCGCGCGTCGTCGAGGGCGTGGTGCTCGTGGCGGTCACCGTGGCCGGCGCGTTCTGGGCGCTCGGTCTGCAGTACCACCTGCCGGTCGCGCTGTTCAACGAGCAATATCTCGGCCTGTTCATGGGGCTCGGGCTTGCCGGCGCCTTCATCGTGGTGAAGCCCCATCCGACCGCCGCCCACGACTCTGTGCCCTGGTACGACTGGATCGCCGCCGCGGCGGCCCTGGCGGTCGGGCTCTACATCGCGATCCTGTACCCGTCGCTCTCGTACACGCTCGCGAGCCTCGCGTGGGATCGGCTGGTGCCGGCGACGATCGCGCTCGTGCTGGTGCTCGAGGCCACGCGACGGATCGCCGGCTGGGCGCTGATGTGGATCGCGCTCGCCTGTGTCCTCTACGCGAAGTTCGGCTGGCTCCTGCCCGGGCCGCTGTACGCGAAGGGCTCGAGCTGGGGCCGGATCGCCGTGTACCTCTATCTCGACTCGAGCGGCATCCTCGGGATTCCGCTCGGCGTCACGGCCAGCATCGTGGTCGCGTACATCTTTTTCGGCCAGGCGCTCACCGCCGTGCGCGGCGACGCGTTCCTCACGGGCTTCGCGATGTCGGTCATGGGCCGCTACCGCGGCGGCGCCGCGAAGATGGCCGTGGTGTCGTCGAGCCTGTACGGCACCGTGTCGGGCAGCGCGGTGGCCAACGTCGTCGTGGACGGCGCGATCACGATCCCGATGATGAAGCGCTCGGGCTATCCCCCGCATCTGGCCGCCGCGATCGAGGCGGTGTCGTCGAACGGCGGCCAGATCATGCCGCCGGTCATGGGCGCCGCGGCCTTCCTGATCGCGGAATATCTCGCGATCCCGTACGGCCAGGTCGCGCTCGCCGCCGCGCTGCCCGCCGTCCTCTACTATCTGGCGCTCTTCGTCCAGATCGATCTGGAGGCGGCCAAGCTCGGGCTCACCGGCCTGCCGCGCGCCGACCTGCCCCGGCTGCGCGACGTCATGCGGGTGGGCTGGGTGTTCCTGGTCCCCCTCGGCGTGCTGCTCTACACCTTGATGATCAGCAACTGGGAGGCGGGCAGCGCCGGCATGCTCGCGGTCGGCACGACGTTGCTCGTCGGCTGCCTGCAGAAGGCGACGCGCCCGAGCTGGCGCGGCATCGTCGAGGCGGTCGAGGGCACCGGGCGGACGATGCTGGACCTCATCGCGATCACGACGCTCGCCGGGATCGTGATCGGCGCCTTCCAGCTCTCGGGGCTGACGTCGAAGCTACCGATCTTGTTGACGAGCGTCGCCGGCGGCAACGTCGTGCTCCTGCTGATCCTCACCGCGGCGGTCTCCATTCTCCTGGGCATGTCCTTGCCGACGACGGTCGTCTACGTCACGCTCGCGGTGCTGATCGGTCCGGCCCTGACACAGCTCGGGATCGATCCGCTGGCCGCGCACCTGTTCCTGTTCTACTTCGGGATGCTCTCGTTGATCACGCCGCCCGATTGCCTGGCCACGTACGCGGCGGCGGCGATCGCCAAGGCCGACTTCTGGAAGACGGGCTGGGCCGGGATGCGACTGGGTATCGTGGCGTACATCGTCCCGTTCATCTTCGCGTTCCATCCCGCGCTGATCGGCCACGGCACGCTGGGAGAGATCCTGATCACGACCGCGACGGCGTCGATCGGCGTCGTGCTGCTCGGCATCGGTTGCGCCGGCTACCTCGTGAGGCCGCTCTCGTGGCCGCGACGCGGGTGGGCGTGGCTGGCGGCCGCGCTCTTGATGATGCCGCCGCTGGCGTGGCTGCCGGCCACGGTCGCCGATCTGTCCGGGCTCGTCCTCGGGGTCGCGCTGGTGATGTGGGAACGGCGGGCGCGTACGCTGAGCGCCGCGGCCGGGAGTATCGCGTCATCGCCGACGGCGCTTCCCTGAACACCATGACGGCGAGGAGGTAAGGCCGCGATGCGGCACGTTCGTCTCGGCGGCACGGGGCTGAGGGTCTCGCAGCTCTGTCTGGGAACCATGACCTTCGGCCTGCAGTGCGACGAGCCGACCTCCGTCGCGATTCTCGATCGGGCCGCGGCCGGCGGCATCACCTTCCTCGACACGTCCGACGTCTACCCCATCGGCGGCAACCTCGGCACCGTCGGCCGCACCGAGGAGATCCTCGGGCGCTGGCTCGAGGGACGGCGCCACGATTTCATCGTCGCCACGAAATGCTTCGGCGCGATGAGCGCCCGCCCCTGGGACCAGGGGCTCTCGCGCAAGCACATCCTCGACGCGATCGAGGGTTCGCTGCGCCGCCTCGGCACCGACTACGTCGACCTCTACCAGCTCCACCATCCCGATCCGTCGACGCCGATGGACGAGAGCCTGCGGGCGCTCGACGACATCGTGCGCGCCGGCAAGGCGCGCT
>QHSQ01000565.1 GCA_003221615.1 Candidatus Rokuibacteriota bacterium | reverse complement strand
CCTTTCCAGGCCCGACGGCAACCTTACGGGCCTGGAAATCGTTACAACCCAACTAGACGCCAAGCGCTTAGAGATTCTCAAGGAGGCTCTCCCGACAATCACTACCGTGGCTCTCCTCTGGAATCCTGGCGCTGCGGCATACAATGCGTCGAATCTGGCGGATCAGCGACGGGGTATGGAAGCAGCCGCCCAGGCGCTCGGCGTGCGGCTGGGAATGCTTGAAGCACGGGATCTGCGCCAGATCGACACCGTATTTAGAACGATCCAGCGCGAGGACCCCGGCGCTCTGCTCGTGGGTAGCGACGCTATATTCACGAGCGGGCGGCAACGAATCGTTGAACTGGCGACGCAGTTGCGCATTCCGTCGATGTACGGATGGCGGGAGTTCGTGGAAGTGGGGGGGTTCATGTCTTATGGAACGAGCCTTCCCGATCTGTATAGGCGTGCCGCCATCTATGTGGACAAGATCCTCAAAGGCGCCAAGCCCGCGGACCTTCCCGTCGAGCAGCCAAGCAAGTTCGAATTGGTGATCAACCTCAAGACGGCGAAGGAGCTCGGTCTGAAGATCCCGCCGCCAGTGCTCGGACGGGCGGATCAGGTTATCGAGTAAGCCGTGCTCGACCAACGCGGCCAGCTCCTCCGCGCAGCACTCGGGTTCGTCGGGCTTTGCCCTCGTGCGACTGCTCCACGCCCGGCGGCGAGCTGGGAGGGTGACTCCTCGACGCGCCTACGGGTGCACCAGCGCCCAGCCATATTTCCAGAGGTCCGTCATAACGTCGCGGTGGCGCCGCTCGCCGTGGCGGCGCTCAGGCGTCGCCCGCTGATGGATTCGGCGACGATCCCCTTTCCGGCGGTCGAGGATCACGTCGTGCTCGCGCTCGCTGACAAGTTTCATGTAGTTATAGGTGCCGGGTTTCGTACGTGACACGATGAACAGCGAACCCGCCATAGTTGTCTCCCTCGGGTTCCTCAGATCAGAGCAAGCGCCGGAATATCAGCGGCGAATGTCGAGTCTCTTGGCGGGGCGATAGCGCGCAGCCTCTCAGCATCCCAGACGTAGAAGCACTTGACGTGAAATTGAATGGACTTCTCGTCGGTGTGCGTCGAGGCAACGCCCTCAATCACTAACTGCTCCTTCGTGATGCGCGTGTCGCAAGCGTCGCAGATCTCCCCCGTCGGCTGGACCACCCAGAATCTCGGCATGCTGTTATATGGCAGACGGCTGTCATTCTTAGGACTCCGGCCGGCGCTCCACCGCGGCGGTGTCCAGGGTCTTCTTCTGCAGCCGCTCGCGCAGCGCGTTGTAGGACTCCAAGCGGATCACGCGGTCGAACTGCGTCCGGTAGCTCGCGACGAGGCTTATCCAGCCGACCACCACGTCGTAGATCGTCCAGCGTCCGTCGCGCACGTGCAGGCGGTAGTCGAGCGGGATCTCCGTGCCCCGCCGGGTCACCACCTTCGAGCGCACGGTGGCGAAGTTCCCCTCTATCGACTCGCCGACGAAGCTGATCCTCTCGCCGCCGCACGCCTCGATCTGCGCCATGTAGGAGCGCTCCAGGAGGTCCCGGAAGAGCGTCACGAACTCCGCCTGCTCCTCCGGTGGCAGCGCCTGCCAATGCTGCGAGAGCGCGCGCCGAGAGATCTCGTCGAAGTCGAATATCTCACCGGCGATCCGCCGGATCTCCCCCGACCGGTCGG
>QHSQ01000564.1 GCA_003221615.1 Candidatus Rokuibacteriota bacterium | reverse complement strand
CGTTCCAGGAAATCGAGGGGATGGAGACACCCGAGAAGCACACGCTGCGCGTTCATCTGAAGGCGCCCAACACGCTCTTTCCCCAGAACGTGGCCGAGTTCATCGCCGTCATCTTCCCGCGCGAGATCCTGGAGGAGGATGGAGACCTCAAGAAGCGGCTGGTCGGTACCGGGCCCTACATCCTCAAGGAGCACACCCGCAAGGTGCGGATAGTGCTCCAGCGCAATCCCGACTATTACGACAAGGGCCGTCCCTACATCGACGAGTACATCATCCTCTCCACGCCGGACGCGGCGACCCGCCTGGCGGCGTTCCGCACGGGGCAGAGCGACATCATCTGGCTGGCGAGCCCGTCCGAGGTCGAGACGGTCCGCAAGACCAACCCCAATGCCCAGGTGCAGTCCCACCACAACACACTCGCACCGTTCGGGTTGGCGCTCGCGCAGGACCGGCCGCCGTTCAACGACGTGCGGGTCCGTCGCGCGATCTCGATGGCGATCGACCGCCAGAAGCAGGTGGACACGGTCTACGAAGGGCATGGCATCCCGGGCTGGGGCGTCCCGTACATCTACTACCAGGACAAGGCTCCGACCTTGAAGGAGCTCGGCGCGTGGTGGCAGTACCGGCCGGAGGAGGCGAAGAAGCTCCTGGCCGAGGCCGGGCACGCCAAGGGGTTCGAGACGACCCTGTTCTACTACGAATACTTCCCGCAGATGACGTCGCAGGTGCAGCTGGTGCAGCAAGAGCTCAAGAAGAATCTCAACATCGACGTGAAGATCACCAAGCTCGACTACACGACCTATTACGGTCGATACGTCGACGGCAAGTGGGACGGGATGTCCTGGGGCTTCCAGTCGGGCCACGCGATCGGCCTCGACGAGCGGACATACCAGTACATGCACTCCAAATCGACGAAGAACTTCTTCCGTGTCAACGATCCCGTCGTCGACGAGCTGACGACCAAGCTTCGGCGCACGCCGGATCGCGCCGAGCAGCGCGCCCTGACCAAGAAGCTCGTCGACCGGGAGTTCGATCAGGTGCTGCGGATGTGGATGCCGTACGACAGCGGCTTCGTGGTGTCCCAGCCCCACATGCGCAACGTCGGGGCCGCCGCGCTTCGGCGGACTGACGGATATGGGTCTCCGACCGTGGCGCGAGCCTGGATAGACAAGTAGCGGAGCCGCCCAGGGAATCGGGGCCGGATAGGAGAGGGGGCGCGCGCGGATGCAAAAATACGTGATCCGGCGCCTCCTGCTCGCGATTCCGGTCCTACTGCTTTCTTCGGTGATCGTCTTCGGCTTGATGCGCGTCATGCCGGGCGACGCGCTGATCGCGCTGATGGGCGAGTCCGGCAACGTCGGCGAGAAGGAGCTGGCGAAGCTTCGCAAGGACCTCGGTCTCGATCAGCCCTACCATCAGCAGTATCTGCTCTGGCTCTGGCAGATGGTGAGTCTCCGTCCGGGCGACTCGATCTTCACGAACGAGCCGATCGCTGTGTCGCTCCGGAAGGCGATTCCCGTCACCCTCGAGCTGGCGGCGCTGGCGATGATCATCGGGCTCGTCATCGCCGTGCCGGTCGGTGTGCTGTCGGCCAGCCGACAGGACAAGCCCGCGGACTACGCGGGCAGGGTCGTCGCCGTGGCCGGTCTCTCCATTCCCGACTTCTGGCTCGCGACGCTCGTCATCACCTTCGCGGCGATCTGGGTGAACTGGATCCCGCCGATCGGCTACGTGAGCTTCTGGGACTCGCCGTGGCGCAATCTCCAGCAGTTCCTGCTGCCGGCGGCCATCCTCGGATACCGCCTCTCGTCGGCGACCATGCGGATGACCCGCTCGACCGTCCTCGAGACCTTGCGCGAGGATTACGTACGCACGGCGTGGGCCAAAGGGCTCGCGGGCAGGATCGTCGTCTACAAGCACGCACTGAAGAACGCGCTGATCCCGGTCGTCACGATCGTCGGCGGACAGCTCGGGACCCTGCTAGCCGGGACATTCGTCGTCGAGCAGATCTTCGCGCTGCCGGGGATGGGCCGGCTCACGGTGGAGGCGATCCTCTACCGCGACTATCCGGTCGTGCAGACCAACGTGATGCT
>QHSQ01000229.1 GCA_003221615.1 Candidatus Rokuibacteriota bacterium | reverse complement strand
CGGTCACCCCAGAACATGTCGGCCGGCTGCATCGTTGCGCGGCAGCCAGCGTCAATGGCCCGCCTGAAGGCGGCGTCCACGTCGGGGACGTAGAGGAACAGCGACCCCGAGGCGCCGCCGAGCGACTGCGGCGAGCGGGTGCCGCCCTGAGGAAATTCGTCACTGAGCATCACGACTGAGTCACCGATCCTGAACTCGGCGTGCATCAGCTTGCCGCCGGGCCCCGGTATCCTCTCGGTGACCTGCGCGCCGAAAGCGCGCGTGTAGAAGTCGAGCGCCTTCGTCCCATCCGCCACAGTGAGGTACGCAGTGACCGAGTGATAGCCCGCTGGAATGAACTTCACCGCATTTCGCTCCTGCGTACCGGACTTGGCCACCACGTGGATAACACGCCGGCCAAACTTCCGCTCGGCGCGGTGCACCAGGTCCAACTTCAGCCAGCGGGAAATGCCCGGCGGGAATGTGCTGATGACGAGGGTATCGTAGCCAGGATACGCAAGTAGCTCGTCGGCGATCGCCTGCAACGGGTCGGACGCCCCAACAGCCGTACGGGTCACTCGCGCTCCCGCCTTCTCTTCGAGTGCCGTCCTTGCTGCTTCCGCACGATGCCGCGCCACGTCTACCGTTTCGCCCTCCCACGTAATCGGCAACCCTAGCGCTTCCGGTACAAGCACGGCGAACTCCGCGGCGGGATCATCTGCGACCAGTGCACTCACTTTACGCTGGAGGTCAGGGCTCAAGGCGGTCTGATGCGTGACAACGAGATACCTCGACATCTTATCCACCTCCGTCATGAATCTCGGTTGTCGATAGCCCTCCGCTTTGTTCGCTACGAGATGCCCCAGAGTAGGTAGGCTGCCATAGCAGTTCCCGCCAGGGCGGCGCCATAGCACAGGACGGCGATGAGCACGGTCAGATGCTTCAGCTGCAGCCCATCGTAGAGCGTGTACCGAAAGCGATGGGCCCAATGGAAGAGCGGCAAGGAGATGAGACTAAAGAGGTACAGTCGTGCCAGCGGATGCGTCAGCAGGCGATGGAGGAACTCGTAGGAGGGGGCCTCGAGCCATCCCAGGGGAAAGGCCAGGGCCGTCAGAAAGAAATGGACGGGGAAGAGGAGCGCGGCCACCGTTCCGCCCGCGCTGAACAAGAGCCACAAGAGCGGTGTGATCCGTTCCACGATCTACTCGCGCAACAGCACGAAGGCCACCGCCCCCGAGAGCACGAGCCAGGCCGCATAGTTCAGGCCGAGGATGAGCCAGTCGGGCACTCGCTTGCCGCGCCAACGCACGACCATGGCCTTGGGGGTCAGATTGAACCAGGTGATGGCGTGAAAGAGGACAAAGAGGAAAGCAACCGTATCGAGCGCGAGGAAGAGCGGTGTCGCCAGTCGGGCGAGGAACTGCTCATAGGCCTCGGGCCCCTGGGTAAGGGCGCGGAGCTGCCATAGATAGACCACGGCGAAGAACGCCACGAAGATGCTGGTGAGTTCCCGCAGGACAAAGCCAGTGTAGGACCGCTTCTGAAGCCACCACCAGACCGACACGCGGCGGCGATACCACCGAGGATGGTACAGGGTGTAGTGCGGCTCGGCGCTCATCTCGTGCTCCACGGGAGGAGCAGCGACTTGACCCAGTTGGTCGCGCCGGTGAGTTTGTACTGCTGGATAGCGCCGGCGGGGTCCACGTGCTTGGGGCACACCTTCGTGCACTCGCCGACAAAGGTGCACTGCCAGATGCCGTCGTGCTCGGAGAGGATCTTCAGGCGTTCCGCCGCCCCCTCGTCCCGGGAGTCCATGTTGTAGCGTTGGGCGAGCGCGATGGCGGCCGGGCCGATGAAGCTCGGCTCAAGTCCGTAGATGGGGCACGCGGAGTAGCAAAGCATGCAGTTGATGCACATGCTGAACTGCTTGTAGGTATCGAGCTGATCGGGAGTCTGGAGGTACTCGCCGTTGCCCGGTGCCTTTTCCTCCTTGCGGATGATCCAGGGCTTCACCTGTTTGAGCTTTCGCATGAAATCTGTGAGGTCCACCACCAGGTCGCGCACCACGGGGAAGTAGTCCAAGGGTTCCACGCGGATGGGACCAGGCAGGTAGTCGGCCAGGAAGGTCGCGCACGTTAGCTTCGGGGTGCCGTTCACCTTCATTCCGCAGCTACCGCACACCCCCATCCGGCACGACCACCGGAAGGAAAGGGATCCGTCCAGGCTGTCCTTGACGTGGTTGAGCGCATCCAGAACCACCCAGTCCTTCCGGAACGGGATCTCATAGGTCTGGAAGGTGGGTTCGGATTCCCGTTCTGGCCGATAGCGCGATACGGTGAGAGCGACGCTGGACGGCATCCTTCCCTTACCTCCCATAGACACGCTTGCCCGGCGGCCAGCGGGTGATCGTGACCGGCCGATACTCGATCCGGGGCGAATCGTCCTCTGCGCGGTAGGCGAGGGAGTGCGCCAGGAACCGTTCGTCGTCTCTCTGCGGATAGTCTGTTCTCCGTCCGATAGATGCCCGCACTTTCTTCCATGATCTGGTGCATCTCGGCGCGTAGCATCGCGATCCTCTCACTGCCGCCGTTCTTGCGCAGGAAGCCCTCCTCGAGCCGCCTCTGTTCGTCGCCGGCCTGAGCGGCCAGAGACGAGCTCGCCCCGGCCTGCTCAGCCGCGAAGGCTGCAGCGGCCCTGCCGGCCCGCGCGCCGAAGACCAGGATCTCAGTAAGTGAGTTGGAGCCCAGCCGGTTGGCTCCGTTGATGCTCACGCACGCGGCCTCCCCCGCCGCATACAACCCCCTTACAGGTGTGGCCCCGTGAATATCAGTATGGATGCCGCCCATCATGTAGTGGACAACCGGCCGCACGGGGATCATCTCTTTCACCGGATCGATTCCCACGTACTTGAGGCATAGCTCTCGGACGAAGGGAATCTTCCGGTCGATCAGCTTCTCGCCCAAGTGGCGAATGTCCAGGTGGACGTAGTGCCCGTACGGACCCTCGAGCGTGCGGCCCTTTTCCTGTTCTTTGACGAAGCACTGCGAGAGCCGGTCGCGCGGACCCAGCTCCATGGAGCGCAACACCGGCTTGGGCGTAGGCTTGCCCAGGTCGTAGTCCTGGAGGTAACGGTAGCCGTCCTTGTTCAGGAGCCAGCCGCCCTCCGCCCGCGCCGCCTCGGTGATCAGGATCCCGGTGAATGGCAGACCGGTCGGGTGGTACTGTACAAACTCCATATCCTTGAGCGGGGCTCCGGCGCGATAGGCCAGGGCCATCCCGTCGCCGTTCTTGATGTTGGCATTGGTGGTGAACGGGAAAACCTTGCCGCAACCCCCCGTGCAGAGGATGACCGCCTTAGCGATGATGGCCCGGATCTGCCCGGTGGACAGTTCGATGGCCACGACCCCCTGACACCGTCCTTCGTCCACCAGGAGCTTTGTGACGAAGAACTCGTCGAATCGTTCGATGGCCTGGTACTTCAAGGTGGTCTGGAATAGCGTGTGGAGCAGGTGGAAGCCGGTCTTGTCCGCCGCGAACCACGTCCGCTCGATCTTCATTCCCCCAAACGGACGCACGGCGATGTGGCCGTCGGGCTCCCGGCTCCAAGGACAGCCCCAGTGCTCCAGCCGCAGCATTTCCTCCGGGGCCTCCCTCACGAAGGCCTCCACCGCGTCCTGGTCGGTGAGCCAGTCGCCGCCGGAGATGGTGTCGTAGGCATGCTCATCCAGGCTGTCCTCAGCCTTGATCACCGCGGCCGCTCCTCCCTCCGCTGACACCGTATGGCTGCGCATGGGATAAACCTTGGAGATGACGGAGACGCGGAGCTTCGGGTGCGTCTCAGCCACGGCGATGGCGGCACGCAGACCCGCCCCGCCGCCGCCAACTACGAGGACATCGCACGTGAACAAATCCATGACTCTCGCTGCCCCTCTTCGAAACCCTGCCCGACGAACTCAGTGATCTCGCCGCCGGTTGGCGGGCGACGAGACGCCCGAGCTCACAAGAGATCTCTCTATTCGGTTCGAGTGAGGTGTGCGGGGGCTTTCGTCATGGCGGCCGCGCATGAAAAGGCAGACATCCGCGGCGGCCACTCAGATGGTCAATGCGGACTACGAATGGTTGTCCGAGAACCCGAGCCACGGACATCGTGCCCTCCGGGGTCGGACGGTCACTTCGTCGAAACAGGGGCAACTATGAGCAGGCCGGAGGGCCCTGTCAATGCTAATTCGGCGGCTCGTGCATGTCGGCGTCGCTACGCCTCCGGCTCTCCCTGCATCCGAAGCAGGTAGCGGCGGAGCGAGCCTACCCCGACGATCTCGGTGACTCAGTCACCGTCAGGTATCGCAATCACGCCACGGGTTCCGGTCGAGAGACCGTCCACGGACTCCAGCGAGGTAGCAAGCGACTCAGGGCTCAGCAAGATGTCAGACCGTCCCGCTACCCGGACG
>QHSQ01000228.1 GCA_003221615.1 Candidatus Rokuibacteriota bacterium | reverse complement strand
CATGTTGTGCTGGGAGTGCGAGACCCCGCGAGGTCGGTCAAGTTCTACACCGAGGTCCTCGGTATGGAGCTGGTCAACGTCCTCGACGAGATGCAGATGGCCTTTTTTTCGTTCGGGGAACGCGACCACGACATCGCCGTGATCAAAGTGCCCGACGAGCAGCCGGTCGGCAGTAGCGGCCTGGCTCACACGGCCCTGGAGATCGAGGGGGGCCAGGCGCAGCTTCGCGAGTTGTACGAGCGGCTCAAGCGCTGCGGCGCCCGCGTTGAGTTCACCACCGATCACGTGCTCACCAAGAGCGTCTATTTCTTCGACCCGGACGGCAACCGCCTGGAGATCTTCTCCCAGGAATTGCCCAGCGCCAGCGCCAAGCAGTACCTACACGAGGCGCGGGCCGCCGCGGACGTCATGCGGCCGCTGGATCTCGAGACGGCGACCGCGTAGGAACTGAACGGCCTGCCAATCCCCCAGCTTGCAGGAGGCTCGTCATGACCGGGTACAAGCTGATCTCGGCCGATTCGCACATCGTAGAGCCCCCCGATTTGTACGACACGCGCATTGAGCCGAAATTCCGCAGCCGTGCGCCCCGCATGGAACGGCATCGCACGCGCGTGGGTCGTGAGTACGACGCCTGGTACTTCGGAGGCACGCGGGTTGGCACCGTCGGATCTGTGATGCAGGCCGGTAAGCGGTTCGAAGATCCGTCGTCGATCGACTTTCTCGGCCTCTGGGAAGATGTCAGGAAAGGCGCCTACGAGCCCCACGCCATGCTCGAAGAATTGGAAGCCGACGGCGTGTGGGCCGCCTGCTTGCAACCGAGTCAGGGCCTCTTCTGGTATCGCCTTCCCGACAGTGAACTCCTCTCCGCTCTCTGCCGAGCCTACAACGACTGGATCGCCGATTTCTGTAAGGCCGCCCCCCACCGCCTCAAGGGGATCGGCATGCTGAACGTTGACGACGTCGACGACGCATCGCAAGAACTTGAGCGCTGCGCGGACCTGGGGTTGGCTGGGGCCTTCATCCCCGTTTACCCGCTGCCCGATCGACCCTATCGGCACGCCATGTACGACCGCCTCTGGTGGACAGCTCAGGACCTGGAGGTGCCGTTACTCATGCACGTCGCGACCCCGCGCGGCGGAGTGCCCGGCTGTGAATTCACCATCGACATTAATCAGCTGACCGCCGCCGGGCTGGCCAATAGTGACTACTGGATTCGCTACTCGCTCACCGCGATGATCTTCGCTGGCGTCTTCGAGCGCTATCCACGCTTGAAGATCGGGTCGGTCGAGCACGAGACCGCGTGGGTCCCCCACTGGCTCAAACAGATGGACTTCACATATCGTGAGCGGCCGACTATCAGGACGTGGAGGTCGCGACACGGCATGCTTCCCAGTGACTATTGGCGCCGCAACATGTTCGTGGAGTTCATGGAGGACGACTACGGCCTCAGACTTCGTGACGTCATCGGTGTGGACAACATGCTTTGGGGCAACGATTTCCCGCACGCCGAATCGACGTGGCCGAAGTCGCGCGAATTCCTCGATCGGATCTTCAGGGGGGTCCCCGAGGAGGACCGGCGTAAGATCACGTCAGAGAACGCGTCCATGCTGTTTCGCTTCGACCGCAGCTGACGGGTCAGATAGCGCGCCACGCGTCCCATCCGGTCGCGCGCTCATCGATCGAGCCAGAGCGCGGCGGCCCGGTTGCCTTAGTCGAAGGCGCGGCCGGCGCATAGTTCTTCACGTACGGCTGCCAGGAGCCGGTGACGCCAACGGAGTAGAGGTACACGTAGTACTGCTGGCGACGGTCGGAGCGGTGCGACGAACTTAGCTCCCAAGGACCACAGGGTCAATAACGGCCTTAGCGTCATGCTGCTGTTACATGACGCGGCCAACTCACGTATCAATTTTGGGCGGAACTCACGTATCCCCAACAACAGATCCTCGGCATCCTTGACAGGGCCTCCACCAAGTGCTAGACGTTCGCCATTCGCGCTCCTTCGATGGCTCTTCGTCCTTGACGGCCTCGGGCCGGGAGATCGGCGCGATGAACGAGACAAACCGAGCACGCCCTCTGCCGATCCTCTCCCACGACCACCGTTCGGCGCCGCACGAACGCCCGCGCACGAATCAACATCCCTGGGAGGTATGTAATGAAATTCATGCTCTTCATTCTTCCCACAGTGCCCGGCACGCTCGAGGATCGGAAACGGCTCCGCCCGATTGGCCGAAACACCGAGCGGTACCAGCAGATGCTGGACGAAATGCGAAAGCTGGCGGTCCTGGCCGACGATGCAGGATTCGATGTCTTCGCAACCACTGAGCATCATTTCCACTCAGAAGGCTATGAGACCTCGGTGGCTCCCCTGCTGCTCTACGCCGACTTGGCCGCCAGAACGCGGCGGATCAAGTTTGCCCCTCTGGGCTTGGTTCTGCCCGCTTGGGATCCGATCCGGGCTGCGGAAGAGCTTGCCGTCCTCGACCAACTGACGAAGGGGCGGCTCTACGCCGGCTTCGCGCGGGGATACCAGGACCGCTGGGTGAACGTACTCGGGCAGCAGTACCACGTCACCGGTGCGCCAATGGATGGCTCCGCGATTGATCAGCACAATCGGAAGGTCTACGAGGAAGCCGTCAAGGTCATCAAGAAGAGCTGGATGGAAGAGACCTGGGAGTACAACGGCCAGTACTACAAGGTGCCATTCCCCTACGAGGAGGGGATCCGGCGCTGGCCCGCCGCCGAGTGGACGCGGAATTACGGCGCACCTGGCGAGGTCGATGAGCAGGGGGTGATCCGGAAGATCTGCGTGGTGCCCAGACCTTATCAGGACCCTCACCCCACGCTGTTCCAGCCCTTCTCGGTCAGTGAGAACACGATCCGTTATACCGCTCGCGAGGGCATCGTGCCGTGGATCCTGACCTCGTACCCGCCCGCCTTCAAGGATCTCTGCCGGGTGTATCGGGAGGTCGCCGCAGAGAACGGGCGACAGCTGGGGCTGGGCGAGAGCGTGGGCGCCTTCCGCGCTGTCCACTTCGGCCGGACCGAGGACGAGGCCGTGGAACTGTTTCGCACAACGAACTACGCAGGCTTCCACGACTACTTCTATGGCTTCGGCTTCGCGGAGGCCTTCCGTGTGCCTGATGACAATACAAAGTACCCGCTCGATCCCTACACGGCGCTGCCGTTAGAGGAGCTGACCGTCGAGCGTTTGCGGCGGGTGAAGTACGCCCTAGCCGGTACCCCCGAGCAGGTGCGGGCAGAGATCGAGGCTGTACAGTCGGTGTACGACGGAGGAAAGCTAGAGTGGTTCGGCTGGTTCTTCGACCAGGGATTCATGCCATGGGACGAGGAAGTCCGGCAGATCGAACTATTTGCCAAGCACATCATCCCCTACTTCCGTTAGGCGGTGACTGGTGAACTTAGTCTCGCGCCATTTCTCGGCCTTCAAAGAGCGACGATCTCGACGTCATGCTTTCATGAGCATCGGGGCGTCGTCGACATGGAATGGCTCGCGTCGAGGTCGACCCGCTCGAGACTCAACCGGGAACGACGATGCGTTGCACTTCTCCCACCGCGCATCGGCAGCTCTTGCTGAGGCGTGTTCGCGATGGCGCACGCCCCCAGAAAGAGGGTAAACGCGCACGACCCGACAACGACCACTTTCAACGTCGGAGGAGTTGGCCACGTGGGTCAAGCACGCCCTACTCGATCAACGTCAACGTCTGGTTGGGCCTCGTCGCGCTCGCTTATGCCGTGGCAGTACGAGCATGGCCGCCTGCACTCGTCTTGCTCGTTGGTGCCGTGCTCGTTGCGATTGGGGGTCGCGGGGTCGTCGCGCGGTTATCTTCTGGGCGGCCGAGGTTGTGAGGAGAGCACTACCCGAGGAGGACGAGCGATGATGCGACCGCGTCGAACTTCAGTGTGATGGCGCTGAGGAACTAGAAATCAACCGACCGCGACAAGCGTCGCCTAAACGGCGGACGGCCAGAACCTTGTGGGCCCCGGCCGTCAGCACTGGAAACCACGTGCCGAAGGAGGATCAGCCTCGGCACGCTACCCAGCCTTACAACGTTACTCATCCTCAGGCCGTCACGGTCAATCATTAAACAACACTGAAGAACTCTTCACGATTGCTTCCTGGCTAGTTTCCAGAAAGGACATTCTCGATTCCACCCTCCGCGTGAGTCACGGTCGTGGGCGACCAGCACCTTCTGTTCGCTCGGCTAAGGACGATCCGAACACTTCTCCTCGTCGCCAGCCATGCTTCACCCGAGGTGCTCGTGTGACAGTCACCTTTGAGCTGCTGAATCACGCCCGAGGATGCCGAGCTGGATCTGCCGCGGGCGGCGTCGCAGAACTAGCCTCTAAGTCTTCACGGTTCCGCGTGGCGATTCACGGGGTCAGGACGCAAGCTCGTCGGTCTCGACCACGGACCAACCGAGCTTCCTCAAGTCGGGCGGTGCCTGGCGTCGCTCCATACGTCGCCGGTTGACACCTGACAACGTTGGTCCTAGTGCTCGTCGCTCGCCCTCACGACGGTCCAGGACGATCCTGACCTCAGGCGAGTGCCCAAACTGCCCACGCAGCACTTCGTACCGGTCCAGTCGAGTGCGGGCTACGACGAAGAGGATCATTTAATCACCCCACGATCTCCCAGGCCACATCTCCACCATCGCTATCACCTTCTGGCTAATCTCGAAGCATTCCTCCTTGACCATTACCCGCATGGTCCTTTGCAGCCGCTCCAATGGTTGGCTAGGCAAGATCTATACCGAGGCGGTCGGCAATATTTATGAGCGTTTCACTGCGGACACGGAACCAAATCGGGCAGGGTCTTTGGGTGTCACCGGGCATTGCGCCCGATCAGGCTCGCGATTGATCTTGAAAGTGACCCATGGCGAACGGGTGGGCGCGAAGTATCGGCCGTCCGGGCGGGAACCTCACCGGCTTGTTCCTCGATGCTCCTGAACTCGGCGGCAAGGAGATTCAACTCCTGAAGGAGGCGGTACCGGGGCTCTCCCGCATCGGGATCCTTTTGGACTCTAGTATCGGCGATCTCCAGTTTCGCGCGACCGAGAAGGTCGGGCGCGAGACGGGTCTCATCGTTCAGTCGATTCCGATCCGCCGTGTAGAAGATGCCAAACTCGGACTCGATCGTGCGGCGCGCCAGCATCTAAACGGAATCATCGTCCTCTCGTCGCCGCTGATTTTACGGGACCGCGCCCAAATCACGGACGCCGCTCTCAAGAATCGTCTGCCGACGATTAGTCTGTTTCACGCTATTCATAGAGGCAGGGGGGTTGATGGCCTATGGGCCTGACTTGCCAGAGATGTACAAGCGCGCAGTGACCTACATCGATAAGATCCTCAGGGGTGCCAAGGTGGGTGACTTGCCCATGCCGGGCGCATCGGTGGCCTGGCACGCTAGTGCCCTCGGTCGAGCGGTCTGCCCGCGCTGCCGCAATTAGCGACACTAGTCAACGAGAGGTAAGCAATGATCCGATTACGACGAGCTTCTGCGATTCTTATGCTCTCTCTGCTCGTCTCGGCTGTGCCGGCCCACGCCGAGTGCGCGGGGGTGCTGTGGGAGCACTCGTATGAGGTCTGGATAGACAGCCACAAGGAAAGTCATCGGCGCGATGGCGATTGGAAGAAAGCCACCGCGACAGCGGCCAAGTCGGACTGCGACGACCGCACGGTGCGAGAGGCGCGGCCGAGTACTACACACTGACCGGTCAAGGTGTCGGGGCGACACTAGCGGGCTCTCAGGTGGGAGCCTTGAGGGGGATCCGCGACATGCTGGCGAATCAGGGCAGCCAGAGGAGCTGGGTGGCGCGCGAGAAGGATCCCGACCCCGAGCGTACGCTTACCTCCGCAGCGCGCCCCTCTCTGCCAATATGGACGAGACAGTGGCCCCCTGGGAGTTTAGTGTCGAGGGCGAGGCAGGATTGGAGAGCGATGAGCGCAGTGGAGCAGCCCGTGGGTGGCCCAGCGATCGAGGTCGTGGGGAAGGCGACGCGGCGACGGTTCACGGTGGAGTACAAGCGGAAGATCGTCCGGGAGGCCGATGGGTGTAAGACGTCGGGCGCCGTCGGGGCGTTGTTGCGGCGGGAGGGGCTGTACTCCTCGCACCTA
>QHSQ01000227.1 GCA_003221615.1 Candidatus Rokuibacteriota bacterium | reverse complement strand
ACCTGGCGCCGCTCAACCGGCGGCTCGTCTACGCGTCGATGACCGCGTACGGCGAGCGCGGTGACGAGGCGCCGCGCACCGGTTTTGACGCGACGGCCTTGTGGGCACGCACGGGCCTGATGGATCTCGTCAAGCCGTCGCCCGATTCGCCGCCCGCGCGCTCGCTGCCGGGAATGGGCGATCATCCGACCGGCGTCTCGCTCTTCGGCGCGATCATGACCGCGCTCTATCAGCGCGATCGGACCGGGCGCGGCACGATGGTGTCCACCTCGCTCCTGGCCAACGGCCTCTGGTGGAACGCGACCCAGATCCAGGCCGCGCTCTGCGGGGCGCGCGTCGAGCCGCGACCGCCGCGCGAGGAGCCCGCCACCGCGCTGGCCAATCTCTATCGCTGCGCCGACGGCCGCTGGTTCCTCCTGAACGTCCTGAACGACGATCGAGACTGGCCGCATCTCTTGAAGGCGATCGAGCGGCCCGAGCTCGGCACCGATCCTCGCTTCGCCACCACGCCGGCCCGGCGCGCGAACGCCCGCGCGCTCGTGCCGATCTTCGACCAGATCTTCGCGGCGCGACCATGGGGCGAGTGGCGGGAGATCTTGAACCAGCATCGGCTCACCTTCGGTGAGGTCGGCAAGGTCGACGATGCCCGCGACGATCCCCAGATGGTCGCCAGCGGGGCGCTCGTGCCGATGGACGATCCGCGCGCCGGCGCCGCGCTCACCGTGGCGAGCCCGCTCTGGCTCGAGGACGTCCCCAAGGTCGCGCCGCGTTATCCGCCCGAGCTCGGCGAGCATTCGAGCGAGATCCTTCGCGAGCTGGGTTATGCCGAGGCGGAGATCGACGCGCTGATCGGCGCGCGCGTCGTCGTGCAGGGCAAGAGCGCGTCCTGAGGCTCGCGTAGGCGTGACGGCGACGCGGGCGCGCGAGCAGGGTCAGCGCCCGCTCAGCCGAGCGACGAGCGCGGGGAATTCCGCCAGCGATGTCAGCGCATATTCCGATTTCACCGGTTCCGCGAGCGGATAACGCGGACTCAGACACACCGGGATCCCAGCCGAGCGAGCGGCGGTGACTCCGACCGACGAGTCCTCAACGACCAGACAGTCGTGCTTCGCCGCCAACCTGAAGGACTGAAGGCGATGGTACGCGACCTCGTAGCATTCCGGGTCCGGCTTGCCGCGCGTGACATCGTCGCCGCCAACCACGAAGCTCACCAGACGCGAGAGGCCGTAGTGCTCCATCGTCAGGGCGACGGTGGCCCGCTCTGATGAAGAGACGATCGCCGCCATCGCTCCGTGATCGCTGACGCTGGCCACCGCCTCCGAGGCCCCGGGCAGCAAGCACACGCCCGCCGGGAAGAGATCGACGTAGTGCTCCCAGCGCAGCGCCAGGAGCGCGTCGACCGGAGCCGTTGATTCGTCGACGCCCAGCGCATCACGTCTCGCCTCCAGGATTTCTCGCATGCGACGACCAAAGAAGGGACCCGTTCGCATGAGCGCCGCGTCCCAATCCATCCCGAACGCGGCGAAGGCGCGACGGCTCGCCTCACGGTGGCAGCCGTCGGCGTCGATGAGCGTCTCGTCGAGGTCGAAGAACACGGCACTCAGCATGTCGCGGCCGAACGATCAGCCGAGCTTGACGCCGTACTTCTCGAGCGTGTCCTGACGGAGCTCGAGCCCGAGCCCCGGCGTGTCGGGGACGGCCATGAAGCCGTCGACGATCTTCGGCTGCTCGCGGAACAGCTCGAACCAGAGCGGGTCGCGCGTCGGGTCGGCGAACGATTCGAGGATGAAGCCGGTCGGGCTCGCCGCAACGGCGTGGACGTGGATCTGCGGATCGTGGTGGGCGGCGAGCGGGATCTGGTAGAGCTCGGCCATGACCGCCGCTTTTCGCCACACCGTGAGGCCGCCCGCCCACGTCGAATCGATGATCAAGTAGTCGACGAGACCTTCGGCCACCATCGTGCGCAGGCCGAAGGGTGTGTACTCCGTCTCGCCGGCCGAGATGGGCACGTTGACCTCGGCCTTGAGACGGCGTAGCGCGTGGCGCTCGTCGTACCAGGGCATCGGGTCCTCGAGCCAGAAGATGTCGTGGGGCTCGCAGAGTCGAGTGGCGCGCAGGGCGCTCGGCAGATCCCATCCCTGGTTGGCGTCGAGCATGATGGCGACGTCGGGGCCGACCGCCTTCCGGATCACGCCCACGCGCTCGGCGTCGGCTTCGGGCGACAGGCCCGCCACCTTCACCTTGATCGTGCGATAGCCGTGCTCGAGATAGAGCGCCGCCTCGCGCCTGAGATCATCCGGGCGCTCGCCGTCGCGATAGTAAAAGCCGGTGACGTAGGCGGGCACGCGCGAGCGGAGCGCGCCGCCGAGCAGGGCGTGCACGGGCCGGCTCGTCGCCTTGCCCATGAGGTCCCAGAGCGCGATGTCGATGGCGCTGATCGCCGTCACGAGCTGACGGCGCTGCTGCGCCAGGGTTGGCACGCCGCGCACGCTCGTGTAGGTGAGCGCGAAGAGATCCTGCCAGATGCGCTCGACGCTGAACGGATCCTGGCCGACGACGAGGGGCCTGACGCGCTCGAGGATCTGATTGACGGCGCGCATGCCCTCCTGACCGCCCTGGGACAGGAAGGGCCCGTGCGCCTCGCCGATGCCGACGAGGCCGGCATCGGTCGCGAGCGTGACGATGAGCTCGCTCACGCGGCTGATCGTGGAGGTGGAGGTGCGGACCGGCTGCGGGAGGGGCGCGGACAGGAAGTACGTGTCGAGCGCTTTGATTTTCATCGTCGCCTCCGCGGCGATGATACCCTAGCTCGACTTCTGGAGCTCACCACGGAGGCGCGATGCAATCGCTCCTGATCCGATTCGTGCTCGTGACTTTGCTCCTGTTGCCGATCTTCGCCCAGCCCGCGACGGCGGCTCCTGAAGGGACGATGACCTGGGGCGTGCACGTCACGCTCGCCGCGCGGTGGCTCGATCCGAGCGACACCGAGGCATTCATCACGCCGTTCATGGTGCTCTACGCCCTGCACGACGCTCTGGTCAAGCCGATGCCCGGCGGCGACAACACGCCGAGCCTCGCCGAGTCGTGGACGATGTCGAAGGATGGTCTCACCTACGAGTTCGTGCTGCGCAAAGGCGTGAAGTTTCACAACGGCGATCCGGTTACCGCGGAGGACGTCAAGTTCTCCTTCGAGCGCTACCACGGCTCGGCGGCCAAGCCGCTCAAGGACCGCGTGCGCGAGGTGCAGATCGTCGATCCCGGCCGCGTCCGCTTCCAGCTGAAGGAGGCGTGGCCGGACTTCATGACGTTCTACGGCACCTCCGCCACGGGTTCCGCGTGGATCGTGCCGAAGAAATACGTCGAGAAGGTGGGTGAGGACGGCTTCAAGAAAGCGCCCATCGGCGCCGGGCCCTACAAGTTCGTGAGCTTCAACCCGGGCATCGATCTGGTGATGGAGGCCTTCGAGGGCTACTGGCGCAAGGTTCCCAACGTGAAGCGGCTCGTGTTCCGCAGCATGCCCGATGAGACGACGCGGGCGGCGGCCCTCAAGGCCGGTGACGTCGACATCGTCTATCTCCTGAGCGGACCCGTCGCCGCCGAGGTCAAGCGGTCGGCGGGGCTGCGCCTGGCCGCCGCGATGCCGCCCGGCGTCGTGTTCCTCGATCTGCCGGAACAGTGGGACCCCAAGTCTCCCTGGGCCGACAAGCGTGTTCGGCTGGCGGCCAGCCACGCGCTCGATCGGAGCGCGCTCAATCAGGCGGAGACCCTGGGGCTCTCACGGCCGACCGGCGGGCTCGTGCCGCGCGTGCTCGAGTTCGCGAAGACGTTCGAGCCGCCCGCCTATGACCTGGCGCGGGCCAAGAAACTCCTCGCCGAGGCGGGGTATCCCTCGGGCTTCGACGCCGGCGACCTCACGCCGTTCCCGCCGTTCTTCTCGCTCGCCGAAGCGATCGGCAGCTATCTGCAAGAGGCCGGCATCCGCACGCGCATGCGCACCATGGAGCGTGCCGCGTTTCTCACGGCGTGGCGCGAGCACAAGATCAAGGGCGTCATCATGGGCCTGGGCGCGCCGGCCGGCAACGCGGCCACGCGCATCGAGGCCTACGTGACCAAGGGTGGGATCTACGCCACGGGTATGGTGCCGGAGATCGAGGATCTCTATGCTCGGCAGGCGCGGGAGCTGGATCGAAAGAAGCGCGAGTCGATGCTGCACCAGATCCAGCAGATCATGTACGACCGGGTGCTGCACGTGCCGATCTACGAGCTCGCCTTCCTCTGGGGCGTGGGCCCGCGCGTCGACGAAGCGTGCGTCGACCACATCAAGGGCTTTTCGTACTCAGCGCCGTACGAGGATCTGAAGCTGAAGCCGGGGCGCTGAGCCGGGCGGCGGCGCTGTGCTTAGCGGTTCAGCCTCGAACCAAGAAGACCCACGCTGACAAGGCCCGCGCCGAGCAGCAGGAGAAGGCCTGGTTCCGGCACCGCCAAGGTTGCGTTGAAGCTCGTTATCCCCGGTCCGGTAATGCTAATCGTAGCTCTTTGGGTCAGCGAGAAGGGACCCCCCAAAACTATCTGGCTTGAATTGGTCGAGCCCGCGAAGGCAGGTACGCTGAGCGGACCAACCGAGCCGAGGGGAGTCGTTGGTGCGAAGTTCACGTTTGCGGGGTCGAGAAAGGCCTGATAGAGGATGCTGCCACTAGTTGTTCCACCGATGCCCAGGTGGAAAGCGGAGTTAACGGGCCCGAAGCCGGTATCGGAGAACTCCACAACGAGATTGTGCGTTCCGCTTGCTGCCGATGAGATGTCGACCGAGTTGAGATCCATCGAGGGGCTGAGGGCGCTCCCCAAGATGGGTTTCGTGAATCCCGTGCTCACGTTGAAACTGAAATCACCAACCGGCCCGAGAAAGGTGACTGCGCCAACCGCCGGGTTCATATCACCGGCAAGCTGATCAGTTATCGTGACAGGGGCCCCGCCGTCGGCGCTCAATCTGAGCACCGGGACGGGTTGGCTCGGAACTGCTATTGCGAGAAATACCAGGGTCAGCGCCATCACGAGGACTGTCTTGTTCCGCTTCATTTTCGGGTCGCCTCTCTTTCGTCCATCTGGACGAATCCCTCGAAATGCGGTCCTAGCCTCGAGTGTCGGCAAACTTTACAAAGCGTCATCCCGCGACCACAAGCCAGGGAATGTGCATAAAAGTTGCCATCTGAAAAGATCTTAATTCTCAAAGGCCTGGTGGCCAGCCTGGCGGAACTGTAAAGTACATGTGACGTTCGCGAGCGGAACGCCGCTTGGGTCGACCAGCAATCCTGCGCGCTACCGGAATTCCTTCGCATTCACCTGATGCTTTTCGATCATTCCGTGGAAGGTCGGTCGGCTCACACCCAACAACTGCGCGGCCCGACTGATGTTTCCGCGGGTCTTGATCAGAGCTTCCACCAACGCCTCGCGCTCCGCCTTCTGCCGCGCCTGGCGCAGAGAGGACAGGTCGGAGCCCCCTTCAGCCACCTCGATGCCGAGGTCGCGGGCCTCAATGAGCGTTCCCCTGGCCATGATGACGGCGCGCTCCACGGTGTTTTCCAACTCGCGGATGTTGCCCGGCCAGGGGTAGTGGACGATCGCCTCCAGGGCCGCGGCGCTGAACCGGAACTTGCGCCGATGCAGCTGACCACTCCGACGAAGGAAGGCGTTGGCGATCAGGACAACGTCGTCGCCCCGTTCGCGGAGCGGGGGCACCTTCAGGTTGACGACTGAGAGGCGATAGTAGAGATCCTCGCGGAATCGTCCGGAATGAAGCTCAACCTTCAGGTCCTTGTTGGTCGCGGCGATGACGCGGGCGTCAACTGGGACCACCTCGCGGCCACCGACGCGCTCGATCTCGCGCTGCTGGAGGAACCGGAGCAGCTTCACCTGCAGCGGGCCACTCATCTCGCCGATCTCATCGAGGAAGAGCGTGCCGCCGTCGGCCATCTCGAGCTTGCCCTTGCGCTGGATGTGGGCGCCCGTGTAGGCACCCTTTTCGTGGCCGAACAGCTCGGACTCCAGCAGGGTCTCCGGGATCGCCCCGCAGTTGATCGCGACGAACGCCTGGTTGCGCCGGGCCCCGTTCGAATGGATCGCCATGGCGAGCAGCTCCTTGCCTGTGCCGCTCTCGCCTTGGATCAGCACTGTCGCGTCAGTCTTGGCGACGCGCGTCACGATGCCGAAGATCTCCCGCATGGCGGGCGCGTTTCCCAGAATGTCTTCGAAGCGCGTCGTCGTCTCGTGGGTGCGCAGGCTCTTCTCTGACTCGGCCTCCAGCGCCTTGAGATATCCTGCCCGCTGCAGGACCACCTTCAGCTCGTTGAGCTGGATCGGCTTCAGGTGATAGTCGAACGCCCCGAGCTGGACGGCCCGGATGGCGTTTTCTCGGTCGCCGTTGCCGGTGAGGACGACCACCTTGGTATCGGGCGCGGCCTTCATGATCTCGTCGAGCGCCTTCAGGCCCTCCTCGGCGGCGTCCGGGTGAGGAGGCAACCCGAGGTCGAGGCTAACCAGCTCAGGATGCTCGGCGCGAAGTGTGGTGAGGGCGCTGCCCCGGTCCTCAGCGAACAGGAGCGTGAAGTCCTCACGCAGCGCGTACTTGAGCTGCGTGCGGATCGCTTCGTCGTCGTCGACGATCAACAGTTTCGGCTTGTTCATGGGTGTCGTGCCGTAGTGATCGGAAGCCTGACCGTGAACGTGGTGCCAACGCCCTCCTTGCTCGACACGTGGATGGTACCCCGGTTTACCTCCACGATTGCCTTCGCTTGATGCGGACCGATGCCCCAGCCGCCGTTCTTGCTGGAACGGAACGGAGCAAACAGGGTCACGGTGCCGTTGCCGTCAATCGATTGTACGCGTTCGTGACGAGGTTCTGGATGACCTCAAGATCGCCTCGGCGTCTGCCGGGCGTCGGGGCCTTCGACAGCTCTTCGGCGCCGAGGGGACGCCTTCTCGATCGACGGCCCTCGGATTCATCCAGACCAATAGCATCACCGGCGTGCCGGAGCCGACGACTTCGTCCTGCTGGTTGTTCCTATCGGGCGAGTTTCTCCGCTTGTGTTCGCGAGCGGATTGCGCGCCGGCTTGCGGTAACATCGCAGTCCAGTACCTGAACATGGAGCCACCCCACAGAACGTACGAAGATATTGAGGCAAGATGAACGAACAGCGCATCCCTTCGGTAAGTAGCCTGGAGCGGATGATTCCGGAGACGATACAGACCGACGAAGTCGCCGGGATGCAGGCCCTCAGACTTCATGTGGAGCGCTACGAGTTCGCATTGCGCCACGTCAAAGGCTTGGTAGGCGACATCGCCTGCGGCTCAGGATTCGGGAGCAAGATTCTCGCGCAGAAAGGCGAGCAGGTCTTGGGCGTGGATCTGGACCAAGATGTCATCAACTACGCGACGAGGTCCTATAACGACAGCAATATCCATTACATCTGCGCTGATGCGATGCAACTCACCCATGAGCCGTTCGACGTGATCGTGTCCTTTGAGACGGTCGAGCACGTTCCGCGGCCAAAGGCATTGCTTCATCACCTCGCGAGCTTGCTTAAGCCTGGCGGGACGCTTATCGCCTCAGTTCCGATAACCCCCTCGATGGACGCCAATCCCTACCATCTGCATGACTTCAACGAGCGGAGCTTTATGCGCTTGTTCCCGCCGAACTTACGTCTCGTCGACCAGCTGCACCAGACGCAGCCATACAATCCTATTGCAGTCACAAAGAAGTCAGAGAAGCACCTGCAAGATCTGCGATCTAATCTTTTGCGCTATTACGTGCAGCATCCGACAAAAGCGTTGCATCGCTTGGGGTCCACGCTCCGGTATGGGTTCACAAACCGGTATCTTTCGGCGGTGATGGTTCAATGAACGGACTTGCGTTGAAACCACGGCTCGTCGACGTAATGCGGCGCGTCTGATCAGTGCTATGGCCGATCTGCGCACGATCGCGGCGCGAGATTTTAGCCAGGTACTCAGCGATACGTTCGTAATTGTCCCCGCGTACAACGAAGCGCGAGTTATTGGCGATGTGATCAAGAACGTCTCGCGTGTTTTCCCACATGTCATTGTGGTGGACGACGGATCATCTGATGACACGTCAGCCGTTCTGAGAGGTTTGCCGGTGACCGTAGCAAAACATCACGTCAATCTGGGACAAGGGGCGGCGCTGCAAACCGGAATAA
>QHSQ01000563.1 GCA_003221615.1 Candidatus Rokuibacteriota bacterium | reverse complement strand
CCTCACGGCCTTCACCGGTCCCGAACACCGCGCGAGCGTCCTGAGGGCGGGGTTCCAGCTCCATGTGGAGAAGCCCATCGCGCTCGATGCATTGATCCAAGCCGTCGCGAGCTGGCGCTGCGCGATGCTGGCGCTGAAGGAACGCGGCGCCGTAGCGCCCAGGTCGTGACGTCCGCGGTGGAACGACCTCGGCTTCTCACCGAGGCGTTCGCAACCTCCAGGAGGTTTCCCATGCCACGGCGACCCCCCGCCCATATCGGCGCCGAGTTGTCCGGACGTATCACGGCGCTGGAGATCGCACGCGCACAGCTGTTCGACGTCGATGTCGACCGCAAGAAACGGATCGACGGCGTCATCGACTATTTCGGTGCGCGGCACATTGACGTCGCTCGGGACGGTGCCGACAGGCGCGCGCCGCAGTCGTGCCTCCCACAATAGGTTTTTCGCCTCGGCCTGTACCGGGTGTCAAACGCACCTCGGCTGCGTTTCGTCCCGCAGCATCACGGTCGCGGGGAATGTCCTGCGGCCGGATCCTCGTCGTCCAGACGCTCCTGCCCGAGGCGACGATTCCATCGCCAGACCCCGACCGTCAGGATCGCCGCGAGAGCCAGCAGGACGGCGAGACCAAGCCAGCGCTCTACCTGGTGCACATCGGCCGCGATGGCTTTGATCTGATCGGTGAAGAAATAGGCCAAACCGAACACCAGCGGGACGCCGAGTATGGCGGCACCCGCGTCCGCCACGAGGAACTTCCAGAACGGCACGCGCGCAATGCCCGCCATCAGGAACGCGGCGGCTCGGAGTCCCGTGACGTGCCGCGCCGTGACCACCGTCTTCAGTACGTGTCGTCGATACGCTGCCTTGAGCCACTGCTCGCGCAGGGGCGTCAGTACGAGCCGGACGATTCGCCAGTTGAGGACCTGCTCCCCCCAGTGCAGGCCAACCCAGTAGAGCACTACGTCGCCGGATAAGACCCCCAGCAGGCAGGCGGGCAGCGCAATCCACCACCGGACGATACCCTCGTGGCTCAACACGGCGGCCGCGATGATCGGCATTTCCTCCGGGATTGGCACTCCCAGGCTGCCGAGCAAGAGCACGGCGAACACGCCGATGTAGGTAAAGTTGTCGACGAACTCTTGGAGCGCCTCCACCGCATCCTCGCCGGACGAACGCTGCTCGTCTTCCGCGTGCAGTGTAACCGACCCCCGACCGCGTACGCCGCCTGGCCCATGCTCAGCCTGTGGATCGAGCCGGGATACGACGTGAAGTGCCGCTTATCTGTCGTGGCGGTCGAACAAAATCGCGTTTCCGCCGCAATCGCCAAACCTGAGCAATTCTGACCAGCATCAGAGCTTGCATTGCGCGATCCTTCAGTACATGGCTCGACGTATCTCTTCCGATCGCGAGCGGGGGAACGGCGCGGGGATCGTGGAGTTCTCGGACGATGCGATCGTCGGTACGACCCTCGACGGCATGATCACGAGCTGGAACGCCGGCGCCGAGCGGCTCTACGGGTACACGGCCCGCGAGGTCATCGGGCGGTGGCCGATCGCGATCACGATTCCCGAGGACGCGCTCCCAGAGATCCTCGAACGGGTTGGACGCGGAGAACGGGTCGACCACTACGAGACCGTAGGCGTGAGGAAGAACGGGCGGCGCATCAACATGTCCGTCACGGTGTCGCCGATCCGGAACGCTGAGGGAAGGGTTGTCGGGGCATCGTCGATCGCCCGTGACATCACGCACCATAAGGAGGCCGAGGCGGCGATCCGCGAACGGGA
>QHSQ01000226.1 GCA_003221615.1 Candidatus Rokuibacteriota bacterium | reverse complement strand
GACGTTCTTCATCTTCAGCGATTACGCGCGCCCGGCCATCCGGCTGTCCGCACTGATGGAGCTGCCGACCATCTTCGTGTTCACGCACGACGCCATGGGCGATGGCGAGGATGGTCCGACGCACCAGCCCGTCGAGCACCTGGCCTCGCTGCGCGCCATCCCCGGCCTCGTGACGTTGCGGCCCGGCGACGCCAACGAAGTGGTCGAGGCGTACCGCTACGTCATGCAGCTGCGGCACCAGCCCGCCGTGCTCGCGCTGTCACGGCAGCCGTTGCCCACTCTGGATCGGCGTGCCTTCGCGTCGGCCGCGGGGGTCGCACGTGGCGCCTACGTGCTCGCGGACCCGCAGGGCGGCAATCCCGAGGTGCTCTTGATCGCTTCGGGCAGCGAGGTGAGTCTGGCCGTGGAGGCCCACGAGAAGCTGCTCGCCGAAGGGATCCGATCCCGCGTCGTCTCGATGCCGTCGTGGGAGATCTTCGACCAGCAGACCCAGGAGTACCGGGACAGCGTCCTGCCTCCCACGGTGAAGGCTCGGGTCGCGGTGGAGCAAGCCTCCACGTTCGGATGGGAACGATACGTGGGAAGCGCGGGCCGCGTCATCGGCATGACGACCTTCGGGGCTTCCGCGCCCCTGAAGGCGCTTCAGAAAAAGTTCGGCTTCGAGCCGGATCGGATCGTCGCGGTGGCGAGGCAGTTGCTCGGCCGCCAGTGAGCGCCGGCTCCGAGAAAGGCGATAGCTCACCGCTGGGCGCGACGCCGTCGCCGGACGGCGTCAACTTCAGCGTCTTCTCGAGACACGCGACCGGGGTCGAGCTACTGCTGTTCGACGGGATCGACGACACCAAGGCCGCGAGCGTGGTGCGCCTCGATCCAGCGGCCAACCGTACCTATTACTACTGGCACGTGTTCGCGCCGAACGTACGGCCCGGTCAGCTCTACGGCTATCGGGTCGAAGGCCCGTTCGATCCGTCGAGCGGCATGCGCTTCGATCCGGCCAAAGTCCTCCTGGATCCCTACGGTTGCGGCGTCATGGTTCCCAGCGCGTACGATCGCGCCGCCGCTCGCCGCCCGGGCGACAACGCGGCGACGGCGCTGAAGAGCGTCGTCGTCGACGTCTCCGCGTACGACTGGGAGGGCGACGTTCCCCTCCAGCGGCCGTCGTCGCGGACGATCGTGTACGAGATGCACGTGCGCGGATTCACCCGTCATCCGAGCTCCGGTCTCTCGGACAAGACACGCGGCACGTTCGCCGGTCTCATCGAGAAGATTCCCTACCTCCAGCGGCTGGGCATCACGGCCGTGGAGCTCCTGCCGGTGTTCCAGTTCGACTCTCAGGATAGCCCCCCGGGGCTGGTGAACTACTGGGGCTATGCACCCGTGTCCTTCTTCGCGCCCCACCGGGGATACAGCTCACGTCGAGATCCGCTCGGTCCCGTTGACGAGTTTCGCGACATGGTCAAGGCGCTACACCGAGCGGGCATCGAGGTCATCCTCGACGTCGTGTTCAACCACACCGCTGAAGGGGACCACAGCGGGCCGACCTTGAGCTTCCGCGGACTGGACAACGCGACGTACTACATTCTCGACGCGGATCGCTCCCGCTACGCGAACTACAGCGGCACCGGCAACACGCTCAACGCCAATCATCCCATCGTGCGGCGGATGATCGTGGATAGTCTCCGCTACTGGGTCGACGTGATGCACGTGGACGGCTTCCGGTTCGACCTGGCGTCGATCCTGGAGCGAGACGAGTCGGGTAGCGTATTGCCGAGCCCTCCGGTGCTGTGGGACATCGAGTCGGATCCGGCGCTGGCCGGCACGAAGCTCATCGCCGAAGCGTGGGATGCGGCCGGACTGTACGATGTGGGCAGCTTTGTCGGGGACAGCTGGAAGGAGTGGAACGGACGCTTTCGCGACGACGTCCGCAGCTTCTTTCGCGGCGAGGAAGGCGTGATCCAGGCGTTCGCCGATCGCCTGATCGGCAGTCCCTCGATCTACGGCCACGAGCAGCGCGAACCCGAGCAAAGCGTCAACTTCGTGACGTGTCACGACGGGTTCACCCTGAACGACCTCGTCTCCTACGACCGTAAGCACAACGAGGCGAACGGCGAGGACAATCGCGACGGCGCCGACGACAACCGAAGCTGGAACTGTGGGGTCGAAGGCCCGACCGAGGATCCGGACATCGACAAGCTGCGAACGCGGCAGGCGAAGAACTTCTTCACCGTGACCATGCTGTCCGCGGGGATGCCCATGATGCTCATGGGCGACGAGGTGCGGCGCACGCAGGGCGGCAACAACAACGCCTATTGCCAGGATAATGCGACCAGCTGGTTCGATTGGACGCTGCTCGCGAAGCACGCCGACGTGCACCGGTTCGTGAGCTTGCTCAACGCTCGCCGGGTATTGCGAGACGTCGAGCACGAGGAGAAGCGGGTGGCGCTGAATCAGCTGCTCCTCCAGGAGGACATCACCTGGCACGGCGTCAAGCTCGGCGAGCCGGACTGGCGCAACTCGTCGCACAGCCTCGCGTTCACAGTGAGGCTCACGATGGATCGCACCCACTATCACACCATCCTCAACGCCTACTGGGAGCCGCTCGAGTTCGAGCTCCCGCCGGTCGCCGACGGCGGTCGACATCCCTGGCGGCGCTGGGTCGACACCTTTCTCGATTCTCCGCACGACATCGTCGAGTGGGAGCAAGCGCCCGCGGTCCCCGGCCGTACCTATCGGGCGGAGCCCCGCTCCGTGGTGGTGCTGTTCGCGGACCTCGAACCGGAGCGCCGATCTTGATCTGGAGGCCGCCGGGGGGAACCGCGCCAGCTCCGCGTGAGTGTCAGTGCGTGTGCGAACGACGACTCGCGGCGGACGCTCGGCGGCCGCTCACTCGCTGTGGCCGGCGGCCGAGAGCCGGCGGTCGAGGTCGTAGGCGGCGCTGATGAGCGCGAGGTGCGTGAAGGCCTGCGGGAAGTTGCCGAGGTGCTCCGCCTGCGGCCCCAGCTCCTCACCGTACAGCCCCAGATGAGTGGCGTAGCCGAGCATCTTCTCGAAGAGGAAGCGCGCCTTCGGTAAATCGCCGAGCCGCGACAGACACTCCACGTACCAGAACGAGCACATCGAGAACGTCCCCTCCTGGCCCGTCAGGCCGTCGGAGAAGCGATCGTCGAGGCGATAGCGGTACACCAGCGAATCGCTCACCAGGTCCCGCTCGATCGCGCGGAGCGTGGACACCCAGCGAGGATCCGTGGGCGAGATGAAGCGAACGAGCGGCATGAGCAACGAAGACGCGTCGAGCGTGCTCGCGCCGGGATGCTGGACGAAGGCGCGGCGCGATGCGTCCCAGAAGCGGTCGTAGATGTCGTGATAGATGGTGTCCCGCACGTCGTACCAGCGCGAGAGCGGAGCCGGAAACGAGCGCTTGTTCGCCAGGCGGATGGCGCGGTCGATCGCCACCCAGCACATGACGCGCGAGTAGAGGAACTCCTGGCGACCGCCGCGGACCTCCCAGATACTCTCGTCCTTCTCCCGCCAGTGCGCCGCCACCCAGTCGACCAGGCGAATGACGCCCATCCAGGCGTCGTGCGAGATCGGTGAGCCGTACTTGTCGTAGAGATACACCGAGTCGAGGAGCTCGCCGTAGATGTCGAGCTGGAGGTGCACGTGCGCGGCATTCCCGATGCGGACCGGGCGCGAGCCCATGTACCCCTCGAGATGGGGGAGCGTCTCCTCGCGGAGCTCGTGGCGGCCGTCGAGACCGTACATGATCTGCAGGGAACCGTCAGGCTTGAGCTCCTGGATGCGCGCCATCACCCAGCGCATGAAGGCCGCCGCCTCCTGCGTGTAGCCCAGGCGCATCAGGCCGTAGAGGGTAAAGGAAGAGTCGCGGATCCAGGTGTAGCGGTAGTCCCAGTTCCGCTCGCCGCCGACCGTCTCCGGCAGCCCGAAGGTGGGAGCGGCGACGATGGAGCCGTGCGGGCGCGAGGTGAGGAGCTTGAGCGTGAGCGCCGAGCGGTTCACCATCTCGCGCCAGCGACCGTCATAGGTGCTACGGGCGACCCAGCGGCGCCAGAAGTTCACGGTCTGCTTGAAGGCATCGCTCTCGTAGTCCGGCTGGGCCGAGAGTGACGGCTGCTGCGGCCGCACCACCTCGAGGACGAACCACGCCGACTCGTCGGCGCCGAGCGTAAACTCGGCCGTGGCCGCCCCCTGGTCGAGACGCATCGGGACCGACGACCTGAGCCGCAGCGCGAGCTCCTCGGCGCCCGCACGCCCGACGAACAACACCTCGGTGTCGCTCAGCAGCTCCGCCGTGTGCGGCAAGCGGGCGTAGTCGAAGCGCGGGTCGCAGCGCATCCGGAAGCGCAGCTCCCCGCGCACCGTTTTCGCGCGCCGCACGAGGTTGTGCGCGTGGCCGGCGTCCTGCACCGGCATGAAGTCGGAGACCTCGGCCACGCCGTCGGCGTGGAGGAAGCGTGTGAGGAGCACGTTGGTGTCGGGGAGATACAGCTGCTTGCGCGTCGCGCGCTCGAGGACAGGCGCGATCTGGAAGCGGCCGCCGCGCTCGGCGTCGAGGAGCGCCGCGAACACCGACGGCGAGTCGAACGACGGCAAACACAGGAAGTCGACCGACGCGTCCATGCTCACGAGCGCGACCGTGTGCAGATCGCCGATGACACCGTATTCGCCGAGCGGCGCGTATCGGTTCGGCATCGTGCCCACCTTAGCACGCAGGCGGGCGCCGGTCGCGTGCGTAGGTCAGCCGGATCCGCGACCACGAGCGTGGGCGGTGCCAAGCGGCTGGCGCGTGCTAGCCCGTTGGCATTCCGGCGTTGACCGCCCGACTCAACGAGCGCCCGCGCGTGGGCACAAAGGCCTTCCCGCGCAACCCCTTGGGACGTCGGGGCGGACTCCTTGCAGTCGGCATGGCAGTTGCCGTTCTTTTGACTTCGGCCCTTGTCGCCGCTATGAATCGCTCGGTGGGCACACCCTCTGGTCGAGAGACTCCACGAAGAGCCGCCGGCGTGCGCGGCCTGGTAGTCGTCGCGCTCGGCGGCGTCGCGCTCGTGTCGTGGGGATCCGTGCCTCCTGCGACATCTGCTCAGCCGGCGCCGCAAGCGGCGCAGCGCCCGCAGCCCGCCGTGACGCCGATCCCGGTCCCCGAGATCGCTCAGCGTGCCGAGGACGTGGCCGGTCTCCTGCGACAGAGCGCCGAGCGCCTCGCCAGGGATCCAGAGGTCCAGGACGTGGAGGATCGGCTCCGGGCGGCCAGCGAGTGGATCAATGGGCGGCTGGTCTCGACCACCCAGACCGTGGACTCGCTACCCTCGTCGAGTGTCCTCGACAACCTGAGCGACTCCTGGATGGTCATGCGCTCGGAGCTTGCCGGGTGGAACGACACCCTCACGCGCCGGGCGACGCAGCTCGAGCGAGACCTGAGCCAGCTGGACGAGCTGCGCGCGACCTGGTCGGCCTCTCAATTGGAGATGTCGGCGTCCGATGTGCCGGCGCCGGTGCTCGACCGGATCAACGCGACCCTGGCCGCCATCGTCGCGGCTCGCATGAGCGTGGAGGGCGAGCGGTCGCGTGTCCTCCACCTTCAAGACCGCGTGGTCAAGGAGATCGCCCGGTGTGATGACGTCCTCGCCAAGGTCGGGCAGGCCCGCCATGAGCTGGTGGGGCCGCTCTTCGTCCGAGACAGCCGCCCGATCTGGGAGTCCCGGCCAACGCTGATCTCGAGCGACCTGGGCGGGCGACTCTCCCGGTTCCTCCGGGACAACATCGAGCTGACGAGGCGATATCTCGCAGGGCAGCTCGCGCGTGTGCCGTTCCAGATCGCGTTCTTCGTCATCGTCCTGGTACTCGCGCGCCTGGCGCGCGGCCGCGCGCGACACCGAACCGAGAAGGCGCCGAATGAGCACGCGGCGGCGCAGGTGCTGGAGCAGCCGGTGGCGTCGGCGCTCGTGCTGGCCCTGATGACCACGGTCTGGATCTACCCCCACCCTCCCGGGGCCCTGATCAATGCCATGGGATTGCTCATCCTTCTTCCTGCCGTGCTGATCGTGAGACGGCTCGCCTCGCCCGCGCTCGCTCCGACGGTCTATGCACTCGCGGTGTTCTTCCTCGTCGACCGAGCTCGCGAGGTGTGCGCCGTCGTGCCCATGCTGGAGCAATGGGTGTTCCTGGTCGAGATGGTGTTCGGCATCCTCTTCCTGGCGCTTGCGCTCCGCTCCGAGCACCTCGTGACCGACGCTCGAGGTCAGGCAGGGCCGGGATGGCCGCGTGTGCTCGCGTGGCTTCTGTGGGGGCAGCTCGCGGTCCTGGCCTGCGCGGTGTTCGCCGGCGCCTTCGGTTACATGCGTCTGGCGCGCCTGCTCGGTACCGAGGTGCTCGCCACCAGCTTTGTCGCGCTCGTACTCTACGCGGGCGTCCGGGTCGGCGAAGGGCTGGTCGCCTATGTCTTGCGCGCCCGCCCACTTCGGCTCCTGTTCACGGTGCAGCAGCATCGCGAGCTCCTGCAGCGCCGCGTCGACCGGGCACTGCGCTGGATCTCCGTAGGGGCGTGGGTCTACTTCGCGCTCGACGGGCTCGGGGTGATGAGCACGACCTTGGCGGCGGTCGACACCGTCCTGAGCGCGCGCTACGTCCGCGGATCGGTCAGCTTGTCGCTGGGCGACGTGGTGGCGTTCGGCCTCACCGTCTGGGCGGCCTTTCTCCTGTCGTCCTTCGTTCGCTTCGTGCTTCACGAGGATGTCTACCCCCGGGTCGGGCTCCCCCGAGGGTTGCCGTACGCGCTCTCGAGCCTGCTCCACTACATCATCGTCCTCGTCGGCTTCATCTTCGCTGTGGCCGCCCTGGGCTTCGATCTCACGCGCATCACGATCCTGGCGGGCGCGCTCGGGGTGGGCGTCGGCATCGGGCTGCAGAGCGTGGTCGCGAACTTCGTCGCCGGTCTCATCTTGCTGCTGGAGCGCCGGATCCACGTCGGCGACTCGATCGAGACGGGAGACCTGCAAGGCCAGGTCCGAGAGATCGGGTTCCGCTCGAGCACCATCCGGACGTGGGACGGCGCCGAGGTCATCGTCCCGAACGGGAGGCTGACGTCCGAGCGGGTGACCAACTGGACGCTGTCGGACCGGATGCGCCGCGTCGAGCTGAGTATCGCCGTGGCTTACGCCTCCGATCCGGCGCGGGTGCTGGACGTGCTGTGCGAGGCCGCCAGAGCGCACCCCAAGGTGCTGGCCAAGCCGGCGGCGGTGGCACTGTGTACAGGATTTCGGGACAGCGCCTTGAACTTCGAGTTGCGCGTCTGGACCGCTCGCTTTGAAGAGTCGGACCTGGTCCGGAGCGAGCTCGCCGTCGCGGTGCATGCCGCCCTGGCGGCGGCCAAGATCGAGATCGCGCTTCCCCAGCAGGACATCCACATCCGTCGCGGCTGACGACCACGAGGGGCCACGTAGCTCGCACGTGGCCTCGCTCAATCCCTGAGATCCACAAATCTGGAGTGAAGCAGGCGTTGGATGACCGCGAACACCAGCGCGGTCGTCACACCGAACATGAGCATTCCGTTGGCTGCTTCCAGCGGCCCCAGCACTCGCCACGGGGGCGTCATGATCAAATCACCGTAACCGAGGGTCGTGTAGTTGACGGCCGAGTGGTAGTAGGCGGTTTCGAAATCTGAAAATTCTCCGCAGACCATGAACAGCAGCGCCCACACGGCGATCTCCGCCAGGTGAGCCGCGAGAGCGAAACATATCACCAGCGCCACGATGACGACATCGAACCAGAAGCTGACACCCGCGTGGGCGAGTCTTCTCTCACGGCGAACGAAATTGACCGCCGTGCTCAGGACCAGCGCGTGAATGAGGATCGTGCAGAAGACGGCGCTTGTGCCGACCGTCAATGGGATCAGGAGCGCGATTCCCTGAGCTTGTGTCGAGATCGTGGGTGACATGACCACCTGTTCTCCGCCGGCCCCCAGAGACGGCGCGGACGACCCCGGGTCGACACCCGGTCCCCGGATGCTCCGGCTCATGCGTGGTAACACAACGGGTGGATCAGTCGTCAAGCGGGAAGTTCGGCTCGCCCACCCCCGGGTGGAAGGGTTGCGTTCGTCATCATGCTCGTGTGGGTGCCAATCGGCTGGCGCTTGCCGGGCCGTTGGCATCCGGGCGTTAGCGGCCGGATCCGAACCGCGTTCACGCTTCGCGCGATCGGCGTTCTCGCTCAGCCACTTGGGAGGTCTGGGCGTCCTCGCCCGCGCTCGGTACGGCAATTGCGACGACGTTGATCGACGCAATGGGCAAATCGAACGACGCCGTCCTCGTGCTGAACGCCGGGTCCTCGAGCATCAAGCTCTCCGTCTTCGCCGAGCGTGCCGGTGAGCTCGCGCTGGAGCTCCGGGGCGAGGTCGAGGGCCTGTACACCGCACCACGCTTCGTGGCCCACGACCCAAGGGGGCACGTCGTAGCCGAGAGATCATGGCGCGGAACGTTGGGTCACGATGGCGCGGTCGAGTATCTCAGCGAGTTTCTGAAGACCCACCTCGCGGATCACCGGACGGTGGGGGTCGGGCACCGGGTCGTCCACGGAGGTCTGGAGTTCACGGCGCCGGTGCGGGTCGGGGCCGAGACGATCAAGGCTCTCGAGCGCTTCATCCCGCTCGCGCCCCTGCATCAGCCGCACAACCTGGCGCCCATGGCCCGGCTGCTCGAGCGTTCGCCGGAGCTCCCGCAGGTCGCCTGCTTCGACACGTCCTTCCACCGCACGAATCCTGACGTCGCCCAGCGATTCGCGCTGCCGGCGGAGCTCCACGACGCCGGCGTGCAGCGCTACGGGTTTCACGGCCTGTCCTACGAATACATCGCCTCAGAGCTTCCGCGGCTGGACGCGAAGGCGGCCTCGGCCAAGACGATCGTGTTGCATCTCGGCAACGGGGCGAGCATGTGCGCGATGGAGGCGGGACGCAGCGTGGCGACGACCATGGCATTCACGCCGGCCGACGGGCTGCCGATGGGCACGCGCTGCGGCGCGCTGGACCCGGGCGTGATCGTGTATCTCATGGACGAGCGCAAGATGGATGCGCGCGCCATCGAGCGACTCCTCTACCGCGAGTCCGGGCTCCTCGGAGTATCGGGCATCTCCAGCGACATGCGGACCTTGCTGTCGAGCAGCGATCCCTCCGCGGGGCTGGCGATCGACGTCTTCGTGTACCGCATCCGGCGGGAGCTCGGCTCCCTGGCTGCGGCCCTCGGCGGACTCGACGCGATCGTCTTCACCGGCGGGATCGGCGAGCACGCTCCGGCGATTCGCGAGCGCGTGTGCCGCGACGCGGCATGGCTCGGGGTGGAGCCCGACGCGGCGGCCAATGCGCGAGGCGGCCCGCGAATCAGCGCGCCGGGCAGCCGGGTCAGCGCGTGGGTGGTCCCGACCGACGAGGAGCTCATGATCGCGCGACACACACAACGCGTGCTGGAAAGCAGGTGAGGAGTCATGGGCGGTGATGTGATTTCGATCGTCTCCGCGCTCATCGAGGCCGGAAACGTCG
>QHSQ01000559.1 GCA_003221615.1 Candidatus Rokuibacteriota bacterium | reverse complement strand
GTAAGTGAGACAGCGAACGTTCATCGTCGTCGCCCATGCCGTCCTCGTGGTCGTCGCCAACTACCTGGCGTTCTGGCTCCGCTTCGACGGGGACATCCCGAGGCAGTACTGGGACATGTGGGCCCGGACGGTCCCATGGCTCCTGGTAATCCGCGTGCTGACCTTCTTTCCGCTCCACCTGTACGACGGCATGTGGCAATACGTCGGAATCCGCGATCTGCGGTCGATGGTGGTCGGGGCGTTTTCGAGCACCGCGCTGTTCTACGTCCTGATCCTGGGCGTGCTGCGCCTGCCCGCCTATCCGCGATCGGTGCTCTTCATCGACTGCATGCTCCTCGTGGCCCTGTTGGCGGGGCTCCGCGTAGCCTGGCGGCTATGGCGGGAGCGGCGACCGAGCACCCGGACACGCCGCGTGCTGATCTACGGAGCGGGCGACGCCGGGGAGATGATCCTCCGGGAGATGCTGAACGGCGGCGACCGAGAACGGCTCCCCATCGGATTCATCGACGACGATCCAACCAAGGTCGGACGCCGCATCCACGGCGTCGCCGTGCTCGGGGCCCGGCGGCACCTCGCGCGGATCATCGGGGAGGCGAATCCCGACGAGGTGCTGGTGGCGATGCCGCGGGCGGCATCGGACGTCCTCCGCGCGATCGTCAAAGAGCTCGAGCCGTACAAGCTGCCGATCAAGACCGTTCCTCGGCTGCGGGACATCCTCGACGGCCGCGTGACATTGAGCCAGGTGCAGGACTTGCGAGTGGAGGATCTGCTCGGTCGGACCCCGGTAGGCCTCGACATGGAGGCGGCGAAGCAGCTGATCAAGGGGAGGCGGATCCTCATCACGGGAGCAGGCGGGTCCATTGGATCCGAGCTGTGCAAGCAGGTGTTGGCGCTGGAGCCGAGCTCCCTCGTCCTTTTCGAGCGCTACGAGAACGCCCTGTGGGCGGTCGAGCGCTCGCTGGCCCCCCTTAAGGGCGACGTCGACCTCTATCCGGTGATCGCCGACGCCACCGACGAAGGCCGCGTCGCAGACGTCCTGCGGGAGCATCGACCCCACGTGATTTTCCACGCCGCCGCCCACAAGCACGTCCCGCTGATGGAGCTCCACCCGTGCGAGGCGATAAAAAACAACATCAAAGGGACGCGGATTGTGAGCCAGGCCGCGATCCGTCACGGGGTGGAGCGCTTCGTGTTGATCTCGAGCGACAAGGCAGTCAACCCGTCGAGCGTCATGGGGGCCACCAAGCGCGCGGCCGAGCTGCTCACGATGGCGCTCGCGGAGGGCGCGTCGACCTGCCTCGTCGTGGTGCGGTTCGGCAACGTCATCGGCAGCAACGGGAGCGTGATTCCACTGTTTCTTGACCAGATCAGAAGCGGCGGACCGGTCACCATCACCGATCCCGAGGTGCGCCGGTACTTCATGCTCATCCCCGAAGCCGTACAGCTTGTACTCCAGGCAGCGGCCTTCGGCGAGAATGGCGCGGGATACGTGCTCGACATGGGTGCCCAGATCAAAGTCGTGGACATGGCCCGAAACCTCATCCGGCTTTCCGGCTTCATCCCCGACGTCGAGATCCCGATCACCTACATCGGTCTGCGACCGGGCGAGAAGCTCTCCGAGGAGCTGGTGGCGTCGAACGAGGCCATCGAAGCGTCCGGCGTGGCCGGCGTCCATCGTGTTCGAGGGGCCCAGACTCCCGACTACGCGACCCTCGAGAAGGCACTGCTCGTGCTCGAAGGCCGAGCCGAGCGCGGCGACTCCAAGGCCGTCTTCGATCAAGGAGGACCGAACATGCAAGTGATGCCGATCATCCGGCCGACTCTCCCGACCTTCCGGGAGTTCGAAGAACTCGTTCGCCCGGGCTGGGAGGAGGGAATGGTCACGACCGGGTCCGTCGTCCGTGCCTTCGAGCAGGAGGTCTGCCGACGGACCGGCGCGGCCGAGGCCGTCGCCATGTCGTCCTGCACGGCCGGGCTCATGCTGGCGATCCGGGCGCTGGAGCTGCCGGCAGGAGCCGAGGTCATCGTGCCGTCATTTACGTTTGCGGCCACCGCGCAGGCGCTCGTGTGGAATGGCCTCGTTCCGGTTTTCTGCGATTGCCTGCCGGGCTCGCTCACGCTGGATCCCGCTGACGTCGAGCGCAATCTGTCGCCGCGCACCGCCGCCATCTGTCCCGTCTACGTCTACGGACTCCCGCCGGAGATCGACGCGCTGCTCGACGTGGGAGCTCGTCATGGGCTTCCCGTGTACTTCGACAGCGCGCAGGGCCTCGGGTCGGAATACCGGGGCCGGCAGGCCGGGACCTTTGGGACGTGTGAGGTGTTCTCGCTGAGTCCCACCAAGGTCGTCACCGCTGTGGAAGGCGGTGTCATCTGCACGGGCGATCCGAGCCTGGCGGCGCGGCTCAGATCGATGCGCGACTACGGGAAGGACCCGGCCGACGGCGAGGACATGGTCTACCTTGGCCTCTCCGCCCGCATGAGCGAGATGCATGCGGCGGTGGGTCTGCTGTCCCTGCGGCGCCTTGACGAGCTGGTCAAGGCGCGTCGGGTGTTGATCGAGCAATACACCTCACGGCTTGGCCAGCTTCCCGGCTGCCGCGTGTCGACGCCGCCCGAAGACCGCACGAGCAGTGGGAACTACTTCGTCCTGTTCATCGGCGAGCGCGCGCGCGCGAGTCGCGATGAGGTTCGCGCGAGTCTGAAGTCACAAGGCATCCAGACGAAGCGGTACTTCTACCCTCCGCTGCACGAGCAGACGCTGTTTCAACGCGTTGCGTGCCGACGGAGTGATCGCCTGGAGCGAACGACGGCGGCCAGCCGAGAGTCGCTCGCACTGCCTCTCTACTCGCACATGACGCTGGATCAGATGGATCGCGTGTGTCAGGCCGTCGAGCGCTTGCTGGCCACACCCGGTAAAGAAGATCCGCGCGCGATCGCGGCAACGAAGAGCGACCGCTCCATCTCCTCAGTACCCGCGATTCGCTCCTGATGTACTCCGCGATCGGCGTACTCTAGGCGCTGGTCGGCGGCGTCGTGTCTCGCGGCGTCACGCTGGTGTCGTTGGTGTTCGCGAGACGGCTGCTGCAAACGACGGGCTTTGGCGAAGTCGGCATGATCCAGAGCGCACAGGACCTGTTCGCCATCGTGGCCGGCGTCGACCTGGGGTTGGCGGCGACCAAGTTCATCGCGGAGTCTCTTCGACCGATCCCGCAAGAACAGGGCGCTGCGTCACCCTGGCGACCACCATCGCCCTGATCTCGGCCACGCTGATGGCGCCGGTGCTCCTTATTCGTTCGGGAGTGCTTGCTTCGAGCGTGCTGAACGTCCCGCACCTGACCGTGGAGCTGCAAGTGGCGACCGGCCTGGTCCTCTTCGGCACGATCAACGGCGTGCAGATGGGCGCCCTCGCCGGTCTGCGGCCTGAAGGAAGTGCTGCTTTCGAACCGCGGGGCGCGTGTCCCGGTCGGCGACCCGGCCAGGATGGCGGACGAGATCGAGAAACTGCGGACGATGCGAATCTCTATGCGGTCTGTTCCGCGAATGCGCTGATCAACGTGGCGACCTACGACTGGTCACGCATCTGTGACAGGTGTGACGAACTGTACCGCGCGGCGAGCTGACACACGGCAGAAGTATCGTGAGTGATCGCGTGTCCGTTACCATCGGCATTCCGTTCTTGAACGCTCGGCGCTACCTT
>QHSQ01000225.1 GCA_003221615.1 Candidatus Rokuibacteriota bacterium | reverse complement strand
CTGGTGCTCGGTCGGATCGACGCCGGACGCTTCCTCGGGGGCGCAATGCCGCTCGATCTCGCCGGCGCGGTGCGTGCCATCGACGGGAAGATCGGCGCGCCGCTCGGCCTCACGCGCGCCGCAGCCGCCGCCGGCATCGTCAGGCTGGCCGACGTGAAGATGGCGCTCGCGGTGCGAAGCATCACGACCGAGCGCGGCCTCGATCAGCGCGACTACGCCCTGCTGAGCTATGGCGGTGGGGAGCCGCTCCACGCGGTGGCCATCGCGCGCGAGCTCGACATCCCGCGCGTCGTGGTGCCGCCGTCGCCGTCGACCTTCTCGGCCTGGGGGATGCTGGCGACGGATCTCAGACACGATCTGGTCCGCACGGTGCTCGTCCCGCTCGAGCGAGCCGACGCCGCCTGGGCGGAAGCACGATACGAGGAGATGCGGCGTGAGATCGCGACGATCCTTCCCGGCGCCGGCGTCCCACTCCTGCATCGCGCCGTCGATCTCCGCTACCTCGGCCAGGAGCACACGGTGACGATCGCGCTGGAAGCGCTCGGTGATTGGACGACGCTTCGCGCCCGATTCGACGCGGCCCACGAGCGCGCCTACGGCTACGCGGCCTCGGAAGTCGACGTCCAGCTCCTGAACCTCCGCCTGTCCGTCGTCTTCCCCCTCGACCAGCCCCGCTTCCCAGCCCTCGAACGCCGCACCACCGGCGCCGTACCGTTCGAAACCCGGAAGATCTACTCGAGTCTCGCGGGCGATTCGATCGAGTACCGCGTGTACCAGCGCGAAGCGCTGCGCGCCGGCGACCAGCTCAATGGTCCCGCCGCTATCGAAGAGCCCGGAACCACCACGATCATCGACGCCGCCGACACACTTTCGATCGAAAACCACGGCTGCCTGGAAATTCAGCTGAACGCAGCCGGAGCGATGGGGGGTATCGGGGGGAGCGAGCATCGCTCCCCCCGATGACAATCAAACACATGCGTTGCTGCTCTCAAACCTCATGATCGACACGATAACGGTTGAGATCATCCGTGCCGCCCTGAACGCCGCCGCAGGCCGCATGCGGATCACCCTGATCAAGACGGCTTACAACCACATCATCAGCGAGAGCCTCGACTTCGGCTGCGCGATCTTCGACCCCGACGTGCAGATGATCGCCCAGGGTATCGGCCTGCCGGTGTTCCAGGGCCACCTCGGGTTTCCGATCCAGGCCACCATCGCCGATCGCGGAATCGAGGCGTTCCGCGAGGGCGACGTCTTCATCCACAACGATCCGTACACGGGCAACGGCAACCACCTGAACGACGTCGCGATGACCGCCCCGGTGTTCTGGGAGGGGCAGCTCGCGGGCTTCGTGGCGGTGAAGGCCCATTGGACCGACGTCGGCGGGCCGGTGCCGAGCTCGATGCAGGTGGGCTCGACCGATTTTCGCCAGGAAGGCCTCCGCTTCCGTTCCGTCCGGATCGTGAACCGCGGCGAGCTGAACGAGGAGGTGATGCGGATCATCGCCGGCAACATCCGCATCGAGAGCGGCACGCTCAAGGACATCCAGGCGATGCTCGCGGTGTGCCGCGCCGGCGACCAGTTCTTCCGCGAGGTGCTCGCGAAGTACGGGCGCGAGGCCGTGCTCGGGGCGACGCGCGTGTATATGTCCCAGTCGGAGCGACGCACGCGCGCCGCGCTCGCGAGGATCCCGGCCGGTGTCTATCGCGCGGTCGGCCACTTCGATAACGATGGCATCACCCTCGACCGGCCCGTGCGCATCGAGATGGCGATCACCGTCGGCGACGGCGGCATGACGGTCGACTTCGCGGGCTCCGACGCGCAGGTCACGGGACCGTTCAATTGCGGAGACGCGATCACGATCAGCGCCTGCCGGATGCTGATCAAGTGCCTGACGACGCCGCTCGATCCCGTGGACGAGGGCTGCTTCCGTCCACTGATCGTCGTGATCCCGCCGCGCTCGGTGCTGGCCGCCGAGGAGCCGGCGCCGACGGCGCGCTACTACGTTCCGATCAACCTCTTGCTCGACCTGGGGCTGCGCGCGCTGGCTCGCGCGATACCCGCCGACGTCCCCGCCGGCTCCTACGGCGATCAGATGCCGACGATCGCGTTCGGTACGCATCCCGAGACCGGCAAGCTCTTCATCCAGGGCGATCTCAACGCCGGCGGCACCGGCGCCCGCCCGACCTTCGACGGCGAGTCGGCGATGATCATCTTCGCCGGCTCGACGGCGCGGAACAATCCGGTGGAGGTCGTCGAGTCGCGGCTGCCGACGATCCGGATCATGCGCTACGCGCTGCGCCGCGACTCGGGCGGCGCCGGACGTCACCGCGGCGGTCTCGGTATCGAGCGCGACTATCACTTCATGCAACCGGCGTTCATCACCTTCAGCCTGGAGCGCAAGGCGACGCCGCCGTGGGGGCTGTGGGGCGGGAAGGAGGGCGCCGTGAACGGCGTCGAGATCACCTCGCCGGACGGCGCCGTGCGGCACGTGCGCAAGGCCACGCAGCACCCGATCGCGGCCGGCGAGGTCGTTCGCATCCTGACGGGCGGGGGCGGGGGCTACGGCCCGCCGTCCGGGCGCGAGGCCGACGCGGTCCGCCGCGACGTCGGCGAGGGATACGTCTCTCGCGAGGCCGCGCGACGTGACTACGGCATCGACGTGGCCGCGTCGCCGGACGACGGCGGATGAGCCTTCGCGCCCGCGCGATCGCCGTCGGAGTCTCAATCCTGTTAATGCTCGGGGTCGGCCACGCGCAGGACGAGACCATCCAGAAGATGGTCGGGAGCTGGCAGGGCAAGGTGGACGTTCGCGACGAGCCCGAGCGGACGCTCGTCATCAAATCCGTTGCCCTCGAGGGCGGTCAGTGGATCGCCAACATCGACTACGGGACGACCGGTAAGAGCGTGAATGCCCTGCAGGCGCGGATCGAGCGGCAGGGCGGTGCGCCGACGCTGATGTTCGCGTCGTCCACCACGAACAAGGTCGAGCTCCAGCTGATCTCGGAGCGAGAGCTTCGGGGATTGCTCAAGGTCAGCGACGGGACGGGCAGCTGGGTCGCCCGCAAGATGACGTTGCAGAAGACCAGCGACAAGCCCTGACGGCGGTGAACTCGTGGCCCGGAGGGCGAGGCCGATGATCTCGAGCGCGCGACCGGAGATGCACAGTCCGTGAGCATCCGCGCGATCCGCTGCGGGATGCTCTTCGACGGCATCGGCCCGACGCCGATTCGCGACGCGATGGTCGTCGTCGACGGGAATCGGATCGCGGCCGTTGGACCCGTCGACCGCACGCCCGCGCCGTCCGGGGCCGAGCCCCTCGATCTCACGAACCGCTTCGTGATGCCCGGCCTCATCGACTGCCACAGCCACGCCTCGATCGTGCCCGGGCTGGGCGATCAGCTCGGTCAGCTCTGCCGCGGGCCGGTGCCCCAGGCGCTCGCCGCCACCGCCAACCTGCGAGCGGACCTCGCCGCCGGGACGACGACGATGCGGGTGATGGGCGAGGAGCACTTCCTCGACATCGACGTGCGCGATGCCATCGAGGCGAGCGTGATCGCCGGGCCGCGTCTCCTGGTGGCGGGCCGCGGTCTCGCCGCCAACAACGGCCACGGCCGGGCGCTCGCCAGCTACGACGGCGTCGACGAGGTCCGCCGCGGCGCGCGCGAGAACCTCCGGCGCGGCGCGAACCACGTGAAGATCTTCGTCACCGGCGGCGTCAGCTCGCCCGGCGCCATGTCGACCTCGAGCGCCTACACGCGCGAGGAGATCCGCGCCGCCGTCGAAGAGGCGCACCGGGCCGGCACCTACGCTGCCGCCCACGCCCACGGCGGAGCCGGCCTGCGGCTGGCGGTCGAGGAGGGCGTGGGGACGATCGAGCACGGTCTCTTGGCCGGTGACGAGGATGTCGCGCTGATGGTCGAGCGTCGCGTCTGGCTCATCTGCACGTTCTCGATCTTCATGCACCCGACCGGCATCGAGCAGGGCGACGGCCAGCGCCCGGCCATCATGGACAAGGTGCGCTGGGCCCGCCGCGTCGTGGACGAGAGCTTCCCCCGCCATCTCGCGTCGGGCGTTCGGTTCGCGTGCGGCACCGACAGCATGCACGGGCTGATGCCGGTCGAGCTCGAGACGCTCGTCCGCTTCGGCGTGTCGACGCGCGATGCCTTGCTGGCCGGGACGCGCTGGGGTGCCCAAGCATGTCGGGTCGACGACCAGGTCGGGACGTTGGCGCCGGGAAAACGCGCCGACCTGATCGCGATCGACGGCGATCCGCTCACGGACATCCGGGCATTGCGCTGCGTGAGCCTGGTCATGAAAGATGGAGTGCCCTACGAGGGAGTCTTCGGGAGGAACGGGCGATGAGCGACGCGATCACGAGGCGTCAGTGGCTCCATAGGACGCGCAGGCTCGCGGTCGGCGCCGGGCTCGGCTCGCTGGTCGGCGAATCGGGGACCAGGCCGGCCGGCGCTCAAGGGCAGCCCAAGCGCGGCGGCACCCTTCGCGTCGCCACCGTCGACAAGCCCGTGAACATGGATCCGGGCTACGCCCAGCTCTACTCGTCGCTCCAGGTCTACCAGAACGTCTACAACAAGCTCGTCTACGTGGACGAGTCCGGTCAGTTCATCCCGGGCCTCGCGAAGTCGTGGAAGCAGGAGGACGACAAGACCTGGCTCTTCGATCTGGTCGACAACGCCGTGTTCCACAACGGCGAGGCGTTCACGGCCAAGGACGTCGCCTTCACCTTCGCGCGCATCCTCGACACGAAGAACAAGCTCCCGATGCGCATCTTCTTCACGCCGATCGAGGGCGTGGAGGCGGTCGGACAGTACAAGGCGCGCTTCCACCTGAGCCGCTCGTGCGGCCCGCTCCTGGCCATGCTGGCCCAGGCCACCGAGGTCGTGAACGAGAAGGCGCTCAACGAGAAGGACCCGAAGCTGTTCCCGATCGGCACCGGGCCGTATCGATTCGTCGAGTGGGTGAAGGACGATCACATCACGCTCGAGCGCTGGGAGAAGTACCATCGCCCGGGGCGTCCGTACCTCGACAAGATCATCTTCTACGCGCCGCCCGACGACACGGTGCGGCTCACCGGGCTGCAGACCGGGCGCTTCAACTGGATCCAGACGGTCCCGCCGCAGCGGATCGGAGAGCTCGAGAAAGCGCGCGACATGAAGTCGTCGCCCGGTCGGCCGTACTTCCCGTTCTATTTCATGCTCAACGCGAGCAAGCCGCCGCTCGCCGACAAGCGCCTCCGGCAGGCGATCGCCTGGGCGCTGGACCGCTCCGAGATCGTGAAGCTCGTCTACTACGGCAGCCACGTCGTGACCGCCGAGCCGACACCGGAGCCGAGTCCCTGGGCGACCGAGATCAACGCGCACAAGGGCGGGCCCGATCTCGCGAGGGCCAAGCAGCTCATGAACGAGGCCGGCGTCGGCGGCGGGCTCTCCCTGACCTATCTCGTCAAGTCGCAGGTGCCGGTGCTGGTCAAGACGGGCGAGATCCTGCGCGAACAGCTCAAGAAGATCGGCATCACGCTCGAGGTCCAGCCGCTCGAGTCCGGCCAGTACTTCGAGGCGCTCGTCGGCAAGAAGTTCGACATCGCCGGGGCGTGGTGGAGCGTCACCGTCGATCCCGACGCGTTCTACAACCCGATGCAGCACTCGACGTCGCCCTGGAACTTCACCGGCTTCAAGTCGGAAGAGGCCGACCGGCGCCTGGACGCGTTCCGCTATACCGCGAGCCCGGCCGCTCGCAAGAAGATGTACCCGGAGCTGGTGCGGTGGTTCCAGGAGGAAGGCTCGCTGATCGTCTTCAGCAACGAGATCCAGCGCTACTGGATGAAGCCGAACGTGAGCGGCGTGGTCCCACTGTCGTCACTGGAGCTCAGGTTCGAGGACGTCTGGCTCGCCTGATCTCGTCACTCCATGGCGTCGCTGACCTACGTGGTGCGGCGGCTTGCCCTGGCGGCGCCACTGTTGCTCGGCATGAGCCTGCTCGTGTTCGGCCTCATGCGCGTGATCCCCGGCGACCCCGCGGTCGTCGTGCTCGGCTACAAAGCCACACCCGAGAGCATTCGGGCGATGCGCGAGACCTTCCACCTCGACGAGCCTCTTCCGACCCAGTACGCGCGCTGGCTCGGCGGCATCCTGCACGGAGATTTCGGCATCGACTACCGCCAGAACGAGCCCATCGGTCGGATGATCGTCGATCGCCTGCCGGTCACGATCGAGCTGACCTTGCTGGCCGCGCTGGCCGCGGCGCTGATCGGTGTTCCGCTCGGGCTTCTCGCGGGCTCACGCCGGGGCGGCGCGGCCGATCGCGCGTCCCTGGCGCTGGGGCTCCTCGGCATCTCGCTGCCCGATTTCTGGCTCGGCATCATGCTCATCCTCGTCCTGTCGCTGGCGGCCGGCGTGCTGCCGTCGAGCGGCTTCGTGCCGTTCGCGGAGGCACCGCTCGAGAACCTCTGGTACCTGGCGCTCCCCACGCTCACCCTGGCCTCGAGCCGGGCGGCCGCGCTCGGACGTCTCACGCGCGCGGCGGTCCTCGACGTGGTGCATCGCCCGTTCGTGCAGTTCGCGCGCGCCAAGGGCCTCAGCGAGGGCGCGATCCTCGTGCGGCACGTGCTCCCGAACGCGGCGATTCCGATCGTGACCGTGATCGGGCTCCAGGTGGGCTACATGCTCGGCGGCGCGATCGTCGTGGAGACGATCTTCACGTTGCCCGGGCTCGGCCGCATGACCCTCGACGCGGTGCTCGAGCGGAACTACCCGGTCGTCCAGAGCGGGCTCTTGGTCGTCGGCGCGATGTTCATGACGGTGAACCTCGTGACCGATGTCCTCTACGGCCTCATCGATCCGAGGCTCCGGCGGCGATGATCCGAGGGACCTCGACGGTCGCGGTGACGGGACTCGCGATCGTAGTTGCGCTGACCTTGCTGGCCCTGGCGGCGCCGCTGGTGGTGCCGGGGAGCCCGACCGAGATCGCCAGTGGAGCAGCCCTGCGGGCGCCGACCGTCGTCGAGCCCTTCGGCATGGACGATCTCGGCCGGAGCGTGCTGAGCCGCGTGATCCACGGCTACCGAGTCTCGCTCGGGGTCGCGCTCGCCTCGGTCGCGATGGCCGTGCTCCTCGGCCTGCCGCTCGGGCTCCTGGCCGGCTACGCCGAAGGCGTGCTCGACCAGGTCATCATGCGGCCGCTCGACATCCTCATGGCGTTCCCGGCGATCCTGCTGGCCATCGCCCTCACCAGCGTCTTCGGCACCGGCGTGCTGCTCGTCTCGCTGGCGCTCGCGATCGTCTACGTGCCGATCGTGGCCCGCGTCGTGCGGGCGGCGGTGCTGGCGACGAAGGCCGAAGTCTACGTCGAGGGCGCGCGCGCGGTCGGCGCGACGGCGCGGCGGCTCGTGCTGCGCCACATCGTCCCCAACTGCGTCACGCCGCTTCTGGTTCAGGCTTCGGTGCTGATGGCGATCGCGATCCTGGTCGAGGCGGCCCTGTCGTTCCTGGGCGTGGGGGTGAGGCCGCCGACCCCGTCGCTGGGGTTGATGCTCTCCGACGGGCGCGGGTTCATGCTGCAGGCGCCGTGGGTGGTCGTGTTCCCCGGCCTCGCGATCCTGATCGCGGTGCTCGGGTTCAACATGCTCGCCGACGGCCTGCGCGACTGGCTCGACCCGCAGCAGGGCGCGGGTCGCTGACGACGACTACTCCTTGTAGTCCAGACCGGCCGCCGCGAGCTTGGGCTTGAAGTCGGGCCGGGCGAGAAAAGCGACGAACGCGCCCGACGTCGGCCGCGACGCGCTGCCGACCGTGACCCCGGCAGCGTAGACGGTGGTCTTCTGGAGCTCCTTCGGCAGCGGACCGACGAGCGTCACGCCCTTCACCGGGATGATCTCGCTGATCTGGTGGACGACCAGCTCGACGTCGCCCCTGGCGACCAGCTCGGCCGGATAGCCGCCCGGCACGAGCGTGGTCTTCGACTTCACCGCGTCCGCGATGCCGAGCTTTTGCAGGACGCCCGCGAAGTGAATGCCGCTGGTCCCGCCCTGCGCGGGATCGACGTAGACGAGCGACTTCGTCGACAGGAGCGTCTGCTTCAGGGCCTCCGGGCTGCCGATGTCGGGCTTCGGGGCGCCCTCGCGCACCGCCACGCCGATGCCGGTGCGACCGATCGCGGTCCACGAACCCTCGACCACCGCGCCCTGCCGGGTCATGTCCTTCATCGCCTCGTCCGACATGATCACGACGTCCACCGGCGTCGCTTCCGCGAGCTTCGCCTTGATCACGCCGACCGTGCCGAAGGTGAGCTTCACCGTGTGGCCCGTCTCCTTCTCGAACGCGGCGGCGAGCTCGGTGACGATCGAGCGCATGGCGCCCGCGCTGATCACCTGGAGCTCGAGCGCTTCGGCGCGTCCCGCGCCGGCCCACGCCGCGGCGCCCAGCACGAGGGCGCAGCATAGCGTCGTTCTCGTCAGGCTCATCGTCGTCGGGTCTCCTCGATTGCCCGTCGGGCGGCGCGCCTCACATGAGCCCGTAGAACTTACCCGCGTTCTCACAGGTGATCTTGTGCGTGACGTCGGCCGGCAGGTGGCCGAACTGCTCCTCGATGTACTTCGACGATTCCGGCCACACGCCGTCGCCGTGCGGATAGTCGGAGCCCCACATGAGCGTCTCGACGCCCATGTCCTCGATGAGCTTGGTGCCGATGCGGTCGAACTGGAACGTGCCCTTGCACTGGCGGCGCCAGTAATCGCTCGGCTTCATCGTGAGGCCGAGATCGCGGAAGCGATCTTCCCACTCGAAGTCCATGCGATCGAGCGCGTAGGGGATCCAGCCGATCCCGCTCTCGCCGAACGAGATGCGGACGTTCGGGTAACGCTCGAGCACGGCGGCCCCGATCACCGCCGCCAGAATGTTGACGAGGTTCATCTGGAAACCGGAGACCACCGTGAAGAACGCCGCGCGGCGCGTGAGCCCCTTCTGCACGTCGAGCTTGCCCGGCGGCAGCGCCGGGAACGTGTGGAAGTGGAGCGGCAGGTTCACGTCGTTCACGGCCTTCCAGAGCGGCTCCCAGACCGGATGCCACATCGGCTCCATGTCCCACGAGCAGGAGAGCTCCATCCCGCGCAGACCGAGCTTGGCCACGCGGTAGATCTCCTTCACGGCGGCGTCGATATCGCCGTAGGGCAGGCACGCCAGGCCGATGTAGCGGTCGGGATAGTGATTGCAGAAGTTCTTCAGCCAGTCGTTGTAGATCCGGAACATCTCGTTCGCGGCCTCGGCGTCGTTGAGCCGGGTGGCGGCGCCGAGAATGCCGTAGATGACCTCGGCCTGCACGCCGTCGCGATCCATGTCCTTCACGCGGAGCGCGGGATCGGTCGGCCGCCGGATGCCCTTCTTGCCGTCCTCGTAGAGCCCGGTCGAGGCCATGACGTCGACGCGGTAGTGCGAGCCGGGGACGAACTTCTGTCCGGCCGGGCCGACGCCGTTCATGAGGCCGAACGACTGGCCGTTCCGGCAGGTCCAGTACGGACCATCCGGTCCGTCCGTGACGTACGGCATCCGCTCCTTCATCGCCGCCGACGCGTTCGCGGTGAAGAGATCGGGCGGAATCCAGGGCAGGTCGATGTGGCAGTCGGCCGAGATTCGCGTGTATTTCATGGCGCTCCTCACTCTATGGGCGTCATTGCTTCTTGAGCCGGACCTCTTCGTACGGAGCCGAATACGGGAACGCGGGGATCAGGGTGAGGGCCGGCTCCTCCACCCGTGGGCCCACGCCTCGAATGAATCCATTCTCCCAGATCGGGACGAAGACGACCTTGTCGCTGAGGATCTTCTGGATCTGGTGGAGCATGTCCTCGCGCTTCTTGCGGTCGATCTCTTTGGCCTGGCGCTGGAAGAGGTCCTCGACTTCCGGCAGGACGCCGTACGCGTAGCGTCCTTCCTTGGTGGCGAGCCCCTCGATGCGCGTCGCCGCGTTGCCGCCCGCACCCTGCGCGCCCATCACGATGCCACGAAGCTTTTTCTCGGCCCACGTCGCCAGGAACGCGGCGCGCTCCATCGTCCTCACGCGCGTCCGGATCCCGACGGCGCCGAGGTTGCCGGCGATCGCCTCCGCCATCGAGAAATAAGGCGGGTTCGGCGTGAGGTCGCCGGCGTCGAAGCCGTTCGGGTAGCCGGCCTCCACCAGGAGCTGCTTGGCGCGCTTGGGATCGTAGGGATGCGGATCGATCGCCAGCGCGAACTCCATGTGCCGCGGCACGATGTTGCCGGTGATGCCGGCGAACCCGAGCTGCTCGGCCTCGTTCAGGGTCTTGCGGTCGATCGCGTGGCTCGCGGCGAGGCGAACCCGCCGGTCGTGCCAGGGAGACTTCGGATCCCACTGCTCGGTGAAGTCGAGGAAGATGACGGTGTTGGTCCGAACGGCGGTGAGCTTGAGGCCGGGCGTCCGCTGAATGTCCTCCGCCACCGGGCCGCCCAGGAAGTAAACGACGTCGGCGTCGCGGCGCTTGAGAGCGGCCGCGCGCGTCGTCTCGTCGGGCACGCTCTTGAAGACGAGCCGCTTCACGCTGGGCACCTTGCGCCAGTAGCCCTCGAACGCCTCCACGACGATCTCGACGCCGGGCGTCGAGCTGACGAACCTGTAGGGCCCGGCGCCGATCGGCGCTTTCTTGAAGCCCTCGTCGCCGACTTTCTCGACGTACTTCTTCGGCACGATCCAGCCCGCGCCGGTCGCGGTGGTGCCGTAGAACGTCATGAAGTCGGGCCACGGCTCGCGGAGCACGAACTTGACCCGGCGCGGATCGATCACCTGGACGTCCTTGACCTTGTCGTGGAGCAGCTTGGCCGCGCCGCCCTTGTAGCGCTCGAAGGAGAACTTGACGTCCTCGGAGGTGACGGGCTCGCCGTTGTGGAACTTGGCGTTCTGACGCAGCACGAAGGTGTAGCTGGTGCCGTCCGGCGACACCGACCACGATTCGGCGAGGCTCGGCGTGGTCTGTCCGGTCGGCATCGGCTTCACCAGCGCGTCGTGGATCGCGTAGAGGACCTTGAACGGCGTGATGGCCGATTCGGTCTCGCCTGGATCGAGCCAGCGCGGCGCCAGGGTGACGTGGAACGCGTAGGTGACCTGGCCTCCCGGTGCCGCTTCGAGCTTCGCGAGCGGCGTGATGAGCGCACAGGAAAGGACAAGCGGCCACGCGGCCGCGAACGATCGAACCCACCGACTCACGACGAGCCTCCCCGT
>QHSQ01000558.1 GCA_003221615.1 Candidatus Rokuibacteriota bacterium | reverse complement strand
GTGGCGTCGGGCAGTAGCTACGTCACGGGAATCGAGTCGTTCGTGGATGGCGGGGTCGCACAAGTGTAGCGAAGAGTGAGTCTCGGACAAGGAAAAGGTGCGCGTCATGACAACGCGTGGGCGACAGATCGTTCTCGCGGCTCGACCAAAGGGGAAGCCGGAGCTCACCGACTTCCGCCTCGAAGAGACCGCGATCCCCACCCCAGCAGCCGGCCAGCTTCTGCTCGGGGTGCAGTATCTCTCCCTCGACCCGTATATGCGCGGCTCTATGAACGACGGAAAGTCGTATGCCACGCCACTCGAGATCGGCGAGGTGATGACCGGGGAGACAGTGGCGCATGTGCTCGTCTCGAACAATTCGGCGTATGTCAAAGGTGATGTCGTCCTGGCGCGAACAGGATGGCGCACGCATGTGATCTCGGACGGCACGGGCTTTCGCAAACTGGATCCGGCGGTTGCACCAGTCACGACCGGTCTCGGCGTGCTCGGAATGCCCGGGTTCACGGCGTACGGCGGCCTGCGCGCCATCGGCAAGCCGCAGCCCGGGGAGACCGTGGTCGTCGCCGCGGCCAGCGGTCCGGTCGGGTCGCTCGTCGGACAGCTCGCCCAGCTCGCGGGCGCGAGCGCCGTCGGCATCGCCGGTGGCCCGAAGAAATGCGCCTTCGTGAAGGACGAGCTTCGCTTCGACGCCGCGCTTGATCATCGCGCCGCCGATTTTCCGGCGCGACTGGCCGCGGCATGTCCCCAGGGCATCGACGTCTACTTCGAGAACGTCGGCGGAGCCATCTGGGAAGCCGTGCTGCCGTTGCTCAACGATTTTGCGCGCGTGACGGTCGCCGGGCTCATTGCGCAGTACAACGGCGTCCCACCGGGCGACGGTACGGATCGGCTCCCCGCGACCATGCGGCAGATTCTCTCGAAGAGGCTGACCATACGCGGCTTCATCTACTACGACTTCGCGGCCGAACACTATGCCGACTTCCTGCGCGAGGTTGGTGCGGGCGTCGCCGCGGGTCGCATTCGCTACCGCGAGGACATCGTCGACGGTCTCGAAAACGCGCCAGGCGCTTTCATCGGAATGCTGGAGGGGCGCAACTTCGGCAAGCTCATCGTCCGGGTGGCCGCCTAAATCCTGAGATGCGCGCGCGACCGGCTGAGGCGCGTCAACGGACGCTCGGCGGAGAGACATGCGACATCCATCTGTTTCCACCCCTATCGCTGAGGCTCAAAGGCGTGGCGATGGGCAGGTGGCTGCTCGCGCAAAAAGCCAGCGCTGTTCGAGTTGCCGAAAGCTCCGTGCCGTCGCGGACCACGAAGGCGCCCGCGCATGTCGGTCGAGCCGGCCGGGCTGGCGTCGTCCTCATCGAATTCTCAAACGATAGGAGGGGGGCATGAAATTTGGCACGATCGGCGCCGGCGCTGTCGCGCTCGCATTCGGGCGAGAGGCGCTGGCCAGGGGCCATGAAGTAGTTTTGAGCAGCCGGCGTGGTCCAGATGCACTCGGCGACGAAGTCGCCGAGCTTGGTCGTGGTGCGTCCGCGGCCTCGGTCGAGGAAGCCGCGAGCCTCGACTACGTGCTGCTCGCCGTGCCTTGGCGAAACGTCGAGTCAGCGTTGAAGAGCCTACCCGCCTGGAACGGCCGGGTGCTCATCGATGCGACGAATCCCTTCGTCGAGACGAGTCCGAAGCTCGTCCTCGCTGATCTCGGCGGCAAGGGCGCGAGCGAGGTCGTGGCGGCCCTGGCGCCAGGTGCCCGCATCGTCAAGGCGTTCAATTCGATCGTCACCGCCCGCTTCAATGAAGGGCCGGTCAAGAACGGAGGACGTCGCGTGATTTTCGTCTCGGGGGACCATCCCGAACCGACCGCATTCATCAAAGAGCTCATCGAGAGTTTCGGCTTCACGGCGGTCGATCTCGGCGGTCTCGCGACGGGTGGCCGCCTGCAGCAGGCCGGGGGTCCGCTCGCCGGTCGCGACCTCGTCGAATTCGGCCATCACTAACACGGGAGGCGCAGAATGCGTGCAGTGCAAATCAGAACGTTCGGCGAGCCGGGAATCGTCCTCGAGCTTGCCGACCTTCCCGAACCTCCAGCACCGGCCGCCGGCGAGGTGCTGATCGGTGTCGAGCATGCGCCGATCAACATGAATGACTTGTATCTCATCCAAGGTGTGTATCCGCTCCGGCCTTCGCTTCCGAGCGTCGTCGGAAATGAAGGGGTGGGGCGAGTGTTGGCTATTGGCAGGGGCGTCGACCACCTGAAGGTCGGCGATCGCGTGCTCGTGCCGCTCTACAGCTTCAGTTGGCGCGAGCG
>QHSQ01000557.1 GCA_003221615.1 Candidatus Rokuibacteriota bacterium | reverse complement strand
GGCCTCGGATCTGGGCCTCGACCTCGCGCGCTCGACGCTCGTCGGCGACAAGGGGTCCGACCTCGTCGCAGCGCACGCGGTCGGGTCACGCGCGGTCCTCGTGCTCACGGGCTATGGTCTCGGCGAATGGGAGTACCGGCGCGGCGCGCTGCCTGTGCAACCCGACTACGTGGCCGAAGACCTCCTCGGCGCGGCCGATTGGGCGATCAAGGGGCTCGCGCGGTGAAGGGGACGGGGAAGGCCCTACGCAGGACGATCGACGCCTTCGCCGGTCGGAGCGTGGTCGTCATCGGCGATCTGATCCTCGACGAGTATCTCTTCGGCAAGCCGGCCCGGATCTCGCGGGAAGCCCCGGTCCTCATCCTGCGTTTCGCCGAGCGCCAGGTGTTCCTGGGCGGCGCGGCGAATGCCGCGCACAATGCTCACGCGCTCGGCGCCCGGGTCATCCCGATCGGCGCCATCGGGCCGGACGACGCCGGCGAAGAGCTCGTGGCGCTCTTTGGCTCGGCCGGCATCTCGACGGACGGGATCGTGACCGAGCGCGGCCGCACCACTCCGGTGAAGACGCGCATCATGGCGGGCGGCTACCAGGCGACGCGCCAGCAGGTGGTGCGCCTGGATCGCGAGCCGGCCGGGGAGCCGCAGCCCACGACCGAGGACGCGCTGCTGGAGCGGCTCACCGCGCTCGGCCCGCGCGTCGACGCGATTGTGATCTCCGACTACGGATACGGCACCGTCACGCCGCGGATCTTCGTGCACGTCAAGACAATCGCGCGCCGGGTGAACGCGGTCGTCAGCGTGGACAGCCGCTACCAGATGCCTCGATTCACCGGCGTCACGGCCGCCACGCCCAACGAGGCCGAGCTCGAGCAGCTCGCCGGCGTGCCCGCCGACGACGAGCGAGCGGTCGAGAAGGCCGGACGCCAGGTGCTCGAGCGGCTCGACGCGCGCCTGCTCCTCGTCACACGCGGCAGTCGGGGCATGGCCTTGCTCGAGCGCGACGGGGCGACCACCTTCATTCCGATCCACGGCACCGACGAGATCGCCGACGTCACCGGGGCGGGCGACACGGTGATCAGCACGTTCACCCTGGCCCTGGCGAGCGGCGCGACGCCGCTGCAGGCGGCGACCCTGGCCAACGTCGCGGGCGGTATCGTCGTCATGAAGCGCGGCACCGCGACCGTCGCGCCGTCGGAGCTCCGGCAGGCGATCTCGCTGCATGACTCTTGACGAGGCCGTCGCGCTGGCCGATCGGCTCCGGGCCGAGCGAAAGCGCATCGTGCTGGCCAACGGCTGCTTCGATCTGCTGCACGTGGGCCACGTCCGCTATCTGCGCGCCGCCCGCGGGCTCGGCGACGTCCTCTTCGTGGGGATCAACTCGGACGCGGCGGTGGCGCGGCTCAAGGGCCAGGGCCGGCCGCTCATGCCGGCCGCCGAGCGCGCCGAGATCTTGATGTCGCTCCGCGAGGTCGACCACGTCGTCGTGTTCGAGGAGGACACCGCCGACCGACTGATCGCGTCCCTGCGACCCGACGTGCACGCGAAGGGCACGGACTACCGTCCCGGCACGGTGCCCGAGGAAGCGACGGTGCGGTCGATCGGCGGGCGGGTCGCATTCGTCGGCGACCCCAAGGACCACTCGACGCGCGACCTGATCGGGCAGA
>QHSQ01000556.1 GCA_003221615.1 Candidatus Rokuibacteriota bacterium | reverse complement strand
TGGCGCGTCGGGTAGCGGGACGACCTCACTCGCGATCGAGATGGCCACGAGATACGGCCACCGACACCTGGACACGGACGACTACTTCTGGCTGCCGACGATTCCTCCCTATCGCGAGAAGCGGCCACGAGAGGAGCGGCTCGCGTTGCTACGTGAAGCTTCGCGCGGGTCGAAGTCGTGGGTGTTGTCTGGCTCGCTCTGTGGCTGGGGAGATCCGCTCATCCCGGAGTTTGAGGTGGTCGTGTTCTTGGCTGTTTCGACGCCGGTTCGCCTGGCGCGCCTCCGGATGCGGGAGAGCGAGCGCTATGGTCGGCATGCTATCGCGCCCGGAGGAGAGCTTCACGGGGCGCACGTGGAGTTCCTGGGCTGGGCTGGCCGTTACGACACAGGCGGTCTAGAAATGAGGAGTCGCGCTCTCCATGAGGCGTGGTTGGCGACCGTCTCCTGTCCGGTCATACGGGTAGAAGGTGACTTGTCCGCGGGCGAGCAACTCGAGAAGATCGAGGCGAGTCTTGACGCGTCTCCCGCGTACGACTGGACGCCGAAAGGGTCGTGCAAGAGCTAGTCACTTTCCTCGGTCGCATCAACACTATGCGACCTACACGAGTCATTGTTGTGGCCGCACTATCCGTTGTCACGGTTGCGTGCGCCGAGCCGCCCAAGAGAGTGAACCCTGTCGGCCTCTCGTTTGCCATGTATGAAGAACCTGCCATGACGAAGGCCAGTCTGGCTGGAGTCAAGGCTCCGGTCCACATCATCGTCGGCTCGAAAGATGACCAGGCGTTGCCCGACGTCAACGCGAGGCCGATCGCATCGGCCATCCCGAACGCTGAGCTCGAGATTCTCCCCCACGTCACGCACTACACGTTCCTTGCCCGATGTAACCTCCTGGGCAAAGTCATTGCGCGCTCGCGGTGCACTGATCCTGACGGGATCGACAGAGAGGAAGTGCACCGAAAGGTCGGCGCCGACGCCCTCCAGTTCTTCAACCGCACACTGCACTCTAACGCTTCGTTCCAGCTGGCGGGCTTCGCCCGCGGCTGAACTGCAACGTTAGGGCGAAGGCGCACCAGCATATGGAACGCAGTGATGACGCCGTCACGCCGCCGCCGGAAGTTCAGGCGTATTACGCAAGGTTCCCGGAAGAGTCTCGCCTCGGGTTTGGCTCGTCTCGCTTGGAGTTCGAACGGACGAAGGAGATCCTCACGCGAGTCTTGCCACCGCCTCCAGCTCGAGTCGTCGATGTTGGCGGTGCGGCCGGGGCGTACTCGATATGGCTCGCCGAACAGGGGTACGAGGTCCATCTCGTTGACGCCTCTCCGCGCTTGGTGGAAGAGGCGCGGGGGCGAAGCGCGACGTCGGCAAGACCGATCGCGTCGCTGTCAGTGGCCGATGCTCGCCGACTGCCGCAGCAGGACGGTTCAGCCGCGGCGGTCCTCGTCATGGGGCCGCTCTACCATCTTCCGTCCGAGGCCGATCGGGTCGCGTCGCTTCGCGAGGGGTTCCGTGTCCTTGCTAGGGGTGGCATAGCCGTGGCGGCAGCCATCTCGCGCTATGCCTCTGCCTTGGACGGCCTGGCGCGGAAGCTCTCCTTGGACTCTCGTTTCGTGAAAATCCGCGACCGTGATCTTGCGGACGGCCAGCACCGGAACGACACCGACAACGTGGACTACTTTACGACCGCGTACTTTCATCGGCCGGATGATCTTCGCTCCGAACTGGAGGTCGCCGGCTTGCGAAATGTCAGCGTGCTGGGGGTCGAAGGCCCCGGGTGGATCTTGCAGGATTTCGACACAAGATGGGAGGACGCTGAGCTGAGAAAGGACCTGCTCGATGTTGCGCGGGCGCTGGAGTCCGAATCGTCCGTCGTTGGCGTCAGCGCTCACCTTCTGGGCATCGGCTGGAAGCAATGATGAGGCGGCCTAAATGCTTGCGATCGCAGCGACCGAAGAATGGCGAACAGCGCACCCTGGAGCAACGGTCGGCTTGCTGGAGCTGTCGGGTCTGGAGAGCACCGGCTCCTCTTCCAGGCTGAATGAGCGCAAACGCGAAATCGAAGCGCGCTTGCGGGCGCGCTACAAGGATTTCACCCGGCAGGACTTCCTGGCGCTTCCGGCGATGGCCGAATACGACCGGTACTACAGGCGCTTCAACAAGAGCTATCATGTGCAGCTTCAACTCGATTCTATCGTCCTGAATGGGAAACAGCTTCCGGATGTGTCTCCCGCGGTTGATGCCAACTTCATGGCTGAAGTCGAGACATTGATCCTGACGGCTGGACATGACAGCCAGAAACTGCGCGGACCGATCGTGATCGATGTCTCTCGCGAAGGCGACCAGATGACGCAGATGAACAGCGCGTCCAGGGCCATTCGATCGGGTGACATGATCATGCGGGATGCGGACGGCATCTGTTGTTCGATCATCTACGGGCAAGATGCTCGGTCCCCGATTTCCCCGGAGACTTCCCGTGTACTGTACGTTGCCTACGCGCCCCCGCGTG
>QHSQ01000555.1 GCA_003221615.1 Candidatus Rokuibacteriota bacterium | reverse complement strand
GTCGGCCTTGTACGTCGGGTTCATGGGAGCCGCAATCAGCCGAGCGCGAGTGACCGCGAGAAACGAAACCAGGTACTCGATGCCGTTCGGGAGCACGATGGCGACCACCTGTCCCGGGACGAGTGCACTCTGCCGAAGTCTGGCGGCCAGACGGTCGACCTGATCCGAGAGACTGCCGTAGGCAATCTCTGTAGGGCCCTCGGGCAAGATGATGGCCGGCTGCTGCTTGTCTATATGGATGAAGAGATCTGCGAGAGTTTGCATTGGCATCACTGGGGGTTGTCACGGCGGGCGTTGGCCCGCTGCTGTTCCACGCGCGCCGTCACGTCGCGCGCTACCGCAACTGCTCCGCCCGCCGCGACTCCTGCGCGTCCCTTCACGAGGGCGAAGGTCATCTCGACGTAGAGCTTGCGTCCGGTAGCGTGCGTTGCACGGGTCACCGTTGGTCGGCCCTGCAGCTTCGTGTCACCATTTCTCATGGCGGCTTCGAAGCCGCGCCAATGGGCCGCCCGCAGGTGTTCGGGGATGATCAGGTCGAGACTCTGACCGAGCGCCTCCGCGGCGCTGTAGCCGAACAGGTCGGCGGCGGCACGGTTCCAGCGCCGGATCGTCCCCGCGTCATCCGCATAGATGACGGCATCCGCGATGGACGCGAGGATCGATTCGGCCAGGGAAGACGCGTCTTCCACGAACTCGTCGTTCGTCTGGATCTTCATCATCGTAGAACTTCACGCGGCTCGAACGTCAGACCGATCTTCACTCGCAGCTCCCTCGGCCCGCGCCTGGTCGCCGTGTCGGAAGGTCCACGCGGCGGTCGCGACCACGAGCGCAGTGACGACGAACGGAAACACCGGGGCGTAGACCGGCGCATGGAGGAGGAGCCAGCCACCGATCGTGGCGCCGACGAACAGAGAGACGAGCACACCGCGCAGCCGGCTATGCTCGTCACTCGTCAAGGAGTTTCGATTGGCCCAGTCGCCGACGAGAAAGATGAAGGTTGCGGTGGCGGCCGTCGTGAAGACACCCCCCACGTTCAACCTGCGGACGGCACCGCTCTGCATCCCCATCGCCATCGCCCAGGCGCCCAGGAGAACGGGAATGACCGTGTCGTCGGGCCGGCCGCCGGTCGCGAACCAGATCAGCGCGACACCGAGGTGGGGCAGCAGGGAGACACCCAGCGCGACCGTCGTGGCCAGCGGCCACACGAGAGTCGTCGGCTGGCTGCGCCGAACGATCCTCGTGGCGAGATAGACGCCGACCGCGAAACCCACCATCGATGCCAGGAGCAGGCTGATCCGAGGCGCAACGGGGCTTCCCGCGACCCGCATTCCCGCGAAAGCGATGTTTCCGGTCATGAACGCCGTGAAGACCTTCCCCAGGGCGAGGAAGCTGACCGCGTCCACCGCGCCCGACGAAAGCGTGAGCCCGGCGAGCAGCCAGTTGCGCATTCTAGCGTGGCTCCACTCGCTGTCGACACTCCCCAGAGATGTCGTCGGAGATTCTGTGCTCATGAGATCAATTCCTTTCAGTTTGAGGGCCCGTCGGGCCTCGTCCTTACTTCTTCTGCTCGATGCTGCTCTTCGGGTTGAGATTGCCGATGTGGCCGCTCTCCGTCCCCGTTGCCGGATCGATCGCGCAGTTGATCAGGGTCGGGTTTCCCGAAGCCAGCGCCTCGGTAAGGACCTTCGCCAGCCCCTGCCGATCGACGACATGGTGACCGACTCCGCCGAAGGCCTCGATCATCTTGTCGTAGCGCGCATCCTTCATCAGCACGGTGGGCGCGGGGTCGGCGCCCCCGCCGTGGTTCACGCCGTCGCCGCGATAGATGCCGCCGTTGTTGAAGACCACCGTGACGATCGGCAGCCGATAACGGCAGATTGTTTCGAGCTCCATGCCGCTGAATCCGAAGGCGCTGTCACCTTCGATGGCCACGACGGGCTTGCCGCTAACGACCGCCGCTGCAATCGCGTAGCCCATGCCGATGCCCATCACGCCCCAGGTCCCGGTATCGAGCCGTCGGCGTGGCAGGCGCATGTCGATGACGTTGCGGGCGATGTCCAGTGTGTTGGCCCCCTCGTTCACGAGGTAGACGTCCTTGTCGGCGAGCACGCCCTTGATGGCGCCGAGAGCGCTGTAGAACTCCATCGGGTCCGGGTTGGCGGCGAGGCGGCTCGCCATGCGATCCGCATTGCGGCGCTTGTCTTGGGCGAGCGCATCGAGCCATGCGGCACGAGCTCGGATCTGGCCGGGCTTGAGCCGAGCCAGCAGGGCCGAAACGGAAGAGGCGATGTCGCCTACCACCGGCGCCGCGATGGCACGATTGCTATCCATCTCCGTCGGCGCGATATCCAGCTGAACGAATTGCGCCGTCGGCGACCACTGCGGGCTCCGACCGTGGCCCAGCAGCCAGTTGAGCCGCGCGCCGATCAGCATCACCACATCGGCCTTCGCCAGTGCGTGCGATCGCGCCGCCGCTGCCGATTGCGGGTGGTCGTCGGGCAGCAGGCCCTTGGCCATCGACATGGGCACGAAGGGGATCCCGGTCTTTTCGACGAAC
>QHSQ01000554.1 GCA_003221615.1 Candidatus Rokuibacteriota bacterium | reverse complement strand
GGCATCGAAGCCACGCGTACGCTTCGCGGCGAGCCAGCCACGGCCCAGACCCCGATTATCGCGATCACGTCCTTTGCCCTGACCGGTGACGAGCAAAAGGCCAGGGACGCCGGGGCGACCGCGTATCTAGCGAAGCCGTTCAGCCCGCGGGATCTGCTGGGGCTGATTCGAAGTCTTCTTCCAGAAGACCGATAACCAGAAGCACGGCCTAGTAGGAGAACCTCACGCGCAAGGCGCCGACGTAGGCGTCCCGCGCGTCCTTTTTCACGGCCACACCGTTCTGCAGCTCCGTCAGGCTCAACGCCGGACCGGCGAAGAGATAGGCGACGTTCATATCGAGGGCCGCATTCGCGGCAAACCGCCACGTGGTGCCGAAGGTCAAGTCGGTGCCAAGGTAGCTGGACTCGCCCTTGTCCCAACTCTTGTCGTTCACGGTCACTAGAGCAGGGCAGCCCAAATTAGTTGTCGCGGCGTTCAGCGCGGGGCATCCGGCCCCCGTGTCCACCTTTTCCGCCGTCCATGCCGGCGTGACCACTCCGTACACTTTCAGCGCAGGCGTGATGCTGTGCGTTACCCTGAGACCCAACTGGGCGCGGCCGTACCGGTCGTATCCGACTTGGGTGGACATGCCGCGGTTGGCCCCGGCGCCGCCGTTGAAGTAGTCCACGGCGCCGAGGGCGAAGAACGAGCCCCAGCCGATCCAGAAGAGGGTGTCCGTGTCGAGCGGCTCGAAGTAGTGCTTGCTCAGGGACAGGTTATCGCGGGCCTTGTTGCCCGTGCTGTACAGACCGCGAGCCTCGAGGAGCAGCGGGCCTAGCTGATAGCTGCCGAGGATGTCGAAGAGCCAGGCCGCCATCTCCCCCTTCACCCGGGCAATCTGGCCATTCGACCGTTGCGCCTGGGTGTCGTACGTACCCGTCTGGTAGGCGATGGTGGGATCCAAACCGAAAGACCCGACGCGCCAGCGCGCGTCGAGGCCAATCGTGTGGCGGTCTTCGTGACTCGTCGAGTCGCCGGCCGCGTTGCCACCACCCTGGGCCCCGGCGCTGTTCATTCCACCGCTATCAGCGCCTCCGGCGCTGACCGTGCGGACGTTGGTCGCGTTGCGTCGGGCCGTGAAGCTGGTCACGCCGTCGGCGTGGAACCACGAGTAGAGCGGCTTGAGGTCCAGTCCCTTCATCAGGTTGATCTCGGGACTCAGGATGAACGCGTAGTCCTCGCCGCGGCTCGTCCTGGCCGTGGCGATGCTGCGATTGCCACCCGCGAGCTGGTCTTCGACGATGACGAAGGCCAGGTTGTTCCTGAGCTCCGAGGTGAACGTGGTGTCGAGGCTCAAGCCCGCAAAGTCGCCGCTCGCGTAATAGACCTTGTGCGTGGCGATGTTCGCGAATGGCTGGGCGCCGACGCGCGCGACGGTCATGAACGGAATGAACGGCAGGAGGCTGTTCTTCCCGGTCAGGTCGAACTCCGTGTAAGCCCACTTGACCTCGAACAGGCCGGCGACGTCGGTGTTGAGGTCCAGGCCGCCGCCCGCAGACCCGGCGTTTTTGCAACCTCCCACGAAGCCGCAAGCCGTGCCCGAGTTATTGCCCGGGAAACCGCCGTCGTTCGAGCCGGTCTGACCGTAGTTTAGGTCGATCTCGAGGCCGAGCACGGCCCTGGTGCGTCCGACCTCGAAAATGAAGTCCGGACGGAAGCGGGTCCGGGCGTACCACTCACGATCGTTATCGCGGGTGTAGTTACCGTCGTAGAAGTTCCGACCCGCCGACGTGATCTGATCGAACGTCCCGGAGAACGTCACCGTCGGAGCCGGCGCCTGAGCAAGCACAGGCAGCGCAAGCAGCGCGACGATGACAAGAGCGGCTACGGTGCCGAGAATTCTCGCAGTAAAACGGTGGCGCGCCTTCACAAGCTGCCTGCGGTCACCCGCGACCATCGAGCCAGGGAGCTCCTCCGAATCGACGGTCAGCATGACCGGCTAACCTCCCGGGCCCGAGCTTGCGCTGGGCCACCGCTGCCGGGCTTACTAGCCGAACGATGCAATATGTCATCGACTGATCTGACGATGTGCCATCCGGCTGCCGGTTCGGTGCAGCGGTCTTCTGTCAAGGCTCCTGCAAAATCGCGTGAATCGACTGAGGAAGCGCCGACAGCGGAATGCGAAGGAGAGATGAGTCGCGTACGTCTCAACGACGCCGACACTGTCTGCGTGGGCGGCGATCTAGGCTGGATCGACCGAGGAATTGCACTTTGTGGTGGTTCATT
>QHSQ01000549.1 GCA_003221615.1 Candidatus Rokuibacteriota bacterium | reverse complement strand
AGGTCGTCCGCGGCCTTTCGGCCAGGACGAATGTCACGGCAAGCTGCCAGGATCATGGCACTCCGCTGTTAGTGGCGTATCACTCGAAAGTGGAGCTTGACAGCAGAGGCCTTATAGAAGGTGCCCATGCGGTGATCGGGCTCGCGGTCGTTCTCGCTGTCGGCCTCGTCGCCGCGCCGCTCTCGAGGATCTCATGGAAGCTGGGTCGTGGTCGCCTAGCCAAAGGAGGCCCGCCATGAAGCGTTGTATCGGTCTGGCTGCGTTCTCGCTCGTCGTGCTCCTCGCGAGCGTGCCCGCGCCAGCCGAGGCTGCGCCCGAAGGACAGCTGACCTTGGCTCTCCACTTCTCGCTCGCCCCGGCGTGGTTCGACCCGGCCGACACCTCGGGGATCATCACGCCGTTCTGGATCCTCTATGGCCTTCATGACGCCCTCGTGAAGCCGATGCCAGGCAAGGCGATGTCGCCGAGCCTCGCGGAGAGCTGGACCGTATCGGCCGACGGACTGACCTATGAGTTTGTGTTGCGGAAGGGTGTTCGCTTCCACAACGGCGACCTCCTGACCGCCGCCGACGTGAAGTTCTCGTTCGATCGTTACCGCGGAGCGTCGACCAAGATGCTCAAAGACAAGGTGCGGCAGGTCCAGGTCGTCGACCCGTATCGCGTGCGTTTCCATCTCAAGGAACCGTGGCCGGACTTTCTCGTCTTCTACGCAACCCCCGCGACCGGCGCGGCGTGGATCGTTCCCGCCAAGTACGTCGAGAAAGTCGGCGACGAGGGCTTCAAGAAGGCGCCCGTTGGTGCCGGCCCATATCGGTTCGTATCGTTGACTCCCGGAGTGGAACTCGTGCTCGAAGCCTGGGAGCAGTACTGGCGCAAAACTCCGAGCGTCAAGCGGCTCGTGCTCAAGACGGTGGTCGACGAGACGACGCGGCTGGCGATGCTGAAGCGCGGCGAAGTCGACATCGCCTACGCGTTTCGCGGTGTCACGGCGGAAGAGGTCCGGCGCACGCCCGGTTTGACGCTCAAGCCTTCCGACGCGCATGGCATCCACTGGTTCCTCTTCAGCGAGCAATGGGACCCGAAGTCGGTCTGGGCCGATAGGCGCGTTCGTCTCGCCGTCAACCATGCGATCGACCGCGACGCGATCAACCAGTCGCTCCTGCTCGGCTTCGCGCGGATGACGGGCAGCATCATTCCCCACGGCTTCGAGTACGCGTGGCCAGCGCCGCCGTACGCGTACGATCCACCGAAGGCCAGGCAGCTCCTCGCCGATGCCGGACACCCGAACGGGTTCGACGCAGGCGAGATCGCGACGGACGCGAACTTCACCGAGATCGCGGAGGCCGCCGCCAACTACCTCGCGGCGGTCGGGATCCGGACGAGGGTCCGCTCGTTCGAGCGCGCAGCGCACGTGAGCCAGCTCCGCGAGAAGAAGTTTCGCGGGATCGTCTATATGGCGAGCGGGGCGTACGGGAGCGCGGCGACGCGGCTCGACGCCTTCGTGGCCGCCGGCGGCCTCTTCACGTACGGAAGTTATCCCGACATCGAAGGTCTGATCCGCGAACAGGCTGTCGAGCGCGATCCGAAACGCCGCGAAGCGACGTTACATCGCATTCAGCAGCTGATGCACGAGCGCGTGATGTTCGCGCCCATCTGGCAGCTCGCGGTGCTCAACGCCTACGGTCCGCGCGTCGCGGAACCCGCCCTGGGCCTCGTCGCCGGTCACCAGTTCACCGCGCCGTACGAGGAGCTCCGGCTAAAGGGTCGCTGAGTCCACACCATGCCGGCCCCGAGCGAGGGGCGGCGCCGGTGAACCGGGCACTCCTGATCATCGACGCTCATGAAGCTCGGTACATCCTCTCCACACTAGCGATTGACTCCCGGCCGCAGCGAGCGTAGACCCGTGTGGACGGGACGTGGATCCCGTCCCGTCGGGACGCACACCGCGAGCAAAAGGGGGGTGCGAATGGAGACCACGCCACCCGGGACGCCAGCCGCGCCGGAGCAGGTCTGCTAGCAACCGCGATCGGCGCCGCGAGCCGCTGAAAAGGAGCTCCGGCGCACGCCGGAGCGCGCGGCAATGAGCCGCGCATGCCCACGAAGGGGACGCCGTGGGCGGAGCCTGGACGGTCCGCCCACGGCCCCCGACTCCACTTGTCGCTTTCGAATCGTACGCGGGTCAACGGCGCGGGTGCTCATCGAACGCCTCGGACGCCGGCGCCGGGCCGAGCTTAGCCGGGCCCAGAGAGGAAACTGAAAGGAGCGCAACGATGGTACATGTGTTCATTCGGCACAAGGTCAAGGACTATGGTACTTGG
>QHSQ01000548.1 GCA_003221615.1 Candidatus Rokuibacteriota bacterium | reverse complement strand
TCTCGCCGAAGATGATGCGGCCGGCGGCCTGATGCCTGATCACGCCGGGCGACTCGATCGTCGCGAACACCTGCGCGACGCCACCCATCGCGCGCCCGGCGCCGAGCTTCGCGTCGATCTTGTCCTCGTTGTCCACGCCGTTCTGGAGCGAGAGCACGGGCGTCTCGGGACCGAGGACCGACCAGAGGCGCGCCGCCGCGTCGTCCGTGTCGAACGATTTCACGCAGAAGAGGACGGCGTCCGCCCGGTCGACGCCCTCGAGGCGCTCGACGGCCGCCGGCCGCACCACCGTGTCGCCCTCGACGGCCGACCGGATCGCGAGGCCCGACCGCTTGATCGCCTCCAGGTGGGGGCCGCGCGCGACCATGGTCACCCTCTCCCCGGCACGCTGGAGCTTCGCGCCGAAGTAGCCGCCGACACCGCCCGAGCCCATCACCACGATGTGCACGACCCGTATGATACATGGCGCGGCAGCACGGCATCGCTCGAACGATGCGCCGAGATGGCGGACCGGCGACGCGAGCGAGGCGACCCCGGCCGAGCCCATCACCACGATGTGCACGACACGTATGATAGATTGCGCGGAGCATGGCATCGCTCGAACGACGCGTGGCGATCGACGCCGCGCAGGCCGCCGGACAGCTCCTGAAACGCGAGCTTTCCGGATCGCGCCGCATCGCCTACAAGGGCAGCCCGACGAACCTGGTGACCGAGATGGACGCGCGCGTCGAGGAGCTGATCGTCGGGCGCCTGGCGGCGGCGTTTCCCGACGACGCCGTTCTCGCCGAGGAGCGCGGCGCCAGCGCGGGACGGTCCGGACGGCGCTGGATCATCGACCCGCTGGACGGCACCACGAACTATGCCCACGGGTTCCCGGCGTTCGGGGTGTCGATCGCGCTGCAATCCGCCGCGCGCGTCGAGCTCGGCGTGATCTACGACCCGAACCTCGACGAGCTGTTCGTGGCCGAGCGCGGCCGCGGGACGACCGTCAACGATCAGGCGCTCGCGGTGTCGACCACCGCGACCCTCGACGAGAGCCTGCTGGCGACCGGATTCCCCTACAACATCCGCGAAGGCGGCGACAACAACTTGAAGGAGTACGCCGCGTTCAGCGTGCGTGCTCGCGCGGTCCGGCGGATGGGCTCCGCCGTGCTCTATCTCGCCTGGCTGGCCACCGGGAGGCTCGACGGCTACTGGGAGCTTCGACTGGGTCCGACGACCTGCCGGCGCCGGTCGTCGAGAAGGCTCGTCTCCTGGCGCTCGATACGCTGGGCTGCTGTCTGGCCGCGGTGCGTTACGACTTCGGGCGCGCCGCGCGCGCGACGGCCGAGCGCCTCGGCGGCAATCCGGAGAGTACCGTGGTCGGCAGCACGGCGCGAGTCGCGGCGGCCAACGCGGTGCTCGCGAACGCCACGCTCGCTCACGGGCTCGACTTCGACGACACGCGCGAGGACGCGATCGTTCATACGGGCTCGGTCGCGGTCACCACGAGTCTCGCCGTCGGCGAGGCGGCCGGCGCTACCGGGCGAGCCGTGCTCGCCGCGATCGTCGCCGCCGTCGAGGTGATGTGCCGTGTCGGGCTCGCGGTCCCCGGCAAGTTCCACGCGCGCCACTACCACCCGACCGCTCTCGCCGGGACCTTCGCCGCCGCCGCGGCCGCGGGGAAGCTGTACGGGCTGACCGAGGACGAGCTCGTGCGCGCCTTCGGGATCTGCGGGAGCCAGGCGGCGGGGATCATCGAATACTTGGCCGACGGCTCGTGGACCAAGCGTCTGCACCCGGGCTGGTCCGCTCACGCCGGCGTGATCGCCGCGCTGCTCGCCCAGTCCGGCTTCACCGGGCCCGAGACGGTCCTCGAGGGCGAGCACGGCTTCTATCGCGCCTTCGCCGGCGGCTTCGAGCCCGAGCGTCTCGAGCAGCTGCTGACGAGCCTCGGTCGCGTATGGGAGCTCGAGCAGCTCACGTTCAAACCCTACCCGTGCGGCTCGATCGCCCAGCCCTACATGGACTGCGCGCTTCGACTGCGCGAGGCGGGCGGTGTGCGTGCCGACGATATCGTCGAGATTCGCTGCCGAACCGCGGCGGGACCGGTGCCGCGCCTCTGGGAGCCGCTCGGGTCGAAGCATGCGCCGCAGAACGGCTACGCAGCGAAGTTCAGCTTGCCCTACCTGCTCGCGGTGATCCTGACGCGAGGCCGGGCCAGCCTCGCCGAGTTCGAGGACGACATCGTACGCGACCCGGACGTCCTGGCGGTCGCGTCGCGAGTGGGCTACGAGCTCGATCCGACCATCGACTACCCGCGCCAGTTCGTGGGCCACCTGCGGGTCCGCTTGAAAGACGGGCGCGTCGTCGAGGAATGGCAAGACCATCCGCGCGGAGGCCCCGACTCTCCGATGACGCGGGACGAGATCGAGTCGAAGTTCCGCGGCAACGCCAGCCTCGTCATGTCCGACGAGCGGGCCTCGCTCGTCATCCGGAGCGTCCTGGCGCTCGACGGCGAGCCGGATCTTCGAACCCTGACACGAACACTCACCCTGTGAGGAGCAAGTTCATGAAAAGATTGAGCGGCCTCGTGGGTCTTCTCGCCTCGATCGGGATCGTCGTCGCCGCGCCCGTCGCGGCGCAGGACACGCGCGTGGAGGCCGCGAAGAAGGAAGGCAAGGTCGTCTGGTACACCTCGCTGGCGCTGCCGACGGCCGAGAAGGTCGGCAAGCTCTTCGAGGCCGCCTACCCCGGCATCAAGGTCGAGGTCCAGCGCACCGGCTCCCAGCGCATCCTCCAGCGCGTGATGCAGGAGCTGCAGGCGAACCTCAAGCTGGTCGACGTCATCCACACCTCGGACGCTGGCCACTTCGTGCTGCTCAAGGAAAAGAAGCTCCTGATGAAGTACACGCCGCCCGGTGTCGACGCGTTCCCGCCGGGCTTCAAGGACAAGGACGGCTACTACTTCACGCTGCGCGCGACCGTCAACGTGATCGCCTACAACACCAAGCTCGTGCCGGCCGCGGAGGCTCCGAAGGGGTGGAAGGACCTGCTCGACCCGAAGTGGCGGGGCAAGATGGTGACGGCGCATCCGGGCTACAGCGGCGTCATCTCGACCCACGTGCTGGCGCTGGTGCAGCTCTACGGCTGGGACTACTTCAAGCAGCTCGCGCAGAACAAGCTGATGCTGGTCCAGTCGGCGGTCGACCCCGCCGGCGTCGTGGCGTCCGGTGAGCGCCAGGTGGCCGTGGACGGGGGCGACTACTACTACTATCAGATGAAGAAGAAGGGGAACCCGATCGAGGTCGTTTATCCGAAGGAAGGCGTGCCCCTCGTCGTCTCACCCACTGCGATCGCGAGCTTCGCGCCGCACCCGAACGCCGCCAAGCTCTTCAGCGACTTCACGTTCAGCCGCGAGCTCCAGCAGGTGATGGCCGACAGCGAGGGCCTCTACACCGGCCACCCCGAGGTGAAGTATCCGGCCGACAAGCCCAAGCTGTCCGATCTCAAGCTCCTCACGGTCGACCCGGAGGAGCTCGAGAAGCGGAACGAGGAGATCAAGACCAGGTTCGTCGAGTTTTTCGGAGCCTGATCTGGTCGTGAGCTTCGTTCGTCTCC
>QHSQ01000276.1 GCA_003221615.1 Candidatus Rokuibacteriota bacterium | reverse complement strand
GTCGAGGAAGAAGATCGGCGTCCAGCGGTTGGACCGGGCCAGCGGCACGCGCCAGTCGCGAAACTTCGTCAAGCAGGTGATCCACAAGGTCGAGCTGCGGTGGTGGCGCACGACCTGCTCCCGCTCGTCGACGATGCAGCCGCGGTTGCCCGTGAACAGGCCGCGGGCGCTCACCGCGTGCAGGTCCCCCCACGGATCCACCCGGTTTCGGCGCGGCATCACACCATCATTTCAGGCCGCGACTTCGGGGCATCTCCGCGTCGAGAGCGGCTAGAACAGGAGATCGACCGGCGGCAGACCGAACTCGGAGCGGCCGAACATGGCCGCCGCCTTCTCGAGATTGTTGCCGGCGTGCGCCCGAATCGCGTGAACGTCGCGCCAGGCCCGCTGGATCGGGTTGTCGAGGAAGATCCCGCGGCCGCCGCTGGCTTCGAACAGACGATCGACGGCGCGCACGGACCGATCCGTGGCCTTGGCGGTATCCCACCGGTAGCGCGCCCGCTTGGCGAGTGGAATTTCCGACCCGGCGCGGACGAGGCGCATCGCCTCAGCGAAATTCGCGAGCAGGCTGTCGCGGGCCGCGGTCACCTCGGCCGCCGCCTCCGCCAGGGCGAACTGCGCGAAGGGGTCCTCGGCGACACGGCTCTTGTCGCGCGGGGAGATGCGTGTCGTCGTCTGATCACGGAACGCAGCGAGCGCTCCCAGGGCGACGCCGATGGCCGGGGAGCTGATGCACGCCGGAAAGACGAGCCCGAAGGGCAGCCGATAGAGGGGACCGTCGTTGACCACCGCGCCGGGGTTCGTCAGATAGAACGCGTCGCGATACGAGTGCGTCCGATACTCCGGCACGAAGGCGCCGTCGACCAGCAGATCCTTGCTGCCGGTGCCGCACAACCCGACCGCGTGCCAGGTGTCGTCGATGACGTAGTCGGAACGCGGGACGAGAAACGTGCGCACGTCCGGCGGCGCGCCCTTGTCGAGCGGCGGCACCGCGCCGCCGAGCACGGCCCAGTGGCAGAAGTCGCACCCGCTCGAGAACGGCCAGCGGCCGCGAAGCCGGAATCCGCCGTCCACGCGCTCCACCGCCCCCGTGGGCGCCAGCGACGTCGAGAGCTGGATGCTCGTGTCCTTGCCCCAGACGTCGTCCTGGGCCTCGGGCGCGAAGAGCGCGAGGTGCCAGTTGTGGACGCCGATGACCCCGAGGATCCACGCGCTCGAGCCGCACACGGTGCCGATCTCCATGACGGCCTGGTAGAGCGTGCCCGGATCGAGCTCGAAGCCGCCGTACCGCTTGGGCTGCAGGCAGCGAAAGAGCCCGGCGTCCTGGAAGTCGGCGAAGGTCTCGTCGGGCAGCCTGCGGAGGCGCTCGGCGCGATCGGCCCGCTCACGCAGCGCCGGGAGCAGCGCTCGCACCCGTTGCAGGTACATATCCGGGGTCATGCCGCGGCAATGATCCGGCGGGCTCGGGGCCAGGTCAAGATCCCCCGCCCTCCGCGCGAATTCCGGGCCAAACGCGTGACGGATCGGCCCGGCTCGTCCCTACCCCTTGTGGCCACGGCGCTCACATTTCGGAAGCTTCATCCCGTCTTCGTCGGCGAGGCCGGCCCGATCGGACATCGAAGTGCCCGTGTTCGCCGCGCACGATCTCGCAGCCGGGCGTCATCCGGGGCTCGAGCGGGCTCAGATCGAGCTCCACCGAACCCGATGAGCTGATGCCGTCGTCCGGGCTGTCCAGCCCGTAGATCGTCATGTACCCAGCTGCGCGGCATTTAACGCGGTGATCCGGCTGGTGTTTCAGTAAGTGATGGGCGTTCTATGGCAGCCGGACCTGTTCTCCGCCCGCGGCGAGGTAGCAGTTGACGCCGAATTCCGGACCGGCCGGTGGACGCCGCTCGACGCGCGGTCGTGGGTCGAGGTGGTTCCCGGCTGGCTTGCCGGCGCCAACGAGCTGTTCCAGCGGCTCGCCGAGGCGGTGCCGTGGCAGGCGCACTACCGGTGGCTCTTCCGTCAGCGGTTCCTCGAGCCGCGGCTGACGGCGGAGTATCGCCAGCTCGCCGACGCACCCCACCCTGCGCTGGTCGTCGCCGCCGATGCGCTGTCGGAGCACTACGGGGTGCGATACGACAATCTCTGGCTCAACCTCTACCGAGGCGGCGAGGACAGCACCGGCTGGCATCGCGACCGGTTCTCTTGCCGCCGGCCAGAGTGCATCGTGCCCGTCCTGACGCTGGGGGCCACACGCCGCTTCCTGCTCAAGCCGCGCGCCGGCGGGCCCAGTATCGCCTTCCATCCGTCGGCCGGAGACCTGGTGGTAATGGGCGGTCGTTGCCAGGAGGAGTGGGTCCACTCGGTGCCCAAGGCGCCGGGCACAATGGGCGCACGGATCAGCGTCAACTTCCAGAGCTCTGAGCAGGCGCGCCGCCCGCGGCCCGACGGCGCCACATCCTGATACCGCCTTGATCCGCAGATATGAGCCCTGGAGAGAGCTGAGGACTTGATCGGCGAATCAGCCAGTCGGTCCCGTCTCCATGATTGAGCGGATCTCGCCCACTCTTTTGCCCGCCAGGCCCAGCCGCGCGAGATTCCGTCCCTCCGAACGGAAGTCTCGCCGGAGCATCGTCGAGGTCTGCGTAATGAGACCGTCGATGACCGGCGTCCCCACGCTGGCGGCCCGCCCCAGCTCGGATATGGCGACGAGCCCGCACGGCACGTCCTCGATCACATACTTGTGCTGTAGCGACGGCGGCGTCGGCGTCCACTGATAGGGTCCCGTGGGCTCGTGCGTCAGGCGATGGAAGGTCTCGCGGAGCGAGTCGCCGCCGAGACCGTACGTGTTCAGCAGCCACTGGTGGATGCCGGGCACCTGCGCGCCGTAAGCCCGGGCCACGGCCAGCCGCTCGGCATCGAGTGCCTCCAGCAGCGTGATGAGGCTCGGCGTGTACCCCTCGGCGTAAAACCGATACGCGTTCCCGCTGCCTTCGAGGCGGCCGATGTTTCCCACCATGTTTGCCACATGTAGGGTCGCGTTCATGTTGGTGAGTCCAGTAGTGAGGATGCTCGGCGCGGCCAGAGCTTGAGGAAACGCGGCTCGCAGCGGGCCTAGGACCCTCCCGACACGCGAGGCCGGCAGCGACGCGACCTGCAGGAAGCGTTTCACGATCGTCAGCTTCACGCGCGTGGGCTCGGGCCAGCCGAGCGAGTAGGGATAGTTGTCCATCTCGCTCACGTCGACCGCGGCGCGACAGCCGGCCGCGCGCAGCTCTCGGCGCACGACGAGGGAGCCGCCGGTTCCGCCCTGGATGAGTAGGATCGACTGACCATCGCGGAGCACGCCGGCCAGGCCGTGCGCGACGTCGGCGTGGAAGTGACTGCCGGTGACGATAATGATGACGTCGGCCCCATCCACCGCCGGCGCGAGCTGGGGCGTCACGAGCTCGAGCGGCGCGAACCCCTTGGCCAGGCCTTCGACGTCGAGCCCACCGCGCTCGCGTACCCTTGCGATGCGCGCCTCATCGCGATCATGCAGGCGGAGGCGATAGCCCAACAGCCCCAGGTTGGCCACGAGCGCGATGCCGCCCAGGCCCGCGCCGATGATCGTCACGGGGGTCGCCTTCGCCGGCCGGTTCACGCGCGGCAGTCTACACCAAGGCCATTGACATCGTTCCGCGACGGGCACTAGCATCCCGGCACGCGGATCGAGGGGAGGTGAGGCTCCGGCGACAGCCGTCAATCACTCCACCAGCAGTGCCACCACGGAGAAGGTATGAGCCTACTCGCGCGATTCGTGCTCATCGTGCTCGCTCTCCTGTCGTTCCTCTCAACGTCGGCGCTCGCCGCGGAATGGCGTGACGTGACCGAGGACCGCCTGCTCAAGGCGGAGGGTGACGCCGCCAACTGGCTCATGTACAACCGCACGTATTCCGGGTGGCGCCACAGTCCGCTGGCGCAGGTCAACGCCGGCAACGTCAAGAAGCTCGTACCGAAGTGGATCTTCGCCGGCGGCACGCTGGGCGATCAGCAAATGACGCCCATCGTGAACGACGGCGTGATGTTCACGACGTCCACGTCGCTCTCGCTCAATCGCGTCCAGGCCGTGAACGCGGCGACCGGCGATCTGCTCTGGAAGCACGATCGCAAGATCCCCGAGGACGTCGGTGCTCTCGTCCGCGTCATTCCGCACAATCGCGGCGTCGCCCTGTACAAAGACAAGGTCATCTTCGGGACGCTGGATGCGTACCTTGTCGCCCTCGACGCGAAGACCGGCAAGCAGGCGTGGGAGACCAAGATCGCCGACTATGCCGACGGCTACTTCATGTCGGGCGCGCCGCTGGTCGCGAAAGGCAAAATCGTCATCGGCATTGCGGGCCCTGGAGAGATGGGGCCGCGTGGCTTCATCGAGGCCTTCGATGCCGACACGGGCAAGAGCCGGTGGCGGTGGTACTCGATTCCAGCCGCCGGCGAGCCGGGCAGCGAGACCTGGCCCGCGGACACGTGGAAGATCGGTGGCGGTGCGGTCTGGCACGCGGGGACCTACGATCCCAGCACGAACCTGCTGTACTTCGGGACCGGCAACCCCGCGCCGTGGATCGCCGACATGCGCAAGGGCGACAACCTCTACACGATGTCCGCTGTCGCCCTCGACCTCGATACCGGCACGCTGAAGTGGCACTTCCAGTATCTGCCGAACGATGCCTGGGACTACGATACGACCGCCGAACATCACGTCATCGACGTGGTGCGCAATGGACAGACGCGCAAGGCGGTCGTTCAGGCCAACAAGCTCGGTTACGTCTACACGCTCGACCGCGTCACTGGGCAGTTCCTGTCCGCGGTGCCGTTCATCAAGTCGCTGAACTGGGGTGGGCCCGATCCCGCGACGGGCAAGGCTCGCGAGAATGCCGGGCGCCGGCCGACGATGGGCGGGCCGCCCGTCGAGGTCTGCCCCTCACTGCTCGGCGGGACGGGCTGGCAGCCCAAGGTCTTCAATCCGACGACCGGCTATCTGTACATTCCGGCAAACGAGTTCTGCATGCGGTACGCCTACGTGGCTGATCTCGCGTACAAGCGCGGTCAGCTCTTTACAGGGGTCACCGCCGAGCACTTCAGCCGGGCTGAGCAGGCCGGCGTCCTGCGCGCGTTCGACGTGAATCAGAACAAGGTCGTCTGGGAATGGTCGAATCGCACCCCGCTCATCAGCCACACGTTGTCCACCGCCGGAAACCTCGTGTTCCAGGGCACGGCGGAGGGAAGAGTCGTGGCGGTGGACGCGAAGGACGGCAAGGAGCTGTGGTCGTTCAATCTCGGCACGCCGCAGTCGGGCGGCATCATCAGCTACGCGGTAGACGGCAAGCAGTACATCGCGGTCGCCGCCGGTGGGACGTTACGCTCGCAGGTCTGGTTCGGGAAGGAGCCGAAGTGGGCGGATGCGGCCCGCGTGAACTACAGCGACATCATCGTCGTATTCGGACTCAGCGACTGATCGCGTTCGCGGCTGCGGTCGCGACCCTCCTGGTCGCGACCGCGAGCGGCGGCGGTGAGATTCGACGGATTCGGCTGTGCGCGGATCCCTCGAATCCGCCGTTCTCGAGTCAGCACCCGACCGAGCCCGGCTTCGAGGTCGAGATCGCGCGCGCGCTCGCGGACGCTGTCGGCGCCGAGCTGAGCGTCCACTGGTTTCCGAGCACGCGCGAGATCGTCGTGCTCCGCCAACTCTACGAAAGCCGCTGCGACCTCCTGATGGGTGTTCCGGTGACCGGCCGCTATACCGACGACAAGCCACGGCTGCTCTTCACCGCGCCCTACTACGTCATGACCCAGGTCGTTGTCGCGCCGATGGTCGGCGGAGTGGCATCGATCGAAGGGCTGCCGGGTAAGCTCGTCGGCGTGCAGGCGATGACGCTCAGCGACCAGCTGGCTTACGAACGTGGCTGGAACCGCAAGGTCTATCTGAAATCGGAGGAGCTCTTCGCCGCACTCGTGAGCAGCGAGGTGGACGCCGTCGTCGTGGAATCGGTGATTGCGGGGCCTTTCTTGAGAAAAAGTCCCGGCTTTCGCCTGCTCGCCGTCAAGGATCCTCAGCGTGAACTGCCGATCGGCGCCGTTGTCCGCAAGACCGATGCGGAGCTCAAGGACGCCGTTGACCGAGCGCTGAAGACCCTGCGCGATAAGACCGTTCCGGACATCCTCTCGCGCTACGGAATCACGCTCGCGCAGACCGCGCCGCCACCAGCGTCCGAGCCGGCGCCGTTGAGCGCGCAGCTGCGCTCGGCGCGATCGACGTATCTGACGCAGTGTTCGCAATGCCACGGCACCGATGCGAACGGCACGCCGGCCGCCGCGAATCTGCGGGCGTTCAAGGGCACGGAGGACGACTTCCTGCGCGTCGTTCGCAACGGCCGCCCCGGAACGGCGATGACGCCGTGGAAGGGCCTCATCGACGACGATGACATCCGCAACATCGCGCGTTACATCAAGGGGCTGTAGATAGAGAGGACTATTTGAGCTGCGGGATGACGTATTCGTTGATCAGCCGTAGATTTTCCAACTGCAGCGCGTAAGGAATCTGGCGCCCGTAGTTGACCTCATACAGAATCTGGGTCAGGTCGAGCTCCTCGCGTAGCTGTTGGAGTCGATCGACCACGGCGTCGGGTGTTCCGTAGACCACCTTGTCCCTCAGCCACTCCTCGTAACTCATGCCTCGTACGCGGTCGGCCTGAGCGCTCCTGTCCCGGGGGGGCAGAACGGCGAAGAGGGACGGGAGGGCGGCCGTGCTGAGAACGGAGGTTCCGTCACCCAGGCCTTTATCGCGTCTACGCTCTCCTGCACGAACGGATAATTTTCGTGCCAATCTGGGAAAACGCGTTCCTTCGGGGTGTCGGACCACGCGTTGAGGAATCCGGGCTCGCGCTGATTCCGTTGTTCCCGTACTCAGCGCCGTCGGAGGAGGTGCGACTGAAGCGGCCGTGAATGCACGTTTGCGCCGCAGAAGGATGCCGCCGACACCTCGCTCGCGTTCGTTGAGGTCTGCTACACTCCCGCCAACCATCCCCAACTCGACGAGGTTCCTATGCGGCGGATCGGGCTCGCGGTCGCGCTCGTTGTCGGCCTCGCCCTTGGTGCTCTTGTCATCGGCGAAGCACAGCAACGTGGGAAAGCGCCTCGGATTGCGTTTCTGGCCGGAGGCTCCCGTTCGGGCGATGCGCTTCTCCTCGACGCGTTCTGGCAGCGCATGAAGGAGCTCGGCTATATCGAAGGACAGAACATTTCTGTCGAGTACCGCTTTGCGGAGGGCGCCGTTGAGCGCCTCCCTATTCTCGCAGCCGAAGTGGTACGCCTGAATGTAGACGTCATCGTGGCCCCGGGCTCAGGCGCCGCGGCCGCCAAGAAGGCAACCAGTAGCATCCCGATTGTGTTGACGTATGGCGACCCCATCGCTCAAGGGCTGGCGGCGAGTCTGGCGCATCCCGGCGGGAACGTGACGGGGTTGTCTGGCTTCATCTCCGAGCTCGGCGGAAAACAGCTGGAACTCCTGACGGAAACGTTTCCACATCTCTCGCGGGTTGCTGTCATCAGCTGGGCCGACTTTGCGCCGAACGAACTGTGGTTGAAAGAAATGAAGGTCGCGGCCGAGAAGCTGCGTGTGACACTCCAGCTTCTTGAGCTGCGCGGTGCCGATGATGTGGAGCCGGCACTCTCAGCTATCAAAGCCGGGCATGCCCACGCGCTGATCACGCTGCGGAATCCCCTCTCTGCGACGCACAGGATACGGATCGTGCAGTTTGCGGCCAGGGGCCGGCTGCCTGCCATCTATCCAGACCGCGAGTTCGCGGAGATCGGTGGCCTCATGTCGTATGGCGTGGACGTCGCTGACCTGTGGGGCCGTGCCGCTGTCTATGTGGACAAGATCTTGAAGGGCGCGAAGCCGGCAGACATGCCCATTGAGCAGCCCACCAAGTTACAGTTGATCGTCAACCTGAAGGCCGCGAAAGCACTCGGGCTCAAGATTCCGCAGTCCATCCTTGTGCGAGCCAACGAGATCATCCAGTAGCATGCTCGACTCAGGCGGCTGGCTCCTCTGGGCATGAACATAACTATGAGCGCACGTGGTCTGTCCCGGGGGGACAGAACGGCGAAGAGGGACGGGAGGGCGGCCGTGCTGAGAACGGAGGTTCCGTCACCCAGGCCTTTATCGCGTCTACTCCGCTACGAGGAAGCTGCCCGCCGCGCGATCTCAGCCCGGCGGTGAGCACCGGCGAGCCAAGACTGGTCGTGGTTGCTCCCCGACTGCGACGTGATTCAGTGGCCACCGGCGTGGTCGCTGGAGCGCGCATCAAGTACAGACATATGATAGTCTGTGTCTGTACATCCTGATTGGGAGGCGATGAATGACGACCGGCACGAGTCGCACCAGACGGGCGCGGGTTCGGCGGAAGAACTACCGGATCGACGTGGCGCAGCTCGAGCGAAGCCGGCGCATCCTCGGGACCCGCACGGAGACCGAGACGATCCGGCGGGCGCTGGACCTGGTCGTCGACGAGGCGGCCCTCGTCGAGGCGCTGCATCGCTTCGTGCTGAAGGGACGCGGCCACATCGAGAACGTTGATGCCCGCCGGTAGGTGGGTGGTGTTCGATACCAACGTCTACGTGGCAGCGCTGCGCGAAGGTATCGATGGCGCCGCGTTCGCCCGGATTCGCGACCGGACGCCACGGACCTTCCTCGCTTCTGTGGTGTCCGCCGAACTGCGCGCGGGGGCCGTGGATCGGGTAGGTCGCCTCGCCGTGCGCGAGCTGGTCGAGCAGTTCGACCGGTTGGGGCGGATCGTGACGCCGGATGCGCGGTCCTGGAATCTCGCGGGCGATGCCCTGGGGAATATCCGGCGGCGCGAGCCCGCACTGCGGGCCAAAGTCACGAGCCTCTGGAACGACGCGCTCATTGCCCTCTCGGCACGGCAGATCGGCGCTTCGGTTGTCACCGGCAACGTGAGGGACTTCGAGTTGCTCCATCGCTTCATGCCCCTCGACCTCGAGCCATTCGAATAGGCTCTCCGGCGCAGCGGGGCCGCGGAGAGTCCACACTAACTGGTATCTCGAGGCAAGTAGGCTTGCGCTATTTTGCGCTGAACGACCCTGGAAATCGCGGTGAACTCGCGTTCACGCCTGTCGTGAAAGTGCGTCTGTGTCGCCAGCGATCGCGGGCGACCGCGTAAGAGGATCACGCAGTTGCGGGCAAGTTCGCAAGAAGTGTGGACGGCCGGATCTTCACCGGCCGTCCACTTTTAATCAGGGGGTCCCGGGTTCGAGTCCCGGACGGCTCACCAATCATTCCCGTCACTTCCGCGATCCTGCCGTCGCCCATCCGGCCACTGGTGCCAAAACGGTGCCGCGAACCTCCAGTCAGCGAGGGGTCCGTGCTGAGTGTCGGCACCGCGTCGTCGGGCGCTGGTGCGGGAATCGGCAGCGGTGTGGCAGCGAGCCGCATGAAGTCCGCCTCGATGCGATCCTTGCCGACGTAGATCTTGCCGTTGGGCCAAGTGATCTTGTAGATGACCTTCATCCGTGCCATGAGGTGTCCATGTTCAACGCCTCCCACGCCGCACTCTGGACGGCGTGCCACGGTGTGCGCTACCATCCCGTTCCAGTGGGCCGCTCGTGAGATGCCTGCCGATGACTTCAACGAGGAGGCGACGCCCATGCGATTCGTAGTGCCGCTACTCCTTGCGCTCATCCTCGTTACACCCGCATCGGCCTTGCCGCTTCAGGACCTGCTGGTGCCGGGCGCGGAGTTAGACGCCGGGCGACTCCGCTTTACTGATTTTCATCTCACTTCCATCGCTGGCCTTGGAGCGGAAGATGTCATAGTCCTCGGGCTCGCAGTCGGCGGGCTAGCATTCGGCTCCCCCTTGGGCTTAGAAGCCTTCCGCGACAGGCCCGAGGTCGATCTCGGGATCACGTTCGTGGCCTCTGCACCAGCGGGCATCAACGGATTCACCTTTGCCGCTGATGAGGTGTCTGCTGTACCCGGAAACGCGAGGGCTTCGCTTACAACTGTCGTGGAGGGCGTCGGAGTCGGGTTGCCCGAGTGTTTTTTCCCCTTTGGCTGCCCGAACCCGGCCTCCGATGTGCACGCGTTTAGGCAAATCCCGCCAGCCGCAAGTGTGCCGGTGAGCTTCGATCTCCAGTTGATAGCGGGTCCAGAAAATGCGATCTGTGGGGGATGTATTGGGACGGCCCTGGTCCTCAATCCCAACATCACCTTTGCCGTCCCGGAGCCAGGGAGCGCCTGGATTGGAGGGGCGGGGATTGCGCTGCTACTACTAGCCTTCCCCCGGTTCCGAAACTCCTGGGAGTAGGAGCAACCGGCCGAAGCTCGTTCAATCTTCTCAGTGCGTAACGAGCCCGCTGTTGGCGCGCTTGCTCATGACATTCTTTTTAGCCCATCACGGGCTGCGCTCTGCACTGCCCTCCACCGTGTGCGCTCGAATGCGGAGGCGGTTGCACTGGTCGGTGAGTGCTCCATCCCGGTCGCGTAGAACGTCGCGCGCCAGCCTGCTCGTCATACTGAGTCAGTTGCAGGTCGTAGCCCTGGCGGTGCATGCCCACGGCGACGTGCCCAATCCCGGTCCACGTATCCAGCCAGGTGCGCAGGGCCCAGAGGGCGCGATCGTATGAGGGGCGAGGAAGTCCGGCGAAGCCGAGTGCCGCGCGGAGGAGCTGGCCGCGTTGGTCGAGCACGAGGCTACTCGATCACCTGGTCCGCGCGCAGCAGCACGGACTGAGGAATCGTCAGGCCGAGCGCCTTGGCGGTCTTGAGATTCATGATCAGTTCGAACTTGGTGGGCTGTTCGACAGGCAAGTCGCCGGGCTTGGCCCCTTTGAGGATCTTTTCCCTGGACGGAGAATGAACATGCGAAGACAAAATGCAGAAGGGTATGGTTCGCGGTGTGACCGCTGGATCCGGGCGATTGGACTGACGTTCACCGGAATCCTCCTAGTGGCCGCCTCAAGCCACGCCGGCGCCCTCAACGTCTCCTGGACCGCGCCCACCAAGAACACCGAAGGGAGTTCGCTGGTGGACCCCGCCCTCTATCGCGTTTACTACAGCACGTCCGCCTCACCGTGCCCGGGCAGCAACTTCGTTCAGGTCGCGGCGTCGACCTTGATCCCGTCACCGAATCAAACAGTCAGCCTCCAGCTCACGGGGCTGGCGACTGGCTCGACCTACCGCGTCTCGGTTACGGCCGTGGATACGGACGGGAAGGAGAGCGCGTGTTCGGCCGTCGCCAGCGCCGTCGCGGAGGTCAATTCCGAAGTCGCTCCCACCGGCCCCGTGAGCTTCGGCACGGTCACCATCGGGAGCTCCGCCACCCGCACCTTCACGGTGCAGAGCACCCATACCGGCACCACCACGGGCACGGCCTCCGTGCCGGCCCCCTTCAGCATCGACTCCGGCAGTCCCTTCACGCTCCTCGGGACCGGCGCGACCGCGGCCGTGACCGTGCGGTTCACCCCGACGAGCACTGCGGCCGCGAGCACGAGCGTCAGCTTCACTGCGAACGGCGATACGCAGTCGCGGCTCGTGACCGGCATCGGCACAACTGCCGCGGATACGAAGCCGCCGCTGCCACCGGCAACATCGGCAGGGCCGCCCCAATCGCCCCACGCGATCGAGCCGTCCAATGACGCGGACGATCCTCGAGCCGTTATCGACTGGCTATTGGATCGCTCTTCATCGCGTGGGCGGTGAACGGCCCAGTGTTCAGTGGCCTAGTTCAGCCGTGCAAGGCGAATTAGCTCCAGCTCAGCATCCTCGGGGGTGATCCAGCGCTCAAACACCACCCCATGCGGACACGCCACCGTGAGCAGGTAGCCGTTCCAGGCTGGCTCCGTGGCGGCGGCGATCAGAGAGCCGTGCTGGCGGTGATCCGACACGAACTCTCCGAGGTCACCAAACTGCACCAGGTCGGCCGCTGGGCCTCAATGCCTCGCGAGATGGCCCGGGATGATGAGGCTCGCTCGCTCTGGGCCGCCGAGTATCCCCGGCTCAGCGCGGGCGAGCCCGGATTGCTCGGTGCCATCCTGGGTCGGGCCGAGGCGCACGTCCTCCGCCTTTCGCTGATCTATGCCGTCCTCGACCAGTCGCCCGTCGTGCGGATGGAACATCTACGCGCCGCGCTCGCCGTGTGGGACTACGCGGAGGCCAGCGCCCGGCTGATTTTAGAGGCCGACGGATCGGAATACCGCTCGCGGATCGGATCCTCGAGAACCCATAGGTGGGCCGTTCTCGTATCGGCGTCGGGCGCTCGAAGACGTGGTTGGCGACGGCCGCCAAGTCTACGCCGCACGCACGCCGACCGCGAGCGCGAGACTCGTCACACATTTCATGTCAACGCACCTCGAACGAACCGCTAGCGACCTTCGTGCCGTCCACGTGGAGATCCACGCGGTACGTGCCGGGCAACCACCGCCGCGGCGATGGCGTCGTCGAGCCGGCCCGGTCCCAGTAGTAGTCGTTGGACCATCCGAACCAGTCCGCATACGAGGTATTCGACCAGTCGCCTGGGGCGGCGGCCTGAAGCACCTTGCGCTGGATGACGCGTTCGCGGCCAGCCTCGGTGAAGAAGAGCAGGGCCTCAAACGTTACCGGCAGCCATCGATCGGCCGCCTCATGCTTGAGGTCGATCTGCCAGAACACGTTCCGTGTGCCGGCTTGCGGGAAGCTGCTCGCGTACCGCCGCTGGCTGGTCGCCGGCGGCGGGACGTCGCCCGACTCGAAGAACCGGAGCGACGCGACTCGCGCCTCGAGGGCGGGAATCGTCCCGCTCGGCGCGGAGCGATCGCGCGCCCGCGCCGCGACCTCCCCGTAGACGTCGTTCTTGTCCCGCATGCTGAACGTCCCGGAGGCGACGAGGCGCTGGTCCACCAAGAGCTTGACCTCGTATACACCCGTCGACCAGAAATAGATCTCCACCGGAACGGTCTGCTGGCACACCGCATAGTCGTTGCCGAATATGGGATTGAATTCGCGTCGTCTGCGACCACACTCGGTCGGGTCGTAGAGCGGATTGCTGTTCTGCACTGTCTTGCTGCCCATGAGGTTCGCGGACCCGGTCACCCAGGATTGCGTCCAGTGCGGCTCCACAGTGACCGTGCGCGTGTCCCGGTGCAGGATCTCACCAAGCCCGCGCATGTGGGCCCACATATCGGTCACGGTCAGCTGTCGCGGCTGGCCCGGTGCCGGATGCACGACCTGCATCTCCCAGTGGATGAAGCGGGCCGCGTTGTAGAAAAAGAGGTCGTCGTACTTGCGTTCGGCGGCTGGAGGCAGCGTGCCGCTGCTGACGAAGAACCGCACGGCGGTGACCCTCGCGCCGAGGCCAGGGATGATCCCCGTGGGCGAGCGGCTATCGATGTTCCGGGCCACGACGTTCATGCTGGTGGCGTCCACGACGCGGGAGACGGTGTCGCGAAAGCGCGGGTGCTGTCCGAACCGGATCGTCCAGGCCGGTCTGCCCACGGTGTCGGCCTGATCGCGCGGATACATGTGCAGCGCGGCCGTCTGCACGAGCGTGCAGGACGACATCTTAGGATCGCCGCGCGCGCAATCCTTCCCGAGATCCTCGCTGGCCCGCGCCAGCGCCTGTGGGAACGTGCTCTCGACGTTCGCCGGCAGGGGCAGCTTCGACGACGGCGCCGAGGGTAAGACGTCGACCATGACGGTCTTGTAGCCCATGGCGTTCCGCGCTTGCTGCTGCGCCGCTGGGAGCGGCGGCTCGTTGATGCGCACGCTGACCCGAAGGATGCCACGAGGAATCGACGGCGAAATGAAGCTGAACATCGCCAGTCGCGGCGGCCCGGCGTGGGTCATGTCGGGAATGCCGGAGGGCCGACTGGCGAACCCGAAGCCGGTCAGCTCGATCTGCACGAGCGCGGCGTTGGTCTGCCACTTCTTCGCCTCGCCCCGGGCTTGCGCGGCGGCGGCAGCCAGGCCCTGATCGGCATGGATGCCGGGGCTCATCCATATGAAAACGACGAGGGCAGCAACGATCGCGACGAGCAGCGCACCGATGAATCGAACCACAGAAGTCATTCTCCTTGCGGAGCTGAGGCGCTCCCACGCGGCCCGGCGCCAGGAAATCCAGCCGGACGTTGTTGATCGCTCATGGCACGCCGGATTCTATGCCGGCGCGCTTCTCTGCGTCGCCCGCGCACCCCGTGCGAGCTCGCCGCCGCGCTGAAGGGGACGCCGCCCTACCCCCGGCCGTGCAGAGGGTTGGGAATCCGTCGAGACCATCAAGCGCTGGACGCACCGCTCGGTGGACAAGATGGTGCTGTTGAGCAAGTAGGGGCGACGGTCCGCGCCGGCCGCGCGCCACGTGTGCGCGTCGAACCTTCATGGCCCGGTAGGAGTTCCGGGGGAAGGAGTCCTTGGAGCCTTCGGGCCGGCCGCCCATACCTGGCCTTGTCGGAACCGGCCAGTCTCTGGGTCGCGGCCCGCTACCGGCCCACTACTTTCTGATTCCGACCGCCTTGGATCGGCCTGCGCGACCAGGTGGATTTCTTCTCGCGTGACGATCTCCCACCGCTCTCGGTGTCTCGCACGAACAGGGCGTGGCTACTCGAATGTTTCGCGCATCGGGATGACCCACGTCGGCCAACGGCGTTCGATTAGCCCACGAGGCCCATAGGCACGAAGACGGGCTGAACGGCGACCACGCTCCTGCGGGCATCGCCCTCTTGGCAGGAGAGGCCAGTGGCCTCCTTGACGCGTGGGCGTCCAGCCCGAATACTGCCACTCGCGGAGTTGGGAGCCCGGTGTGTTTCTCTCCCTGACTCCCCGAAAAGTGACGAGTAGCGCGTCGCGATTCTGCCGATGTGACTGCACCTGCGGGCCTCGGATGTTCAACCGCGCGTACAGCGCCACGGTGAGGGTGAGCTGGCGCCGCCGGGGCGACACGATCAGCGCGCCAATCCCGGACACCTTTTCATGCGAGCGGGTGCGCACGGACCGCGTGGGCGTGACGCCGCACGGCGCCCACGTGCGCCGGAGCACCGGCCGCATCAGGAACCCGGTCTCCTCGAGGCAGATCAGGTGGCCGCCGCGGCGCGCGAGGTTTTTTTACCCGGGGCCAGTCCTGCTGGATCCACTCGCGCCCGCGGCGATCGTCGCGCTCTTTGGCGCGTGGCTGGGGCCGCTGCGGACTGAAGCCACACGCCCGGAGCACGAACTCAATGAGCGCAAGTCCGCGCCGTACAGTTCGTCCAGAGCGCTCGGTTGTTGTCGGCCACAACTGGGCGCCGACGGAAGGCGACTGAAAAACCAGATTCATTTGACCCCATGGATCCCGGCGTCTGCTTCGATTGGCGGCCGTCGCCGGACAGTTGCGGCCGCCAACAAATTGACCACGCGCAGGACGCGGTTGATGCGGAGCCCGGGGTGACAGAGGCGGGCGTCGGTGTCGTTCATTGTCCCTTCGGCCTGCGCGGCGGCGCCCGCGCTGATTCGTCCGCCGCCAGCGGTCCTCCTCGACCGTCCAGTCCTTCTGCTTCGTACGCGCTGACCTCTTCCCAGACCCTCGTAGCCGCGCTCGACCACCTGCGCCCACGCCAGCAGTCCATCTGGCGCGAGGCGCCAGACCGGGATAGTGATTGAACGACCCTCCTTGCCGACCTTGAAGACTTTCGTCCACGATCATCGCCCGCATGGCCCCCTCATCGCCGACGCCACGGAGCCGGAATGGAATGGTTATATGCTCACCGTCTCATGCTCATGTGGAGTCACGTTTGAGCTCTGGATCACGCCTGCGGATGCCGAGCTGGATCTGCTGCGGGGCGGCATCGCTGAACTGAAGCAAGCTGCCCGCATGAATGCTTGGGGCCGAGTAGGTTGAGTAAGCGAGGCCCGACCGCTCGGCGCCCGAGGTGTCACACGAGGCACCGAGACGGCGCGGCCACCGAGGGTTAAGGCTGAGAGTGTCTAACGGGGACTCTTGGACACCTTGGGGATTTGGCACTTCAGGGCAGATAACGCCTTTCGGTGGACTCGCCGACACAATGTCGGAAGGTCCCCGTGCGACGATTTCAGACCGCCATGATGTGGAGGCAGATCGTGACGAAGGATCTGCTCGGTGGGCCGATTTCGGCGGCGAAGCTCAACCAGACAACCGCGTCCGCTGTGACTGCGTGCGATGCGGCCGACGGCGTGACAGACGGCATCATCGACGACCCACGCACCTGCCACTTCAGCGCGACGGCCAATATCTGCGGCGCCCCGACCGCGCCCGCGACGAATTGCCTGACTCCTCTAGAGGCGCGGACGATTGACATGATCTGGGACGGCCCGCGCAACCAGGATGGCCAACGCATCTGGTTCGGGCTTGATCCCGGCACGAACCTGACGGCGGTGAACGGGACGCCTCCGTTCTTCCTCGGGGTCACCCAATTCCACTGGGACGAGCATGACCTGAACTTCGACTGGCACACCGTCAGCATCGACAAGTATCCGCAGGTGGCGCAGGACGGCTCGCGCAACATTGCCGACGTCACCGATACCTTTGGTGACCTCGATGTGTTCCGGCGCCACGGCGGCAAGCTGCTCACATTCGTCGGCGGCAACGACCAGCTCATCATGCCGCGTGGCGTGATCAACTACTACCGACAGATGGCCTCGCGCTTCGGCCAGGGAGCGGGAAAGGGCCCCGACTTCGAACGCCTGCAGGAGTTCTATCGGCTGTTCCGCGCGCCGGGGGTCGGACATTGCGGCGGCGGCAGCGGGCCGCAGCCGCAGAACCTGTTCGATGCGCTCGTGAATCGGATGGAGAACGGCGCGGCGCCGGACCAGATCCTGGCGCAGACCGCGGGGTCGTGAAGCGCCCGCTGTGCCCGTATCCGCAAACGGCCATCTATAAGGGCACCGGCAACAAGAATGACGCGGCCAGCTTCCATTGCGGCGGCGATCTGGAGGCGCCCGAGGTCGTCTGCGCTGACGTGCCGACGAAATACAAGTGCGAG
>QHSQ01000547.1 GCA_003221615.1 Candidatus Rokuibacteriota bacterium | reverse complement strand
GTGTCGGGCCCCGGCGTCGTCCACGCCCTCGCCGGCCTCGCCAATGCGCAGCAGAATGGCTGGCCGATGGTCCTGATCGGCGGCGCTTCGGAGACCTGGCGCAACGGCATGGGCGCGTTCCAGGAAGAGCGCCAGGTGCTGATCGCGACGCCGTTCTCCAAGTTCGCGCATGCGATCGAGCACGTCCACCGCATCCCGTTCTATGTCGAGATGGCGGTCCGGAACGCGA
>QHSQ01000546.1 GCA_003221615.1 Candidatus Rokuibacteriota bacterium | reverse complement strand
GATGCCCGACAACCATCCGCTGTCGGTCGGCGCGGCACGGAGCCACGCGCTGCAGAATGCCGACGTCGTCGTCCTGATGGGCGCGCGGCTCAACTGGATCATGCATTTCGGGCTACCGCCGCGCTTCAACAAGAACGTGCGCATCATCCAGCTCGACATCGCGCCGGAAGCGATCGGCCAGAACGCGCCGACCGAGGTCGCGCTGGTCGGCGACGGCAAGGCGATCGTCGGGCAGCTCAACCAGGCGCTGGGCAAGCGCGAGTGGGTGTATCCCAAGGACACGCCCTGGCATGCCTCGATCGCCGAGAAAGCGGCGGCGAACGCGGCCCAGATCGCGCCCCAGCTCGTCGACGATGCGGCCCCGGCCAACTATTACCGGGCGCTGAGAGATGTCGCCGCGTGGACGCCGGACGACGCGATCATCATCGGCGAGGGCGCCAGCACGATGGACATCGGCCGCACCCAGCTGTTCAATTCGAAGCCGCGGCACCGGCTCGATGCCGGCAGCTACGGGACGATGGGCATCGGCATGGGCTTCGTCATTGCCGCAGCGGTGGTGCATCCCGACAAGCCGATCATCTCGGTCTCGGGCGACTCAGCGATCGGCTTCTCCGGTATGGAGATAGAAACGGCCTGTCGCTATCAGCTCCCGGTCAAGATCGTCGTCTTCAACAACGGCGGCATCGGGCCAGGGCACGCGAAACATCCGGACAATCCGCTCCAGAACATGCGGCCGAACGCGCTGATCTACGGCGCCCGCTACGACAAGATGATGGAGGCGTTCGGCGGGAAGGGCTGGTTCGTCGAGAACCCGAAAGATCTGAAGTCCGCGCTGGAGCAGGCGACGGCGTTCAAGGGCCCGGCCCTGGTCAACGTCATGATTTCCCAGGAGTCCGCGCGCAAGCCGCAACAGTTCCGCTGGCACAGCTGATTTCACCGAGGCCTCACGGCTATAGGGCCGCTCCGCAAGGGGCGGCCCCTCTTTTTCGGGTGAGCGTGAAGCGCTGTCACAGGGGTGGGACGGTCGAGCCCCGACGCCAGTGCGACCACGACATGCCGACGGCCAGGATGGCGGCGACGCTGAACAGGCCGAGCCATGAGATCGCCGCGACGTTCTCGATCGGCAGCCAGCCCCAGCTGGCGACGAGCCAGTAGAGCGCGGCCAGGAACGCGTTGGCGAGCAGGAAGCCGAGGCCGCCCAGGGAGCGCAAGGTGAGTCGCAGGCAGACGAACCAGCCGATCAGCAGGACGACGCCGACGAACACGGTCGGCGGACTCCATTCGAACCCGGTTCTCTTTGCCCACGCGTAGTACGAGTAGCGAGTGGGATTGTAAGTCGCGCCGGCCACGAGCAGCGCGAAGGCGAACCGGGCGAGGAAACCGCCGAGCGTGAACGGGGCGCTGGCCGCCATCGCCGGGATTATATAGCCCAGCTCAGGAACGCTCACTGTGCTCCGCAAGGGTGGCCCTGGCCCTGGAATGCGGAAGGCGGAGTCTCTGAGCGACCGGCAAGTACAGCGCATCGACGTCACCGTGTTCACGGTGACCCTCGGAGCAGCCTACCGGATCAACCCCTACGTGACGGTTTTTGGCGGATACTCGTTCCTGCGCCAGCGACTCGGGAGTTCGTCGACGACACCGGACTTCGATGCCGATGAGAACCGGGTCAAGGTCGGTGTTCAGTTCGGCTATCCGTTCGCGTTCGACCTGGGGAAGTAGTAGACGGCGGCACCGTTCCTTCCCAGCAGGCCCACGATCGCAAAGCGCCCGCGCTCGCCGAAGCCGGCGTCATGCGCCCGCTCGAGCATGTCGCCCGCCCGGTCTCGTGTTACAGTGCCTCCGCCAGCCACTGAGTCCCTAGGGTTGACGCGCTGCGTG
>QHSQ01000545.1 GCA_003221615.1 Candidatus Rokuibacteriota bacterium | reverse complement strand
GAAACGTCCGCGCGTCCGGAGGCGCGTCTTTTTCGAGCGGCGGCACGATGCCGCCGAGCACGGCCCAATGGCAGAAGTCGCACCCGCTCGAGAACGACCAACGTCCGCGCAGGCGGAAGCCTCGGTCAGCCCTCTCCACGGTTCCAGTGGGTGCCAGCGATGTCGAAAGCTGGATGCTCGTGTCCTTGCCCCAGACGTCGTCCTGCGCCTCGGGCGCGAAGAGGCCGAGGTGCCAGTTGTGAACGCCGATGACGCCGAGGACCCAGGCGCTCGAGCCGCAGACGGCGCCGATCTCGATGATGGCCTGATAGAGGATGCTTGGATCGAGCTCGAAGCCGCCGTACCGCTTGGGCTGGAGGCAGCGAAACAGTCCGGCCTCCTGGAAGTCAGCGACAGTCTCGTCCGGCAGTCGCCTGAGCTGCTCGGCATGGGCGGCGCGCTCGCGCAGCGCCGGGAGCAGCGCGCGAACTCGTTGGAGGTAGGTCTCCGACGTCATGCCGCCCGATCATGAGGCGAGCGTGCGGTGAGGTCAAGACGCCGCGAGCCATCGCTCCGCCGGCGCGGTCACCCACCGGCGGCCGGTGTAAGATGACGTCCGCGATGCGATCCGAGCGCGCCGGGGTCGACGTCGAAGATCCCTGGCAGGCCATCGAGGCCTGCTACGACCGAGGCTGGACCGATGGCCTACCGGTGGTCCCGCCGACGGAGGCGCTCGTGGAGCGGATGCTGTCCGCCGGCCCCTGGTCCCCTGATCACGTGCTCCTCTTCGAACCGGTCAGGGACCGTGCGGTCACCGCCGAGAAGGCCGCCATCAACGCGGTGATGGCGGGCTGTCGACCGGACTACTTCCCCGTCGTCGGCGCTGCGCTCACGGCGCTCGGCAAACCGGAGTTCGAGCTGCACGGTCCGGCCACGAGCACCGGCGGAGCGGCCCTCATGGTGATCGTGAACGGGCCCATCCGCCGGCGGCTCGGCATCAACGCCACGGCCAACTTGTTGGGCCCGGGATTCCGCGCGAACGCGACGATCGGTCGCGCCCTTCGGCTGGTCCTCCTGAACTGCCTGGACTGTCGACCCGGCGTGCTCGACAAGTCCACCCAGGGTTGGCCAGGGAAATACTCGCTCTGCTTCGCCGAGAACGAGGAGTCGAGCCCGTGGGAGCCGCTCTCGGTCGCCCGCGGCTTCCGGGCTGACCAGTCCACGGTTACCGTGTTCGCCGCCGAGTCCGGGCACAACGTGCTCTCGCACGGGACACGATCGCCGGAGCGATTGCTCGCCCTGTTCGCCGACGCGATGGCCGGCCTCGGGAGTCTGAGCCCCGGCCGGTCGGTCATCGTGCTGGCTCCGGAACACGCGGAGCATTTGCGGCGAGCCGGGTGGGATCGCGCCCGCACGCAGGCGTGGCTCTACAAGCGGGCCTGGCGCTCGCTCGCCGATCTCAAGCGTGCCGGAAAGGTCGAGCCGGCCTTCTTCAGCAACCCGCGGCTCCTGGAATGGCTCTATCGGGATGTCGCCGGCGGAGCTCCCGAGAGTTCGCAGAGCCCGGAGCTTGCGGAGCGCATTACGGCGGTGGACGAAACGGTTCGGATTCATCGTGGGCTCGGACCGGCTGATATCCTTCTCTGCGTGGGCGGCGGTGAGGCCGGCGGCCATTCCGCCTTCTTCCCCTCGTGGAGTCGGGGCCGCTCGGTTCCTTTCATTACCACGGAGGTTCCCGCATGACACGCATCCTGGATCCCACCTTGGGCACGACATCGTCGAGCTCGGCGTCACTCGCCCCGCGCGCGCCTCACCTCGAGGGCGCGATCATCGGACTCCTCGCCAACGGAAAGTCCAACGGCATGGCCATCCTCGACCGGCTCGCAGAGCTGCTGACCGAGCGTCACGGCATCCGCGACGTCGTACGGGTCGCGAAGACAAATGCGAGTGCCCCGGTCAGCGAAGAGGATGCGCGGCTGCTGGCCAAGCAGTGCACGGCGGTCATCACCGCGATCGGCGACTGAGGGTCGTGCTCGTCGGGCAGTGTGCTCGACGCGATCTCGTTCGAGAAGCAGGGCATCCCCGCGGCCGTCGTCATCACCGAACCGTTCGTGCCCACGGCCGTCGCCATCGCGGAGCTCGCCGGACTACGCGGCTACCCGCACGCAGTGATTCCGCATCCGGTCGGGAGCCTGACCGTCGAGGAGGTGCGCGAACGCGCCGACGCCGTCGCGCCACGCGTCGCGGAGCTCTTGACGTGCCCGAGTCCATCCGGGGCTCGCCTTCGATCAGAGA
>QHSQ01000544.1 GCA_003221615.1 Candidatus Rokuibacteriota bacterium | reverse complement strand
CGGATAGATCGTTCGGAACCGGACGCCGCCGGCGGCGTCCGTGAGCTGCGTGCCCCGCAGAAATGTCTTGTCGTCCACCGGCTCGACGTGCCGAGGGGCGATGGCGACGCCCTCGTAGCCGGAGTAGATGCCGAGCGCATCGCATTGCCAGACGTCCACGGCGGCTTTTGGGATCGGCGCGCAGGACGCGGAGTCGAGCACGCGGAAAATGAGCTGGAGCGGCACGCCGGGCTTGCCCTCGGAGATGGCTTCGCGCATGGGGGCCTGGTCCAGGTAGAACGGGCCTTCGATCTGCTCCGGCGTCAGCGTGCACACTGGTTGCGCGAGCGCGCGCTGCCACCGCGCCGCGGCGACAGTGCCGAACGCGAGACCGCCGAGAACCCCCACCACCGTTCGCCTATGCATATTTTTCTCCTATTCATGTTTCCCTTCCGACGGCGCCTCGCGGCGCCGCGTTTACCGCGGTCCCGGCCGTTTCCTGGCCTGAACGCGGCAACTTCTCTGCCCTCGCCTTCCCGCTTCTGCGGCCACCCTTCCGGGCGCGCTTGGAGTTGCCCCGGTTCGGTGGACGATGAACTGCTTTCGAGAGCGTCACTGTACCGCCCCCGAGGGGGATAGCGAGGTAGCACCCCTCCGGTCGATCGTGGCTCCTGAGGTCACGGTGCGATCGTCTCTCTCCTTCGACCGCTCGAAAATCACGGGCGACCGGTAATCGAGCGCGGGATGGCGACGCCGCGGGTTGTACCAGCCTTCGATGAAATCGAAGACCGCGAGCCGAGCCTCCACCTGCGTCCGGAACCGATGCCGGTCCAGGAGCTCGCACTCGAGCGTCGCGAAGAAGCTTTCGCAGAGCGCGTTGTCGTAGGCATCCCCGACGCTACCCATCGACGGCCGGACCCCGGCGTCGGCACAGCGCTCGCCGAAGGCGACCGACGTGTACTGGCAACCGTGGTCCGAGTGATGAATCACCGCCGTCGGTCGGCGCTGCGCCACGGCCATGTTCAGCGCGGCGAGGCCGAGCTCAGTGCGGAGGTGCGTTTCCATCGCCCAGCCAATCACGCGGCGACTCCACGCATCGACGACGACGGCCAGATACAGGAACCCCGCCCACGTCGGCACGTACGTGATATCGGCGACCCACAACTGGTCCGGTCCGGCGGCCGTGAAGTGCCGCTCGATGAGATCAGGCGCGGGCCGCGCCGTCTCATCGCGGACCGTCGTACGGAACGCCTTCCGCCGGCTCACGCCCTGCAGGCCAGCGCCCCGCATGAGCCGCGCGACCCGCTTGCGCCCGACGGGCATCCCACGTTCCGCAAGCTCGGCATGGATTCGCGGCACGCCGTAGGTGCCGCGCGACTCGCGGTGGATCGCCTGGATCGCCGCGCTTAGCTTCACATCGGCCCGCGCCCGCCTCGACAGCGGGCGCGCGCGCCACGCGTAGTACCCGCTGGGGGAGACACCCAAGACGCGGCGCATGGTGGCGATCGGATAGACGGCCTGGTGTGCCGTCACGAACTCGAATCCTTGGCCGGGATCGTATTGGTCTCCCGTGCAAACCAGGCCGCGGCTTTTGACAGGATCGCGCGTTCTTCGCGGAGCTGGCGGACCTCTCGGCGGAGCCGACGCAGTTCGTCGTGTTCCTCCGTCGTCAGCCGCGTCGGTGCGCTCGCCCGCGTCAAGCGCCGCTTGCTTCACCCAGTTCCGGATCGCCTGCGCCGAGGGCTCGAACTGGCGGGCCAGTTCTTCCGGCGTCCGCCCTTTACGGACCAGTTCGACGATCCGCTGGCGGAACTCCGGCGAATACGGCGGATGGCTCTTCGGCATCGTGGACCTTCCTTTCCGCCCCAACGATGGGGTGTCCACGAAACCGGGTCAACTCCAGAAGGTACGGGTTCAATTCGTTGCGGTGCGATGTCCAAAGGGCCTCGCACCGGGCTTTCGCAGAGATAACCCAAGCGGGTGCGGGAGCGCTGACTGATTTGGAAGGCGGCGTATTCTGGACCGAGCGCAAACGCCTCGTGGAATTGGCCGTGAAGAGTCGGCTGCCGGCGGTGTACGCTCGCCGCTGGGGGGTCGTTTACCATCAACGCAGTGTCCGCCAAAGCGTGGGGCGGAATGAGGGTGCTTTCAGTGCTGGGTGGCCACCCTTCCAAAGACACTTCCTATCATTCATTCCAATCATAGGACTTAATCATGAGTGTTCTAAACCTGGAGAATGCCAAGTGGCTGATCGCGACGTTGGCTATACCCGCGGCACTTGGCTTGGTAGCTCACGAGTACCAACAATCGCAGGCGGAACGGCAGATCAATGACGCGCGTTTGCGGTTGTACACGGAGCTGTTGAGCAAGCGTGAGGAAGCA
>QHSQ01000543.1 GCA_003221615.1 Candidatus Rokuibacteriota bacterium | reverse complement strand
ATAGGGGTTGGCGAGAAACTCGTGCGAGAAGGGGTCGATCTTCGACACCGAAGTCGTGGACATGCGTCACCGCTCCTTTGTAGCCTCTCGATCACGAGAGATGCCACGCAAGTCGGTCGATGCGGCCGAGGATCTGCAGAAAAGAGCAACGGAGTCAAGTAGCTCTCAGCGGCCTGCTATTCGGCTCAGCACCGAAATACCTACGGAATAAGATCAATCCAGAAGGTGTCACATCGTGTGTAGCATTCATCATATCCAGCCCTCGCAATCACCGACGTGAAGCTCGACGGCCAGTTCTCCTTGTGGCGCACAGAGGCAAGGTGACGTCCGGAGTGAATCGGAGACCCGGTGTTCCACTTTCTGCCATGATTGATCCATCGCACCTCGGGAGGCGCAGTGACAATGAACATCGAGATCAAGCGCTGTTTCTTCTGAAGTGATATCAAGCGAGAGGCCGTGAGCCTCAAGCAAGAGTTGGAACATCAACTCAAGGTTTCGCCCAAGATTCGGTGGGGCGGGCCCGGTCAACTGGACGTTCTCGTAGACGGCACAGTGATCTTCTCGAAGAAAAGAGCCGGGCGGATGCCCACCAGTGGAGAGATCCTTGTGCTGGTGAAGACGCGTCAATCGAGGGATTGACCGTTCGCGAAGATGGGAGGGCACCTCACGAGGTAAGGCGGTAGCCGGAAGGGCAGATCCGCCTGCGCGCCTTGGCCGACTGCGAGAAGCTATCGAACTCCGGCTTCACTGGGCGGAAGGCGATTCTCATCTACGGGTACGAGGCCGAAGGATGGCCCCTGAGTCTTGTGGTTGACGCCTTTCAGACGCTCGCCCGGACGCGCACTGCTCTGGAGCGGTCTACAGCTGGGAGCTTCTCCGAATTACTCCGCACATGGACGTAAATCGGCTTCAGTAGTCGTGGGGGGAGGACGCTGTGACGGAGCCAGAGTTGGATAGCCCATCGAAGCGCCTCGCCGTGCTGGTGCGTGTCCTGGCGTTCGGCTAGACTCCCGCCAGCCATCCTCCACCGAGGTGCTCATGCGGCGGATCGGGCTCGCGGTCGTTCTCCCCGGGTCGGCGTAGTAGAGGAGGTCTCGCCGACCGATCCCTTCATTGCAACGTTCTACGTCACAGCATGGAACAGAGCCCCACGAGCGCGACGGGCACCGCGTGGGAACGCACGCCGTGGCGAGCGGTCCAAGGGGGCAGTTCCCTGAATCAGTCCTTGTTGGGGGGCAAGGAGTCGGGGTAACGTTGAGAATCGGCGATTTGATCGCTTGGCTGAAGCTCGCCGTCGAACTCACACGGCCGATAACGTGCGTCGGATCGCGGAGCATTTACCAGTCTCCGCGTCCAAGAGCACGCGTGGAGGGACGATGCATACCTACAATCCAAAGCCCGGAGTCTACGGTATTTGCGAGACGTGCGGGGAAGATATCGAGTGGCATATCGCACAATCTCACGCGGCCATCGCCGCGATCCGGGAAGCCATGCGGCGGACTCCGATTCTCAGCTCGACGAGCGCGAGCGAGGACAAGAGGTGGCGGATCAAACCACAGTCCTGCCAATCGAACGGCGCTGGTTGGTGTCCCAAGGCGTTGGTGAGAATCGTCGAGGACGGAATTCTTCACATGCAGATCATGCCCGACCGGATGTTCGATACCAAGCAGGGCGCCGACGCCTATGCCGTCAAGATGGCCAAGGAGTTGATCGACGACCACGGCCACGCGTTGGCCTAAGGACGACCCGAGAAGAAGCGCGAGAAGCAACTCGACTTGCCACGAGCGCCCGTCCCTCCACCCACAACCAAAGTTCTTCGGATGAACCTCCAAGTGGCGACCGCTTCTCCACCGAGTCCGGAGAGCGAGAAGTGGTCGGCCGGCCCTACTCATCCACTGGCGGCAAGATGGTCCACGCATGAGTCCAGTACATCGGGCAACCTGCTACCGCTGTGGTGTGGGTGTGGGGTGCGCACGAGCGGGTCAGCGTGAAGCGGGCCTGAGCATCATCGGCGCTATCATCCCGCCATGGCGTGGCGTGCCAAGTGCTACGAGTGCGGACAGGACGCCCCGATCACTCGACCGCTCTATGGGAAACAGTCCTTGTTGGAGGATGGCGATCTTGGGCTGGTCCAACCTACGAGGGCCATCCGCGCACGCCGACTGACACCCGTGCGTGCTCTGCCGTCAGCAAAACGGTTCCGCAGTATCAGATACGACAGGCGGACTCGACGACACCCGGTGAAGATCCGCCGCAAGTGGACCCCCGAAGCATCCCGCCTGGAAGGCCAGGGAAGAGGTTGATCTGCCCGGCGACTCACTACCGCTT
>QHSQ01000552.1 GCA_003221615.1 Candidatus Rokuibacteriota bacterium | reverse complement strand
TACCGGTGTCCGGCGTCGTGGTCGGCGGAGAAGCCGACGGCGCCCGATCCCGACTCGGGTTGTCGCCGACGCGGCCACCCTGGTTCGAGTCCGTGCATCCGGCGACGAGCGCGGTGAGTAGCACGAATGCACAAAGTCCGGTTAGAAGCGTTCTCATTCTCATGATCCTCCCGGGTGGGGTGTGCCCCTACCCCTTGATCTGGACTGCCGTGGCGACCTTCTGACCCGCTCTCTCTTCGTACTCCGCAGTGATCTGCGCGCCCGGCTTCAACTGGTCCTTGGCGACCTTCATCGAGCTCGGGATCGAGAGCTGGGTTCCGTCCTCGAGCGTCACTATGTTGCCGCGCACGGACTTGATCGTGCCTTCGACCTTGTGGCCCATCTTGTCGGACTTCTGTTCCATCTTCGGCTGCGCCGGATCCGTCTTCATCTGGGCCATCGTTCCGGTGACGCCGAGCGAGATGGACAAGAGGACCGCGACGACGACTGCCAGCACTCGGATCATGGGCACCTCCTTCGTGTTGATGACCGAGCCCAAGGTCAGCAAGCCAGGTGCCACGAACTCCCGGATCGAGGATCCAGATGTCGAACGCCCGGGTGGGCGCCGATGAGCGATAGATCGTGTAGCCGTTACATGATCGCGCCGAAAAAATCGGCACCGGACGTTCGTGACGTTCAGTGCTTCCCCGGATCGAGCTTCGAGGGGCCCGTGTAATCCCGACCGTCGGCGTGTAGAAGTTACGGCGATTTCGTGTAGAAGTTGCCGTTGCTTTTTCACTGAATTCACGTTCGGTGAAACACTGAGCCGTAAATCCCCGCTGAACAGCGAATGCGTCGATGGCACGGACTTAGCAGCCTCCGGCCCGGGGGGTGACGCCATGAAAACGATCAGTGCGACGCGTACAGCTCTCATCACCGCAGCGCTCTCCCTCGTGGGCTGGCCCGCGAAGGACGGCTGGGCCCAGGTCGTCGTGCCCCAGGCGTCCAGTAACGCCTCGGGTGGCGCGACCCAGTCGGGTGCGATGACCACAGCGGTTGTCGCGGGCACGGTGCTGGCCGTCCTGGTGATACTCGGGGCGCTCATCAAGATGCTGGACCTCAAGCGCAAGCGCGATGGCGAAGCGATCGTCGTGCAGGCCCGGCTCTCTGACGCCGTGCTTCGTGATCCGAGGCTTTTCAGCCTTCCCATCACGCCGACGGCCCACGTGCCGCTGTGGACGGGTTCACCCGTCACCGTCGAGTTGGGCGGTCATGTTCCCTCCGAGGATCTTCGGCAGGCGGCGATCCACCTCGTCGAGCGGGAAGCATCCCAGCTCGGACCGGATGTTCGAATCGAGTCGAAGATCGGCGTCGAGCCGACCATGGCTCGCCGGTCGGCGTGACGATTCACGGACGAGCTTCCTGACAACCAGCGCCGAGAGCATCGAATCATGACGACCATGGAACGTGCCAGGGCGGAGAGGAGCGAACGCATCAGATGCGATCCATTTGGAGTGCGGCGGCGATGAGCGTGCCTGGTAACGGCGATCACCTCGAGCCGGGGCGCCGATCGGATCCGATCGAGCCGGCCGTGGGAGGAGGCGCCCCAGCGGGAGACTTCCAGAGCCAACGCCCGCCGTTCGTTCGAGAGGCTCAGCGTGCGCTTCGCGACCTCGGTTATCACCCGGGGCCGATCGACGGGACGTTCGGTCCGCAGACGAGGACGGCGCTCGAGAAGTATCAGCTGGCTGAGAAACTGCCGGTGACCGGTCAGCTCGACGCGGAGACCATGGAACGGCTGGACGTCTACAAGCGTTTGTTTCGCCCGGCCCGCGAGCTCTAAGTCTTCGGTCGGCTCGACCGCGTCACTGGTCCGGCCTGGTGCAAGCGGTGGCCCCGTGCCGTACAATGCTGATACTGTCCCGGGCGACGCCCGGCGACGCTCCAGCATGGAGGGCACCATGGCCAACGACGCTGCCTCCGTGACCCCGCGTGAGGCTCTGCCGCCGCGCGGCATCAATCACATGGTCCTCAACGTACGAAACCTCGAGTCTCGCACCGGTTCTGGACCGAGATCATCGGCTTTCGCTGTGTCGCGGAGCTCAAGCCGATTCCCGGACGGCAGCGTCCCAAGATGCGCTTCTACAGCGGCCTCGACGCGAAGGGTGATGTGACCCATCACGATCTGGCGCTGGCCGAAGTCCCCGAGAGCAACGGGGGCGATCCCGAGCAGTGGAGCCTGATGCCGGGCAAGACCGGGCTGAATCACGTGGCGATCGCCTGGCCCGATCGAGAGTCCTGGCTCAAGCAGCTGGCCTTCCTGCAGGGCAAGGGTGTGCCCTTCCTTAGAAGGGTCAATCACGGGATGACCCATAGCGTGTACATCGCGGATCCCGACGGTCACGGCATCGAGGTGCTCTACGAGCTGCCTCGCGAGGTGTGGGAAGGCGATATCGACGGCGCGCAGAACTACGCGGAGATGCTTCCCACGGAGGGCGCGGAATCGCTGGTGGACCGGACGGAGAATCCCGTGTTCGCGACTTCGGAGCAGCCGACCGTCAGGCGGGCCTGAGACCGGTCGAGCCTGATCCGCTCAGGTCGACCGGGGCA
>QHSQ01000275.1 GCA_003221615.1 Candidatus Rokuibacteriota bacterium | reverse complement strand
GGGCGCTCGCGCCCGGAGAGATGTGTGGCGCACGGCCACCGGCTGATGACGCATCGCGCTTTTGGCCCAGGATCTACGTTCGCCCCTCGGGGGCATACATCGGTATCCCCTCGTTCGTCACCACGGAGGCGCACTGAAGAGTCACGCAGCAATCTCGTCGAACCAGAATCGATTCGTCGTTGACACGGCCAGCGTGCTTAGAGATGTCCACGTAGACAGCAGCACGGCCCCACAGGTCAGCGACATCTATACCGTACGACATGAGCCCACCCGCCCCGACGAACTCGCGATCGGGATAGATCGCAGGCAGCCGGCCCATGGCCGCAAATTCCACGATCCGTGCCCGGTGCGTCGCCGAGAGAGGATTCCTCAGCGTGATAAGCCCGTGGGCACGTTCCGCTTTGATGGCCGAGAGCGCCGGCTCGACATCATCGGCGCCGCGCAGCTCCAGCAGTTGGAGTGTTACGCCCAGCTTCTCCGCCGCGATCTTCATATCCTTCAACCACTCTACGTTCGGAGCGAAGCTTGCCCAGCTGATGACAGCAACCCGGGAGAGTCGCGGGAACGCCTCCTTGAGAAGTCCCAACTGTTTTCCGCCTAGCTCCGCGATGAAACCGGACAACCCCGTCACGTTCCCACCAGGATGTGCCAGACTTGCGGCCAGCCCTTGAGCGATGGGGTCGCCGTACGTCAACACGATGGGGATGCGGTTCGTCGCCTTCTTGGCGGCCGCGGCACCTGAGCCCGGCGCGACGATGGCGTCTACGTTCAGGCGTACCAGTTCGTTTGCCAAGACCGGAAGCCGTTCAAGGGCTCCTTCGGCAAAGCGGTACTCGGCGGAAATGTTCTGTCCCTCGATGTAGCCAAGCTCCTTCATGCGCCGCCAGAAAGTCTCTAGGAGGAGTGCGTCACCCGAACGGGACCCTCCGGCTAGAAAGGCGATGCGAGGCGTCTTCGTGCGCTGCTGGGCTTCACCGAAGACAAGCGGGCCAAGAGCGAGGCCGAGGACGAGAACAACCGGCAGCCCGAACCGTCTCATCAGCACCTCGGTGAGGATGGCTGGCGGGAGTCTAGCAGATGACTTCGAAGGCCGCCGCTGGCGGCGAGCGAAGCGAGCACCCCGAGCGATCGGCCCGGATACGCTCGACTCTCATAGCCCGCTGTTGACCGCGGCACACGCACGCGTCTCCGCGGCTTCTCGGCCAAGAGGGACCCAAGCCGGGTCCCCGGGGCGCTTGGGACCCCCGGAGCCGATTTAGATTTTCCCGGCCGCCGCGCACACGCGACCCCGCAGGGCCAAGCGGTAAGGAGTCCCAAGCCAAGGGGCCCGAAAAAGTTGTGGCGCCGGGTGGCGTGGGATGCATCGAGCTGCACGATTCTGCGCGAGTGGTATCACGAAAATCTCAGGACTTAGAGATGCTCGCCGTACGAATCCCTTACCCTCCACCATTACTTTTCGCGTGTAGTTGGCTTGCCTGCCAAAATCTCCTCTTTCGTGAACTTGATCTCCTTCGACACCGCGATCTGCAGGAGCAAAAGCCCCGCGTGGTAGATGTCGATCCGGTGATCCATCGCTCCGTACTCTTGCGGGTCGCGGACCTCCGGGGGGCTCATCCACTCCGCCCGAGTGTTCGTCGCATCGACTTCGGAAAGAACCCGCGCGACCCCGAGGTCGCCGAGCTTGAAGGTGAGGGCGCGAGCGTGACGAGGAGCGGGCGGCCGGGCGATCAGTCATGGAATCTCCTCGGGTAGCTGGAGAATGATTCACCTTCACGTCGACTGCTTTCAGCTATGGAACGCGCAGAGGTGTATGAAGCCGGGCACGCTGAAGGAAGAAGCCATCAGCGAGCCAACGTCCCGAGTGCTGCGAGATGCAAAGCACACTCTACTGAGGTAATCCCCCGACGTGCCTGTAAAGAAAGGCCCTGCGGCTGCATGCAACATTTGAGGGTTTTCCCTGATCGGGCGTTAAATATCTTGGTTATATATTTTGTATGTGTTGACACCTGCGTGTCAGAGGTTCACCGTCTAACTGGAGGTTCTTCGAGGCGGGATCGTCGAAAGGCTTGGCCGCTTCAATTCTGCGACTGCACGTCGCGAGGTGCAGTCAGGTGCACCCCGCGATCGCGTGACGGCTCCCCGCCGCCGCCCCTGTAGTCCCTGAGGCGTTCTGACTCGCCCCGGCAGGTCTCGCTGCCACGGTTTGATCTCTGAGGCTGGGGGCTCACCCAAGGCCTTAGAGCCGACGAAATGAGGCCCAATCTTGCACGATGACGTGTATCTGGGCGGCGTTAGTGTCGTTGTGGTCGACGACTACGAGCCCCTTCGCGCGGTGGTCGCCGCCATGCTCGAATGCCGAGGAGCGGCTGTGACGGCTGTCGGCTCGGCCGACGAGGCGCTCGAGGCCTTGCAACGCGAACGCCCAGATGTCCTCGTCAGTGATCTGGCGATGCCTGACAAGAGCGGCTACTGGCTCATCGGCCAGGTCCGCGCCCTGCCGCCCGATCGCGGGGGCGCGACGCCGGCCGCCGCTCTGACTGGGTTCACCGGTCCCGAGCACCGGGCCAACATCTTGCGCGCCGGGTTCCAGTACCACCTCGAGAAGCCGGTCGCGATAGAGAAACTGGTCGGGGTCGTCGCACTACTCGCGCTGAAAGCCCCTTCCCCTTGGGAGGGGTGAGCGGCGCGGGAGGGCACAGGCCTGCGTTTTGACAACCTCTCGGCAGGCGCGGATGATCCAGGCACCGCCTTGATCCTCCGCCCCTCGTGGTGGAGGCAGTAGTGCCCGAACCCTGGGTGCTTCATCGGACCAAATGCGCCCAGAGTCCGCCAAGACGAGACACGGTCTCACTCTTTGAGCTGCTGTCTCTAAAACTCTGGGATGCATGGCGGACCCCCATGTCCGACCAAGACAACATTCGGATCGCGCGCCAGAGCTGGGACGCGTGGAATGCTCATGACGTTGACGGTGTGCTGAAAGTCCTTGATGAAAAGCACGTCTGGGAAACGGATACGCTCCCCGCACCCGTCGTCGGTCGAGACGGTTACCGGCAGGCGATGCAGATGTACCTCACAGCCTTTCCCAGACCTGCGCTTTTCGATCGACCAGCTATTCTTCTAGCGGAGACTATGCGGTGACCCGTTACACGGCCACAGGAACCCACCGGGGCGACCTGATGGGCATCGCCCCAACGAACCGGCGCGCAGAGTCGCATGGCTGCACAATCGTCGAGATCAAGAATGAGAGTGGAAACGCTGCCGTCTCCTGCCGCCGAGCTGGCGGCAAGAGTGTCACTTCACCGTAAGTCTCGAATCTCTTACCCTCCACCATTTAACTTCACGTTAACTTCACGCCGAGTTCCAGCTCACCTTGTCGTAGGTGGCGCGTGTGGGCGCGTTTTGGCGCGCCGCCCTTAAGGCGCATTTTTCTCCGGTGTCGAGCGGCGCAATCGCGGTGCCAGGGAGTCGGGCTCGATCGCGTAGAATCCCGCCGTGACCAGCCCCTTCGTCGCCGGTCCGAGCGTGCGCATTCCCGGGTCGCCGAACGGTCCGCTGGCCGGCCTGACGTTTGCCGCCAAGGACCTCTTCGACGTCGCGGGCCACCGGACGGGCGGCGGCAATCCGGACTGGGCCCGGCAGAATCCGGCGCCCACGCGCCACGCCTGGGCCGTGCAGCGGCTCTTGGACGCCGGCGCCACCTTGATCGGCAAGACCATCACCGACGAGGTGTCGCTCGGCATCCTCGGCGAGAACCCGTTCGACGGCACACCGCTCAACCCCATGGCGCCCGACCGCGTACCCGGCGGCTCGTCCTCCGGCTCGGCCTCGGCCGTCGCGCAACGCCTCTGCGATACCGCACTCGGCACCGACACCGGCGGTTCGGTGCGCGTGCCGGCGAGCTTCTGTGGGCTTTACGGAATCCGGCCCACGCATGGGCGGCTCGATCTCACGGGAATGCTGCCGCAGGCGCCGAGCTCCGACACCTCCGGTTGGTTCGCGCGCGACGCGACGACCTTCGCGCGTGTCTCGGAAGTGATGCTGGGCGAGCCGATATCGGTGACGCTCCCCACGCGTCTCGTCGTCGCCGTCGACACATTCGGCTTCGCCGACGCCGGGACCGCGGCGGCCCTGCAGCCGCTGGTGCAGGCACTCGCTGCCCTGATGAAGGACGTCCGCGACGACCTGCTCGCGCCGTCCGGTCTCACAGCGTGGGCGCGGGCGCAGCGGACACTGCAGCCGTGGGAGGCGTGGCAGACTTTCAAGCCGTGGCTCGAGCGCGACAATCCGCGGCTGCAGTACAGCGTGGCGCGCAACCTGGCGCGCGCCGCTGCGATTCCCGAGAGTGAGCGTGAATGGGCCGCGCTGGTGCGCAGCGAGGCGCGAGCACGGATGACGTGGCTCTTGCCGCCGGGGACGATCCTCTGCATGCCGACGACGCCGTTCCCGGCGCCGCTCAAGGGCCAGTCGCTGCCGGCGCTGGAGCCGGTGCGCGGGCGCATCCTGGGGCTCGCCGCGCACGGCGGGCTCACCGGCGTGCCGCAGGTGAGCGTGCCGGGCGCCAAGGTGGACGGCCTGCCCGTCGGGTTGTCGATCGTCGGTGGCCACGGCAGCGACGCCGCGCTGGTCGCGGTGGCGAGGGCGCTGGAGGCCGCCCGATGATGGACGTGACCGTCAACATCCCCGAGGTCGTGGCGGAGGTGCGCGCGCTGTTCGAGCGCTACGAGCAGGCGTTGATCGACAAGAACGTCGAGGTGCTGGACGCGACGTTCTGGGACAGTCCGCACACCATCCGCTACGCGTTCCACGAGCACGGCTATGGCTTCGCGCAGATCCACAGACACCGGGTGGCGCGCCCGCCGGGGCCGGGCACCAAGGAGAGGCGGATCCGTCTCGAAATCCTCACGCTCGGCCGCGACCTGGCCACCGTGAACCTCGAGTTCAAGGTGCGTGGCCAGGACGCGATCGGCCGTCAGAGCCAGACGTGGGTGCGCTTCCCCGACGTGGGCTGGAGGGTCGTCAGCGCGCATGTCTCGGCTATGAGCGCGCCGCCTTCGCCGACTTGACCGATGCGAGTTGATATGTGACGGTTTCTCGAGACGGACGGCTACTGCGGCATCATTGGCTGCAACTATCAGAAGACCGTAAGGTCGACGACGGGCGGTGAGCGATGGCGCTACGCAAGCGGATCGGTGTGATGGTGCCCTCAACGAACACGACGTTCGAGGCGGACTTCCAGCTCGTCGCGCCCCGTGACGTAACCATCCACGGCCAACGCCTGTGGCTGACCAACGGCGACGAGGGCGCCGCCGGCATGGACCGGATGAACGCCGAGATCGAATCCGGCGCCAAGTACCTGGCCACCGCGAACGTCAATGTGGTGGCGTACGGCTGCACGACCGGCAGCTTCTACCGCGGACCCGGCTACGACCGCGATATGCTTCAGACGATCTCGAAGGCGGCGGGTGTGCCCGCCGTGGCCGCCGCTCCGGCTGTGGTGGACGCGCTCCGTCGCTTCGCCGCGCGCCGCGTGTCGGTCGCCACACCATACCCCGATTGGAACAACCAACGACTGCGCGCCTACCTCGAGGCCTCGGGCTTCGAGGTGCTGAACGTCGAGGGCGAGCCCAAGGCCGCCGCCTCCGGTAACCAAGGCATCAACGACCACGACCCCGAAGAGGTCGTGGCCTTCGCCTCGCGCGTGTGCCGGCCCGATGCGGACGCGCTGCTTTGCTCGTGCACGGCGTGGCGCTCCGTCGAAGCCGTCGCCGAGTTGGAACGACGCACCGGCAAGCCCGTGGTCACATCGAACCAGGCCAGTATCTGGGCCTCCTTCCGCGCCCTCGGTCTCCGGCCGGCCCTCAAGGGCTTCGGCCGTCTGCTACTAGACCTCGCCGCGTGAGCCGCACCGCTCCACGCTGACCAACCTGCGAGCTCACCGCCCGCCCGTCACCGCCAGGGTGTGACCTGTGACGTAGCTAGCTTCATCGGAAGCCAGGAAGAGGACGGCGTGAGCGACCTCCAACGGCTGGCCGAGCCGCTTCAGCGGTGTCATGTGGTTGGGGCTGTACTCGACCGTCTCGTTCAGCTTCTTGAGCCCGGGTCCGAACCGCTCGGTGTCGATGGGGCCGGGCGCCACCGCGTTGACGGTGATCTCGTACTCGGCGAGCTCGAGCGCGACGTCGCGCACGAAGCCATGCACGCCGGCCTTGGCTGCGGAGTACGCCGAGCCGCCGGCGTAGTATGCGGTCCACGGCGTGCCCTCGCGCGCGCCGGAGGACATGCAGATGATGCGGCCGCTGCGCCGGCGCATCATGTGCGGCACCGCCGCGCGCGTGCACAAGAACGTCGGGCGGAGATTCAGGCGTAGCACGAAGTCCCAGTCCTCCACCTTCATCTCCCAGATCTTGGCGTTGCGGCTGCCGCCGACGTCGTTCACGAGGATGTCGATGCGCCCGAAGCGCTCGACGCACGTGGCGATCAGCCGGTTGGCCGGCGCCTCCTCGGTGAGATCTCCGGCGACGGCGACGGCGGCGCCGCCGGCCGCGGTGATCGCGGCCGCGGTCTTGTCCAGCCCCGCGGCGTCGAGGTCGCCCAGCGCGACGCGCGCGCCCTCGCGCGCGAGCAGCAGCGCGATCTCGCGGCCCAGACCGTTGGCGGCTCCGGTGACGACGGCGACTCGGTCACGCACTCCCGGCATCGCGATTCCTCCTGTACACTGCCTGGCGCGAATCATCGCACGGCGAGGAGGCCAGAGATGACGACGAGCCAGAGCGACAAGGCCGCGCGCTTCCGCGCGCTGCACGAAGGGCCGCGGGCGTTCGTGATCGCCAACCCGTGGGACGCGGGCTCGGCGCGCGTGCTCGCCGGGCTCGGTTTCCAGGCGCTGGCGACCTCCAGCGGCGCCAAGGCGGGCGTGCTCGGCAAGCGCGACGGCAAAGTGACGCGCGACGAGTCGCTGGCCAACGCGCGCATGATCGTCGAGGCCACCGACCTGCCGGTGTCCGCCGACCTCGAGAAGTGCTTCGGCGACGCGCCCGCCGTCGTGGCGGAGACGATCCGGCTCGCCGCCGGCGTGGGACTCGTGGGCGGCTCGGTCGAGGACGCCACAGGCGAGAAGGACCGACCGCTCTACGACATCGGCCAGGCCACCGAGCGCGTGGCGGCCGCAGCCCAGGCGGCGCGCGCGCTGCCGTTCCCGTTCATGCTGACCGCCCGCACCGAGAGCTTCCTGCGCGGCAACCCGAACCTCGACGACGTGATCAAGCGACTGCAGGCGTTCGAGAAGGCGGGCGCCGACGTGCTGATGGCGCCGGGCCTGCCCGACCTCGCCGCAGTGCGCGGCGTGTGCGCGGCCGTCTCGAAGCCGGTCAATTTCATGGCGGGCATCAAGGGCAAGTCCTTCACCGTCGCCGAGCTCGAGGCGGCCGGCGTGCGCCGCATCAGCCTGGCCACGTCACTCTACCGCTACGCGATGACGAACCTCGTCGAGGCCGGGCGCGAGGTGAAGGACAAGGGGACGTTCGGCTACATCGACCGCTCGATCCCGAGCCCCGACCTCGCCGCGTTCATGCAGGGCTGAGAATCCCAGAATCCCGCGCGTAAGCCACCCGCGTGCTCGCCTACTGGGGGGCGACCTCCGGGCGAGATGGCGGATGCGGCTCGCCGTGCGATGCAGGCTGGGGCCGCCGCCTCCGCAGTCGCTCGTTCATCCCCTCGAGGGCCACGTAGAACACCGGCACGAACGGAATGGCCAGCAGCGTCGAGGCCATCATCCCGCCGAACACCACCGTGCCGATGGCCTGCTGGCTGGCTGCGCCCGCTCCGGTGGCAACCATCAAGGGCACGACGCCCAGGATGAAGGCGAACGAGGTCATCACGATGGGCCGGAACCGGCGCCGGGTCGCTTCGACGGCGGCCTCGGTGAAGGGGAGGCCGTCCCGGTGGTTGAGGTCGCGGGCGAACTCGACGATCAGGATCGCGTTCTTGCTCGCGAGCGCGATCATCAGGACCAGGCCGACCTGCGTGTACAGGTTGTTGTCGTAGCCGCGGCTCAGCTGCGCCAGGAGGACTCCCACGAGGGCGATGGGCACGACGAGCACGACGGCGGCGGGAGACGTCCAGCTCTCGTAGAGCGCGGCCAGCACGAGGTAGACCAGGACGATGGAGAGCGCGTAGATGAGGTAGGCCTGGTAGCCGACCTTTTTCTCCTGGTAGCTCGTCGAGGTCCAATCGTACGCCATGCCCTCCGGCAGCGTCTGCGCGGCCAACTGCTCCATGGTGGCGAGGGCCTGTCCGGAGCTGAAGCCGGGAGCGGCCGACCCGAAGATGGACGCCGCTGGATAGAGGTTGTAGCGAGTGACCAGCTCGGTGCCCTGCACCTGCCGGACCTGGATCAGGGCGTTCAACGGGACCATCTCTCCGTTCTGGTTTCGAACGTAGAGGTGCCGCAAGTCGTCGGACTGCAGACGATAGGCGTTGTCGGCCTGGATGTAGACCTGGAACACCTGGTTGAACTTGTTGAAGAAGTTGACGAACGAGGAGCCCAGGTAGGCCTGAAGCGTGTCGAAGATGC